>CAZVRZ010000103.1:0-15553 GCA_964629965.1 uncultured Anaerolineaceae bacterium
GAAGGGAGACGCAAAATTTTGCGTCTCTACAGAGAACGGAAACAGTTAGAATCCCGAGGAGAAAACAAACATGCACAGGATCCATGTTGAACGACACTATGCAGAACGCATCGGATGGTTACGAGCTTCTGTCTTAGGTGCAAACGATGGTATTGTTTCCACAGCCAGCCTGGTGGTAGGCGTAGCCGCTGCGCAAGTGGCGCGGGGAGATGTATTAATTGCCGGGATTGCCGGGCTGGTGGCCGGTGCAATGTCAATGGCTGCGGGTGAATATGTTTCTGTTAGCTCTCAAGCGGACACTGAGAAAGGCGATCTGGAACGTGAGCGGAATGAGTTAAAAACGGATATCGAGGCGGAGCGCCAAGAATTGGCAGCGATATACGTGGAACGAGGGCTGGAGGCTGGGCTTGCCCAGCAAGTGGCTAATCAGTTGATGGCGCGTGATGCGCTAGCGGCTCACGCTCGAGACGAGTTGGGATTATCTGAGATGCATACTGCACGTCCCATTCAAGCGGCTCTGGCTTCGGCGGCCACATTTGCTGTGGGTGCTGCCTTACCTCTCCTGATGGTTCTGATCAGCCCAGCCTCTAGCATGATCCCGCTGGTGGTGGGCAGCTCGCTGTTGTTCCTGGCGCTCATGGGAGGTTTGGCCGCCAGGGTAGGCGGCGCGAATATCGTGGTTGGGGCCGGACGGGTGACTTTTTGGGGAGCCTTGGCTATGGTAATTACGGCGGTGATAGGTTCTTTGTTTGGGACCATCGTTTGAACGTTGGCAGCGGCAAATGTGCCAGATAGATTATGCGTTGTGCAGCCAGGCGGACCATATCGAGATGATCGAGCAATTATCCGTTACAGCAGCCGTGCGAGAGGGGATACTGTGGCGCAACGCGGTGGAATTGTCCGGCTTCCCGGTGGCGGGTGACGCTGGATGCCACGCTAGAGCAAAAGGAGACTGATGCAATGATGACTACTCACCTGGCAGATGAAGCCTTACAACGATTGTTCGAAGGCAACCAACGATACGCTAACAACGCAGCAGTTCATCCCAACGCAACGGCAAGCCGCCGAGCAGAGGTGGTTCAGGGACAAAAACCCTTGGCGATGATCTTGGGCTGCGTGGACTCGCGGGTGCCGCCCGAAATAATTTTTGATTGCGGGTTGGGAGATCTGTTTGTTATTCGCACCGCGGGCCAGGTGATCGATAAGGCAGTGCTTGGCAGCATTGAGTTTGGGGCAGATGAATTGCATATTCCGCTGTTGGTGGTATTAGGTCACGAACAATGCGGGGCAGTTAAGGCGACCATTGAGATCATGGAACAGCATGCCTCTGCTGAGGGCGATATCCGCACACTGATCCAAAGCATCCGCCCGGCTGTAGAAGAAGCCAGGTATAAGGCCGGCGAGCTGGTCGAAGAAGCTGTCAGGATCAATATAGAAATGACCATCAACCGGTTGAAGCATTCACCCATCCTGGCGGCAGCCCTTCATAAAAATGAGCTTAAAATCGTGGGGGCGTATTATGCTTTAGAGACCGGCGTGGTCGAAATCAGCGCTCCTTGAGTTGAGTACAACTGAGTTGAGTACAACTCGCCACCGCGGGCTTCTCTAACAGGCTCGGAAATTATCAGGGCATGTTGAAATCCACATCTGCCGGCATGCCGGGTTTGAGAGCGTGATCGGGGTTTGGAAGGGTGATCTTCACAGCATAGACTGTGCTTTGGCGGCCCTCCACGGTTTGCACATTGCGCGGGGTAAATTCAGCCTCATCGGCAATCGTTTTCACCTGGCCGGTAAAAACCTTGCCGGGAAAAGAATCGACTGAAACAGAAACATCCTGCCCGATGCTCACTCGTCCATATTGGTTTTCAGGAACATAGACAGTCAGGTTAACCTCATCCAACTGCCCAATCGTCAGTACAACGCTGCCGGCAGAGATCAACTCGCCGATTTCCGCATTGAGCGAGAGAATGCTGCCAGCCACGGGGGCAGTAACCACGCAGCGCTTGAGCTGCAGCTCGACCAGGTTCAAGGCGGCTTGCGCCTGGGCTAAATTTGCACCGGCCTGGGAAACCGCCGATTCGGCCTGAGAAACAGCAGATTGAGCAGCTTCCACTTGCAACGAATCTTCACCCGTTTGCAGGCTGCTCACGGTGTCGAGCGCATGGTTGAGACGGGCGCGCACCACCGCAACCCGGGCACGCGCCTCAAGAACTGTTTCGGCAGCAGAGGTGCTCAACATGCGATCATATTTCAATTGCGTGGCGTCCAGATCGCTCTGGGCGGCATCCAATTGCTTTTGAGCAGCGTTTTCTAAGGAATCTTTATCAAGCGCAGATTTTGCCTGCTGCAAGGTTTGATCGGCAATATTGTAGGCCATTTGGGCCTCGGCCAGGCGCGTCTCGGCCTCGACAAAATCTTCGTTGCTGGCATCCTTCAATTCTTCTGCAAGGTTGGCCAGCTCAGTCTCAAGATCCTGGCGAGCCGCGGCTACTTCGACCTGAGCTGCCGCTAGCATTTCGCTTTTCTCAAAATACCAGGTGGGCAAGTCGAATTCATCCGAGGCGGGTACAGTCCAGGCAGCGGCGCGATTCTGTAAATCGCCCAGGCGAACTTGCTGGACAACCAGGTCATATTGCACCTGAGCGCCTGCCAACTGGGCATTGGCGGCTTGCAGGGATACATTGGCAAGGTCAACGGCAGCCCGGGCCTGCTCAGCCTGCGCCTGTAGTATTTCATTGTCCAGGGCGAAAAGCGCATCGCCAGCCTGAACAGTATCACCTTCGGTAACCTGGACGGAAAGTACTTTGCCGCCAATTTCGGGGGCGACGCGAATATGGTCGGTGGCAAAGGCGCCGGATGCAGTTAACCCTTCATCTTCCACATTACTATTCAATGTGGCGCATGAGCTAAGCGCTGCCAGGAGGAAGATGATCAAAATCGAGGTTATGGTTTTCTGTTTCACGTTATATCTCCCGTTAAAATCTTTGTTTGTCAAAAAATGGTTATTGCTTTAATGTCTAGATGCGCTTGCGGAAAGCTAGCACACTGGCAATGAAATAGCACACGCTGAGCACGAGCAGAGGAAAGCTTGAGGACCACCATAGCAAGCTGGCCTGGATGCCGCGGACAATGATGCCACGAGTGATTTCCAGGTAATGTGTCACCGGTAAAAGCTCGCTGTACCAATAGGTAACCAGGGGCATATTGCCTCGCGGGAAAAGCAGCCCGGAGAGAATGATGGCGGGGATGAGGATCACAAAGACTGCCAGGTAAATGGCCTGCATTTGGGATTGAGCCAGGTTGGAAATTAACACGCCCATACCCAGCGAGCCCACGATGAACACCAGGCTCAACCCGACTAAATCCCAGAAACTGCCTGCGATAGACACGTTGAAGAGCAGCTTGGCTAATCCTAATAGAGCAAACAGATTGAATACGCTGACTAGCAAATAGGGAATGATCTTTCCTAACATCAGTTCCCAGGATTTGATCGGGGTGACGATCAATTGTTCCATGGTACCCTGCTCGCGTTCTTTGACGATTGCCAAAGTGGACAAGAGCAGCGCCTGGACTTGTAAAATGATCGGGATCAGGCCGGGGATCATGAACAGTTTCTGGTCGCCGTTCGGGTTGTAGAGCGTTTTCGTGAAAGCATCGATGGGGTTGCTCAAGCTGGAGGCCAGTGGACTGATACTGAGCTGTTCGACCAGGATATTTTGAGAAACAACCTGGCTGATCGAGGCGATCTTGAGCTGGATTGTTTGTACATCGGCAGGGTCGCTAGATCCATTGATGAAGAATTGCACGGTGGTGGCCCGGTTGGTATCCAGGCTGCGTCCGAAATCTTCAGGGATCAGCAAGCCAACATCTACCAAGCTCTGATCGATCAAGGTGAGAATTTCATCTTCGCTCAAAACATCGTAAGCCAACTTAAAATCATCACTGGCAGTGAAATATTCGATGTAACGCCGGCTGGCATCGGTTTTCGAGAAATCGGCGATCGCCATGGGGATGCTGGTTCTCTCTCCCGAAATGCCATAACCCAACAAGATCAATAGCATCGCCGGCAAGAGCAGGATCAAACCCAGCGTGCGTGGGTCACGCCAGATATGATAAAGCTCTTTACGCATAATGGTCCACAAACGTTCCATGTTCAGGCTCCTTCTGTTGTGCCCAAGGCAGGCGTGTTCTTATCCTGTTCTACATCCGCACGGCTTTTTTCAACCATATGGATAAATACATCTTCAAGAGATGGCAAAATGATCTCCATCTGGGTTACGGCGAGGCCGGCCTGGGTGAGGACATTCTTGACAGCATCCATGCTTGCCTCTATTTGTGTGCCTGTCGTTTCAAGTGAAACGTGCACCTGCACGCCATGCACCGAGGCGTCGATCACACCGGGTAGATCAACCAGGATTTCCCTGGCCTGGATAGGTCGATCGCAATCCACCTGGACAAGGGTGCCAGGCAAACTCTCTCTCAACGTGTCGGGGGAGGCCAGAGCAATCATCTCGCCGCGATACATCATGCCGATCGTGTTGCAATACTCGGCTTCATCCATGTAGTGAGTCGTGGCAACCACACTCACCCCTTCTCCAGCCATGCGGTAAATGAGATCCCAGAATTCACGACGCGAGACCGGGTCTACCCCGGCAGTCGCCTCGTCTAGAAAAAGCATCGGTGGGCTGTGGACAATGGCGCAGGCCAACGCCAAACGCTGCCGCCAGGCGCCGGACAGGTTGCGCGTCAGGCTCTTCTGGTGCTCGCCCAATCCTGCCATCTCGATCAACTCTGCCACCCGGCGAGTGCGTGCAGCACGCGGCACTGCATAGATCGAGGCATAGAAATTCAGATTCTCTCCTGGCGTCAGATCATTGTAGAGGGAAAACTTTTGCGACATATAGCCAATGCGTTTTTTAATTTCTTCGGGTTGTTTGGCGATATCGAAGCCGAGTACATGACCCTGCCCGCTGCTCGGCAACATGATGCCGCAAAGCATACGGATGGTGGTCGTTTTGCCGGCGCCGTTCGGCCCCAGCAAGCCAAAGATTTCCCCTTCGGGCACGTAGAAGCTCACCTGGTTAACGGCAGTGAAGCTGCCGAAATTCTTGGTGAGAAGCTGAGTTTCAATCGCGTGCTGAGTTGGACTCATGAGGCGCTCCGCTGCTCGTCTACCAGGTGAACAAAGACATCATCCATCGAAGGTCGAGTCTTACGCAGCAGGCGAACATCCAGATCAGACTGTTGGAAACGGTCGTTCAGCGTATCAATCACCCGCTGGGCGTCGCCATTGTGGTTGGCAACAGCCAGTCTTAAACGATCTCCCACCGGGCGCCATTGTAAAATACTGGGCGTTTCGCTGACAATCTGGCGCATGGCTTTGCGCGGCTTGGCTTTGACTTCGATGATCTCGAAGGGCAGTTGAGCAGCTAATTGTTCGGGGGCGCCGCTGACCAACAAGCGCCCGGCGTAGAGCATGCCCACCTGGTGACAGCGCTCCGCCTCATCCATGTAAGGTGTGCTGACCAGAACGGTCACGCCCTGGTGGACTACATCAGCCAGGATAACCCACAATTCGCGACGCGATACCGGGTCAACACCGGTAGAAGGCTCATCCAACAATAATACGGCCGGATCGTGAACCAGCGCGCAGGCCAGGGCCAGCTTTTTCTTCATACCGCCAGAAAGAGCGCCTGCCCGGCGGCTCTGAAACCGCTCCAGGCGAGTGAAAGACAACATTTCCTCGATGCGCTCTTTTTTGCGGCTGCCCTTGACCCGGTGGATATCGGCGAAGAAATTTAGATTCTCGATGACACTCAGATCAGGGTAAAGGCTGAAATTTTGCGGCATATAACCAATATGCTGGCGCGCTTTTTCGGCTTGGGAGCGAACATCATAGCCCATCACATAGGCACGACCGCTGGTTTGGTTCATCACGGTGGAGAGGATGCGCAGCGTGGTGGTTTTGCCGGCGCCATCGGGGCCGACCAGGCCCAAAAGCTGTCCCTTGGGAATGGAAAGGTTGAATCCTGAAACAGCAGGGCCCTTCTTCTGAGAAGGATACTGTTTGCAGATTTCTGCGGCCAAAATCACCGCTTGGGCTTCAATTACTCCGGATGTGAGCATACCTGTTTCCATGGAAAGCCATCCAAGCGCAGGGGGGAAATATTTTCGGCAAGAGCAGGGTAGTACATGCAAGACCGATCCCAGAGCGCACTCCCTGTTATATCTTCCTCACACCTGGCGAGCTAGGTGCGATGTGCCATGAGCCAGGTTGACATGCGTCATAGAATGGGTGACAGGTGTCATGGATTTGACACCACTGGTCAGTTCATTGTAAAAACAACATAGCACTTATGTTATGATGAAATGGTGAAAACATCGATCCAACCGGGCTTATTGCGAATCTTCCGCTACTTCACTGGAGTAGCCATGGGCTATTTTGCCTCTCTAGTGATCTTGATCGCCCTCTCAAGCGGTGAGATCGACAACTCTTCCCAGATGCAGCTTTACCTCAACCTGGCGACGAACGTTGTGTTATTCATATACTTGTCGTGGAATTGGCTGCAGCGCAAACTCAAAGGTTTGTATCTGCCTATTGCGTTGTTAGCTGCAATGGTGGTACCCATATTCAGCAACCTGTTTTACCTGGCTGAACCAATCGAAAGGGATCTACCCCTGGTAATGGTCAGAGGCTGGCTGTTATTCCCCATCTTGATCGTACCACTGGCATTGATTGCCTGGCAGTACGGTTTCATTTATGTTTTAGCTTTTACCGTGATCATCGCCCTGGTGGAGTTGGGCGTGCTATATCCGGTATTGGGAACAATCGATCTCGAAGATCTTTCCATCCTGGGACTGCCACTGATCCGTGCCTTTGCCTTCGGTACCGTAGGGCAGGTTGTTTCTCACCTGGTCGCGACACAGGAGGCGCAGAGCAAAGCGCTCATTCGGGCCAACTATAAGCTCAGCCGGCACGCAGATACGCTGGAACAGCTCGCTGTCAGCCGGGAACGCAACCGCCTGGCACGTGAGATTCACGATACATTGGCTCACACTCTGAGCGGGCAAGCCGTCAACCTGGAAGCGATCAAGCTGATGTTATCATCAGAGCAAACAGAGGTTTTGGGTATGCTGGACCAGGCGTTGGAATACACACGCGCTGGACTGAATGAGACGCGCCGGGCATTAAAAGATCTGCGCTCTCTGCCATTGGAGGATCTAGGATTGGCGATTGCCATACGCAACCTGGCTCAGGATGCTGCTTCCAGGGCAGGATTTATCCTGGCGCTAGATATTACCAATACCATCCCCGATCTGCCGCCGGACGCGGAGCAGTGTATTTACCGCATTGCCCAGGAAAGCCTGGAGAATATCGTTCGGCATGCCAATGCCAGCCAGGTGAGGCTGCGCCTGGGAGTAGAAGAGCACTGCCTGCAGATGATCATCAGCGATAATGGTGTGGGGGTAGATCTCGAAGAAGTCAGCCTCGAGGACAAACTTGGCTTGCAAGGAATGCGAGAACGGGCAGCGGAAATCCGCGCAATGTTCGATGTGCGCAGCCAAACCGGGCAGGGAACAACGATCCGGCTTTCGGTTGAAGTGCTGCCCGATGAAGGGAATCGCAATGACCAGAGTATTGATATGTGATGACCAATTGATCGTTTGCGAAGGGTTGACCAAGATCCTGAGCCGGGACCCCGAAATTGTAGTGGTTGGCGTGGCCCATGACGGTGTTGAAGTGCTTGGATTAATCCCCAAAGCCAGGCCCGAAGTGGTGCTGATGGATCTAAAAATGCCGCTGATGAATGGCATTATTGCGACGCGCCAGATCCGGGAAAAGTATCCGCAGATCTATGTACTCATCCTGACAACCTATGATGATGATGAGTGGCTTTTCGATGCCATTCGCAGCGGGGCAGCCGGTTACTTGCTAAAGGATACGCCGCCTGCAGAACTGATTGCATCGATCAAGGGTACGGCAGCGGGGAAAACCTACTTGGATCCGAACGTGGCAGGCAAAGTGTTGGGAGGTTACACCAGCCAGACAAGACCCAAAAAGCCCCCTTCAAATTTTCAATTCAGCGAACGCGAATATGCGGTGCTTAAATTGTTGGCGCAAGGGTTGAGCAACGTTGATATCGCCCAACAGCTGTATCTCACCGAGGGAACTGTGCGTAATTACACCAGTGATATCTTTAAGAAACTGGGTGTGTCTGATCGTACCCAGGCAGCCATCGCTGCCATCCGCTACGGATTGGTTGATATTGAAGATATCTAGCGTGAGTAATATGCTTGTGATTCTAATCCCTGCCGTACGCTGGTTTACCCTGATCTGTTTCGCCTCTTGGCTTATCATCTATTGGCAAGGCGGGCAAAAAGTGCTGCACGATATCAGCAGCTCTGTAAAATTAGCGAATTCACGCCTTGATACGGCGCTGATCATTGTGATGGCGCTGCTTGCATTTATTGTGGCAATCACAGGGTCGCTGGCGTGCCTTGGACAATTGGAAGCGCATCTGCTGAAAAGTGAAGCGGCTGCTGCCGTGGGCTGTGGGCTAACCGTGCTAGGTATCGGCGGTACCTTCTACTGCCGCCATTACCTGGGCCGTTTTTGGACTGCAGAAACGAGCCTGATCCAGGATCACCAGGTGGTGGATCAGGGACCTTATGGCGTTGTCCGGCATCCCATTTACACTTTTGCTATTTTAATGTACATGGGCCTGGGATTCGTGTTCTCGACGTGGTGGAACCTGCTGGCAGTGGGTATCATTGCGATATCCTACATGGTCAAGGCGTGGGACGAAGACGGGTTCCTGGAACAGAGCCTGCCTGGCTATCGAGAATATCAACGGCACGTGCCCTATCGTTTGATTCCGAATCTTTGGTAAGATCGGTATAATAGCGGGGATAACTAAAGAGAGGAGCCACACCTATGCAAGAAGCGCTAACTAAGAAAAATATTATCGAAGGGCTCAAAAACCTGGGACTTGAACCAGGATGGGCAGTAGAAGTTCACAGCTCCTTGAGCAGCTTTGGGTTGGTAGAAGGGGGCGCAGCCACCGTCATCCAGGCCATCATCGAAGTAGTGAGAGAAGAGGGTGCAATCGTCATGTCTGCGTACCCGGTTAGCTTGCCGCTGCTTTTGACGGACGAAGAAAAAGACAGGGGAATCACTGCCAAAGTTCGTTTCTACAGCGAAAACGAGGATTGCAAAACGGGCATGGGGATCATTTCGGATACATTCCGTCATTGGCCAAATACTGTCCTTGGCAAAGGCATCCATCGGGTGTGCGCCTGGGGGCATCATGCGCAGCTACATAGTCAAGGTTATGAATACCTGCTTTCCATCAATGGCTGGGTGCTTTTGCTGGGCGTAGATATCAACCGGTGTTCAAGCATGCATACGGCAGAAGGGAAAGTGGAATGGCCAAAGCAGATACTCGAATACTTCCAATTGCCACAAGAAATACAGCAAGATTACCCAAAAGATCAATGGTGTGTCGAATACCACGATCCCCAGAAACCGCCCGATGAAGACGCCTGGGGCAAAGTACGCACGGAAGCAGAACGGCGAGGGTTGATCCGACGCGGAAAGATTGGGAAGGCAGATTGTATGCTTTTTCGAGCCAAGCCGGTGGTAGGTATTTATGAAGAGCGGCTGCGAACAGATCCATTCGAACTATTTGGTATCAGGCAAGGGGTAAATGAAGACCACACATAGGAACTATTCCGAATGTCCGTCGCAGACTTTGGCGTGACCGGGATGCTCCCTTCTCAATCGAGATCACTGAACTTCAGATAGCTGAGGGCAGAGTACTTGAACGCTTCGGATTCCAGGTTAAATTGTCTTTGTGTGCTCGGCACTTTGATCTGACCGGAGATCTCATGCCGCGCCTTCCCCTGGAGAAAGGCTTCACCATTGTCGATATGTTCACGCACCCTGCCATCCCCAGTGTGATTTGCGTGTGATGGCAGAAGATGGTAGATTCGTGGCAGGATGTGAAGCGTTAATCGATGCCCGCAATGCATCCGCTGACATCGAACGCGTTTGCACTAACAGTGACTTTTGCCGCCGTGGATTTTCGCGGGCGGTTATTCAGGAATGTATGTATTGCTAATGAATTCAGCCTCATGCCGTTCTGGTTCTGGAACGATTAGTTGGAGGAGGCTGAGATCGTAAAGCTAAAGTGCGTTGATGAAGTAAGCGTATCCGATGGTGCTTGCGAATGTGGCATACATTTCCATCACATTTGGCGCGATAATAGGCGTAAGCCTTGCATAGGGGGAGCGAAAGCAAGTTGGAAGCCGTGATGATTGACCGGTGGAACGGAAGATGCGTTCCAAGAATATTTATAGAATAGGGTTGTATTCGGAGATGCCGATATGATCAAAACCCATTCGAATGTACTGGTGTACAGCACTGTTCTTGCGCTGGTGTTCGCTATTGGCGGATCTGGCGTTATCCCAGGTACAAATACTGCCCTGGCAGCCAAGGAAGGGATCACTCAGCTCGCCCAAGATGATGCAAAAAATTCATCTCAAGCACAGGATGAGGCGCTGGAGATCCCCACCAACCGTATCATCATTAAATATAAACCGGCAGCCAGAGATCTCTTGACCTCACAGCAAGCCGATCAATTGCTCCGTTTAAGTGATGCTGCCGGCGTATCTCTACAATATGTGCGCGAAATGTCGGGGAAAGCATTTGTTTTGCGCCTGCCAGAACGCTTGCCATTGGATGAAGTGCAGGCCATCAGCGCACAATTGATGAGTTTACCCGAAGTGGCGTATGCTGAACCGGACCAAATCCTCTACCATACGCTTACCCCCAGCGATCCCGAATATCCGAATCAGTGGCATTACTATCAGACTTACGGGATTAACGCTCCCGCCGCCTGGGATATCACCACCGGATCTGCCAGCATTGTGGTGGCAGTGATTGACACCGGCATCACCAACCACGCCGATCTGAGCGGGCGTATAGTACCCGGGTATGATTTCATTTTCGATTCGGCAGTGGCCAATGATTACAGTGGGCGGGACAGCAACCCCAGCGACCCCGGAGACTGGATAACGATTTATGAAAGCGCGGAAGGTTACTTTGCCGGTTGTCCGGCAAGCGACAGCTCCTGGCATGGCACCCATACTGCCGGAACGATTGGGGCCACCGGCAACAATTTTCTGGGTGTGGCAGGCATCAATTGGAACTCAAAAATTTTACCTGTGCGTGTTTTGGGTAAGTGCGGCGGTTACCTTTCGGATATCGCGGATGGCATGCGCTGGGCAGCGGGCTTATCGGTGACGGGCGTTCCGGTCAATGCGAACCCGGCCAAGGTACTCAATATGAGCCTGGGCGGGCCAGGAGGCTGCGACTCCACATTCCAGAATGCTGTCGATGAGATCAACTTGGCTGGCGCGGTGGTGGTCGTTTCGGCTGGCAACGATAGCGCCGACGCTGGCAGCTACTTGCCTGCCAATTGCGATGGCGTGATCACAGTGGCGGCCACCGACCGGCTGGGTTCGCGCGCCTATTACAGCAACTATGGTACAACAGTAGAGATCAGTGCTCCCGGCGGCGCACAAAGTTCTACCAATGATCCGAATGGTATTTTATCCACTTTAAATATTGGGGCCCAAGGACCTGCTGCCGATACCTATGCATATTACCAGGGAACCAGCATGGCTGCGCCCCATATCAGCGGGGTTGTCTCCCTGATGCTTTCGATTGACCCCGGCTTGACCCCCGATCAGGTGCTGGAAATTTTGCAAACCACCGCCAGGGCATTTCCGGAAGGCAGCACCTGCACCACTGCCCTGTGCGGCAGCGGCATGGTAGATGCGGGGGCAGCAGTCAGCTCGGCCCGGCTACCCAGGCCGTTTGCCAAGAGCGGCCCCACCAGCGAGATTACTGGGATCGTCACATCTCCTACTCTGAGCTGGATCGCAAACAATGGCAGTTTGTACGAATACTGTCTCGATGAAACCGACAATGACACCTGTGATGGCAGTTGGGTGAGCACAGGGCTCACCTCAAGCGTGAACCTGAGCGGGCTTAGTTATGTGACCACCTACTATTGGCAGGTGCGTTCTCACAATACCTATGGAGACCGGTACGCCGATGCAGCAGAGTGGTGGTCTTTCACCACCGAGTATGAGCGCCCAGCCAACGATGATTTTGACTCTACAGAAGTGATCGCGACTGCCCCTTATACCCATACCGTGAACACTACCCGCGCAACCAGCGCTTCTGATGATCCGATCCTTTCCTGCGCGACCAGCCGAGGATATAACACGGTTTGGTACCAATTTACGCCTTCGTTTTCAGGCATGCTCAACGTGGATACCCTTGGCAGCAACTACGACACCGTATTGGGTGTTTGGAGCGGTAGCCGGGGCAGCCTGGCTTCTGTTGGGTGCAACGATGACAGCGGCGGCTTTCAATCTCAACTACATGTCTCTGTCGCTGCCGGGCAGGTTTATCATATTGAAGTGGCAGATTATGCCGGCAGCGGCGGCAATCTCAGCCTGCAGACCAGCCTGACCACATTGGAAGCCTTCAACAAGAGCAGCCCTACCGACGGGCTTATCGGCCAACCCACTGATCTCGGTTTGGACTGGGATAGCAGCAGTGGTGCGCTGCGCTACGAATACTGCTACGATCAAACCAATGACCAGATCTGCGATGGGAGTTGGGTGAATGCGGGCATCACTACCAGCGTTGAAATTACCGGGTTAGCTTACAGCACAACCTACTCCTGGCAGGTACGCGCCGTCAGCGTGATCACAACCTACGCAAATGGAGGAGCCTGGTGGAGCTTCAGCACTCTTCCGCCGCCTGCTGTGTATGTGGAACGTATCAGTGTGGGAAATTACCATTCTTGCGGCTTGAAGAATGATGGCACGGTGGCCTGCTGGGGCTCCGATTACTATGGACAATCCACCATACCGGACGGCACATTTATTCAGATCGACGAGGGAGAAAACCACGTCTGCGGGCTTAAGAACGACAGCACTGTGGCATGCTGGGGATGGAATGAATTTGGACAGGCCACACCGCCTTCCGGCGCCTTCATCCAGGTCAGCGCAGGGAGCTTTCACTCCTGCGGTATTAAAAGCAATGGCACAGTGATATGCTGGGGTGCCGGGGGAGCCGGCATGAGTGGAGATCGCCATTACGGTCAATCCATACCGCCGGCCGGAATCTTCACCCAGGTCAGCGCAGGGTTTTATCATACTTGCGGGCTGCAAAGCGATGGCGCCATTGTGTGTTGGGGTAGTGATGGTTATGGCCAGGCTACGCCGCTGACTGGGATATACACCCAGGTTAGCGCCGGGCATTATCACACTTGTGGTTTGCGCAGCGACAGCACGCTGGCCTGCTGGGGTTGGGGTTTCAACCAGACCACGCCGCCTGCTGGGACGTTTACCCAGGTCAGCGCGGGATATGATCATAGCTGTGCAATCCAGAGCGACAGCACTGTACTTTGCTGGGGCAGTAGTGTATGGGGAGAAGCCACGCCGCCTTCCGGAGAGTTCATCCAGGTCAACACAAAGTATGACCACACCTGTGGGCTGAAGAACGATGGTACAGGCAATTATGTCCCGGCCTGCTGGGGACACCCATTATACGGCCAACTCGATCCCCGGCCGGAAATTGTCGAGGGCAGCTCGCAGGCGCTGACTATGTCTGAAGATGGCTCGCCAATCCCCTTTGCCTTAATGCTGCACGCCTGGGATTGGAATAACGATACCCTGACCTGGAGCATCAGCACGCCGGCCACCCACGGCACACCCACCGTCAGTGGCACAGGAACATCCAAAACCATCAATTACACTCCGAATCTCAATTACAACGGACCGGATTCCTTTGTAGTGCAAATCGCAGACGCGAGCGCCACGGAATACATCTCGATCAACGTTGTCGTCAAGCCGATCAACGATGCAGCGATTATCACAGAAGGAAACTCAACATCCGTTACAATGAACGAAGATGGCTCAGGGGCGCCATTCAACCTGACTTTGCACGCCTACGACCCAGATGTGAGTGATACACTCGCCTGGAATATCAGCAGCCTGGCAGAACACGGAACGGCCAGCGCCAGCGGTGTTGGCGTATCGAAAGCCATTACTTACATCCCGGAACTCAATTACAGCGGGCTGGATTCCTTTGTCGTGCAAGTATCGGACGGGATCACTACGGATACCATTCCGGTGAGCGTTACCGTCAATCCAGTCAACGATGCGCCAACTTTTGTCCAGCCGGAGGATAGAACGATCAATGAGGACGCGGCCGAACAAACTGTGAACCTGAGTGAGTTTGACGATGGCGATCCGGATCTGTCTCAAACTCTGGTAGTGACCGCGACTTCATCGGCGCCGGGTATCCTCCCACACCCCACTGTGACTTATAATCCCCTGTTTGCAACCGGCACACTCAAATTCACCCCGTTGGCAAATGCCTACGGTGTGGTGACAATGACGGTGACGGCGACCGATGATGGCAGCGGTACATCGCCGAATGTGAATACGGAGAGCCAGCAATTCACCGTGCGGGTAGCAACGGTCAACGATCCACCCGCAGGGACGGATCAAACTGTAACCACGTTGGAGGATACGGATTATGCCTTCACGACGACGAATTTTGGGTTTAGCGACCCGGACGACAGCCCGGCAAACAACTTCAACCGGGTGCAGGTTACAACCCTGGCAGGGCAAGGAACGCTAAAACTTGATGGGGCTATTGTCTCGGCCGGGCAGCTCGTAACGGTCACGGAAATCACTGCCGGCAAGCTAACCTTCACCCCTGCACCAAACGCCAATGGCGCTCCGTATACGAGTTTTACTTTCCAAGTGGAAGATGATGGCGGAACAGCCGATGGGGGGGAAAATCTAGATCCGACAGCGGACACGTTGACAATCGATGTGACGCCGGTGAACGATGGGCCGGTCATTACAGAAAGTGCATCCGTTACCGTAACAATGGATGAAGATGGCTCGCCAACGCCTTTCAACCTGATCCTGCATGCCACTGACGCAGACCAGGGCGACACCCTGACCTGGAGTATCAGCAGCCCGGCAGAGAACGGTACGGCCAGCGCCAGCGGTGAGGATGCAGCAGAAGTCATCCTATACACACCCAATTCCAATTACTATGGCGTTGATACGTTTGTTGTCCAGGTTTCAGATTCCGCTGGCGAAACAGCCCACATCTCGGTCAATGTAATTATTCAATCGATCCCGGATATCTCAGGCAATGCTGGGCTGGGTGGGGCAATGCTTAGTTACACAGATGGAACACTGAAAACTGTCACCGCTGATAGCAGCGGGAACTATTCGTTTACCACCTCGTACAACTGGTCGGGGGTGGTGACGCCCTCCAAAGCGGGCTACACCTTCACACCTGCCAGCCAGACTTATGCCAACGTTCTGGCCGACCAGGTCAGGCAGGATTATACGGCAGCTCCAATCTTCTACACCATCTCAGGTAACGCCGGAGTGGGCAGGGCGATGCTCAGCACGGGTGACATTGTTTCTTACTGGAAGTTTGATG
>CAZVRZ010000103.1:15653-19481 GCA_964629965.1 uncultured Anaerolineaceae bacterium
GTGGGCAGGGCGATGCTCAGCACGGGTGACATTGTTTCTTACTGGAAGTTTGATGAGGGTAGTGGAACCTCGGTCAATGATTCTGCGGACGGGAACCAGGGAACCATCTCCGGGGCTGCCTGGGTTCCAGGGCGGATTGGCAGTGCGCTGAGTTTTGATGGCAATGTTGTGACCATCCCTGATGCGGCCAACCTGACCATTCTAGACCAAGTCTCGGTCGAAGCTTGGGTAAAGATCAGCGCATTTGGCGGCGGCGATCAAAACACGATCATTGCCAAGTGGAGAGATTCGAGCCCCGACAGCCACAATTATTACCTGGGGCTTCTAAGATCTGGCCCGGCAATATTTTATGTGGGCATCAATGGGAATATCTATGGGGGTGCTTCGCAGCCTCTGCAAACCAATCAGTGGTATCACCTGGCCGGCACGTATGACGGCGCGGCGGTGAAGCTGTACGTGAACGGAGTGCTGGCGAATTCCCAGTCCGCGATCGGCACACTCTGGACGGGCTCCACCCCGGTTTACATTGGCGCTTCACCAGAAGGTCAATTCCCAAGGTACTTCCACGGCCTGATTGATGAAGTCGCAGTCTTCAACGAAGCGCTGACCGATGCTGACATCCAGCAGCATTATCAAAATGGCCTGGCCGTTACCGTTGCAGATAGCAGCGGGAACTATACACTTATCGTACCGTACAACTGGTCGGGCGTGGTGACGCCATCTAAGTCGGGCTACACCTTCACGCCTGCCAGCCGAACTTATACCAATGTTCTGGCAGACCAGGCTGGGCAAGATTACTCAGCAACCCCCATCTTTTACACCATCTCAGGCAACGCTGGGGCGGGCGAGGCAACGCTCAGCTATGTTGATGGCATCACAAAGACGGCAATCGCCGATAGCAGTGGCAACTATACATTTACTGTCTCGTACAACTGGTCGGGGGTGGTGACGCCATCCAAAGCTGGCTACGACTTCACGCCTGCCAGCCGGACTTATGCCAACGTTCTGGCCGACCAGGCCGGGCAGGATTACTCGGCAACCCCCATCTTCTTCACCATCTCAGGCAACGCCGGGATGGATGGGGCGACACTCAGCTATACAGATGACACTGCAAAAACAGTGGTCTCCGATGGCAGCGGGAACTATTCGTTTACCGTCTCGTACAACTGGTCGGGGGTGGTGACACCCTCCAAAGCGGGCTACGACTTCACGCCTGCCAGCCAAACTTATGCCAACGTTCTGGCCGACCAGGCCGGGCAGGATTACACGGCGGCCCCCATCCTCTACACCTTCTCAGGCAACGCTGGGGTGGATGGGGCAATGCTCAGCTATACAGAAGGCACCGCAAAAACAGTGATCTCCAATGGCAGCGGGAACTATACACTCACCGTACCGTACAACTGGTCGGGGGTGGTGACGCCCTCCAAAGCGGGCTATACCTTCACGCCTGCCAGCCGAACTTATGCTAGTGTCCTGGCAGACCAGGCTGGGCAAGATTACTCAGCAACCCCCATCTTTTACACCATCTCAGGCAACGCTGGGGTGGGCGAGGCAACGCTCAGTTATGTTGATGGCATCACAAAGACGGCAGTCGCCGATAGCAGTGGCAACTATACATTTACTGTTTGGGACAACTGGTCGGGGGTGGCGACACCTTCTAAAGCGGGCTACACCTTCACGCCTGTCAGCCGGACTTATGCCAACGTTCTGGCAGACCAGGCTGGGCAAGATTACTCGGCAACCCCCATCTTCTACACCATCTCAGGCAACGCCGGGTTGGACGAGGCAACGCTCAGTTACACAGATGGAACACCGAAAACTGTCACCGCTGATAGCAGCGGGAACTATTCGCTCGCTGTCTCGTACAACTGGTCGGGGGTGGTGACGCCCTCCAAAGCGGGCTATACCTTCACGCCTGCCAGCCAGACTTATGCCAATGTTCTGGCCGACCAGGCCAGGCAGGATTATACGGCAGCCCCCATCTTCTACACCATCTCAGGTAACGCCGGGGTGGGCAGGGCGATGCTCAGCACGGGTGACATTGTTTCTTACTGGAAGTTTGATGAGGGTAGTGGAACCTCGGTCAATGATTCTGCGGACGGGAACCAGGGAACCATCTCCGGGGCTGCCTGGGTTCCAGGGCGGATTGGCAGTGCGCTGAGTTTTGATGGCAATGTTGTGACCATCCCTGATGCGGCCAACCTGACCATTCTAGACCAAGTCTCGGTCGAAGCTTGGGTAAAGATCAGCGCATTTGGCGGCGGCGATCAAAACACGATCATTGCCAAGTGGAGAGATTCGAGCCCCGACAGCCACAATTATTACCTGGGGCTTCTAAGATCTGGCCCGGCAATATTTTATGTGGGCATCAATGGGAATATCTATGGGGGTGCTTCGCAGCCTCTGCAAACCAATCAGTGGTATCACCTGGCCGGCACGTATGACGGCGCGGCGGTGAAGCTGTACGTGAACGGAGTGCTGGCGAATTCCCAGTCCGCGATCGGCACACTCTGGACGGGCTCCACCCCGGTTTACATTGGCGCTTCACCAGAAGGTCAATTCCCAAGGTACTTCCACGGCCTGATTGATGAAGTCGCAGTCTTCAACGAAGCGCTGACCGATGCTGACATCCAGCAGCATTATCAAAATGGCCTGGCCGTTACCGTTGCAGATAGCAGCGGGAACTATACACTCACCGTACCGTACAACTGGTCGGGGGTGGTGACACCATCCAAGCCAGGCTACACCTTCACGCCTGCCAGCCGGACTTATGCCAATGTCCTGACAAACCTGATTGACCAGAACTACGTGGCGAAAATCTTGCTAGTCTACCTGCCGTTGTTATGGAAATGACTCATATCTGCCTCGCCAGTTGGAACGTTCATCCAAATCAGTGCGGATTACTTGAACGCCTGCGGGCTGAAGAGCAATAGCTATGAATACCGAAACTAACCTGCAAGAAGCATGTGCGTTTCTTCAAACAGCGGTGCTCTCTACCGCCAATGTGCTGCGCTATATCGTTCCCTTGAAAATGCTGGCGAATTATGAGAAGCACATCACCGCCAGGCTGCTGCGAGATCAACAGGGCTGGGCGCTGATGCTGACCTTACCCACAAGCGTTTTAGAATGGGATCGAAAGGTGTACCCTGACAGCGAATTTGTCCTTTTTATCGATGGTACGCATGCCGAGTTCAAGCTGCTGCTGCTGGAACAGATCCCGGCAACCCCGGTTATTGTGAAAACCAGCGATGAGGTGGTTAAAGACGCCCTGGATAATCATCCCAAAGCCACCAAGGTGTGCTCGTTCATTTCTTTCACCGCGCCGGCCGCCCCGTCAACCGGTGGTCTGCTGGTTGGCCGCGCGCCCCTGGCTACAAGTATGACTGTTCAACATTCGCATGAGCTATCTGACGAAGTGGTAAGGCTGTTCGAAAACAACGGCTATGAGCTCGATGAGCTCAGCCGGTATTTCTTACGAGGGGCGCAGTGGTTTGGCGTGCGCGTCAATGAACAGATGGTGTCGGCTTGTTTTATTTTCGAGAACTACCCAAGTGTGTGGGAAATTGCAGGTGTGTATACACTACCGGCCTACCGGTGTATGGGGTTTGCCAGGAACACGGTGGCCTCGGCCTCGAATTTCCTGCTCGAGAGCGGCCTCACCCTGCGTTACCAGGTCAAGTGGGATAACGAACCATCCATCCGATTGGCGCAGCAATCTGGCCTGATCGAATTCTTGCGGTTGGATCATTACTTCTGCGGTAGATAATACTGTGTAGATACTGTATCCTTACGTAAGGAAATTTGATGCAAGTGCAATTTGGCTTTCCA
>CAZVRZ010000104.1:0-7785 GCA_964629965.1 uncultured Anaerolineaceae bacterium
GTTCATCCACTGGGGCCTGTATGCCCTGGCCTCCCGGCATGAATGGGTGCAGTCCAACGAACGCATTCCACCCGAAGTGTATTATGAAAAATATTTCAAGCATTTCAACCCCACCTTCTACGAGCCGCGCCAATGGGCCCAGGCGGCCCGCGCCGCCGGAATGAAGTACGTGGTGCTGACCTCCAAGCATCACGAGGGCTTCTGCCTGTGGGATTCGCAGGTCACCGATTACAAGAGCACCAACACGCCCTATGGCAAGGATCTGCTGGCGCCCTTCGTAGAGGCTTTCCGGGCCGAAGGGCTGCGAGTGGGCTTCTACTACTCGCTGATCGACTGGCACCACCCCGATTTTCCCATCGACATCTTCCACCCGCTGCGCGATCATCCCGAGGTTGCCCAGCTCAACGCCGGACGGGATATCAAACGATACGCCCAATACATGCGCGACCAGGTGCAAGAACTGCTCACGCGCTTCAATCCCGATATCCTGTGGTGCGACTTCTCGTACCCCAACGCCACCTACCAGGGCCTGCCGGGCAAGGGCCGGGCCGACTGGGAATCCGAGCAGCTCTATGCCCTCATCCGCCAGCTCAGCCCCAAAGTCATGATCAATAACCGCATGGACCTGCCGGCGGAATACGTCGACATCCACACCCCCGAGCAGGTGCAGCCGCTGGAATGGGTCAAGGTGAACGGCGAACCGGTGGTTTGGGAAGCCTGCCACACCTTCAGTGGCTCGTGGGGCTACCACCGAGACGAAGAATCCTGGAAAAGCCCCGAGCAGCTCGTCCACCTGCTGATCGATTCGGTAGCCCTGGGCGGCAACCTGCTGATGAACGTGGGCCCCACCTCGCTGGGTCTGTTCGACCCCCGGGCGCTGGCGGCGCTGGACGTCTACCGCGACTGGATGGCGCTCCACAGCCAGGCCATCTACGGCTGCACGCAGAGCGACTTCAGCGCGCCGCAAGACTGCCGCCTGACGCAAAATGGGAACAAGTTGTACCTGCACTTTTACGCCTGGCCTTTCCGCTTCTTGCGCTGGGCCGGGATGAAAGACGTGGTGGAGTACGCCCGCTTCCTGCACGACGGCAGCGAAGTGCCGCTGGGCGGCACGCAGTGGGAGCTGGGCCAACTGAAGGCGGGCGACAACGACCTGATGCTGGTGCTGCCGGTCAAGAAGCCGGCGGTCACCGTGCCGGTCATCGAACTGACACTCAAGTCCTGAGCCGCCCGCGCCAGCATGCACCCTTCCCAGGCTCTGGTCGAGGCCGCGGTGCGCGCCGCCGATGGGCTGGCGGGCGCCCAGGTCGAGATCGCTTTGCGCCCCCCGCTGACCTATCAAAGCAACCTGCTCTACGATGTGTGGGCCGGCGGGCGGCACTGGATCGGCAAAGCCTACCTGCGCGCCGACGAACAGCAAGACGCCCCGCGGCGAGAATACCAGGCGCTGTGCCGCCTGCAGGAGCTGGACCTGGCCCCGCAGCCCATCTTTTACGACCCGGCGCTGGGGCCGGTGGTGTTGTACGAATATCTCGAAGGAGTCATGTGGGACCGCCGCTGCCCCACTGCCGCCGAGCTGGAGAGCCTGGCGCAGACCTGGCTGCGCATCCACGCCGTCCCGGTCGATTGGCCGGCCCGCACCCAGCGCCACTCGCTGCAGCAGGCAGTGGCCCTCTTCGCCGGGCGCTTTCACGCCTATGCCGAGTGGGCCCAAAGCGCCTTCGCGCCCGGGCTGCAGGCGGTGCGGGTTTGCCTGCAACTGCTCGAACAGCGCCAGGCAGAGATCGCCAGGTTATCCGGCCTGCCGGTGCGCATGTGCTTCTGCCGCTCCGACCCCCGCTTTGCCAACATCATCGCCCGCCCGGACGGCCGCCTGGGGCTGGTGGATTGGGAAGACAGCGGCCTGAGCGACCCGGCCCGAGAACTGGCCGACCTGTTGACGCATTCCAACCAGGAGGATTTGCTCAGCCGGCAGGAATGGCAGGCCTTCACCGAGCCCTACCTGCGCACCCTCTGCGTCCAGGACCCCGCCCTGGAAGAGCGCTTTTACCTGTACCAGGGCATCTTCCCGCTCTTCTGGCTGTCGATCTTGCTATCGTACGGCCTGCGGCGCCAGCAAAACGCCCAGCAGAGTGCTGAGATGTCCGCCTGGCTGATCAACGAAATGCCCGCCCGCGAGCGGCTGCAGCGCTGCCTGGGACGCGCCTACGCCTGGCCTGAAACCTTAGGCGCAGAGCACCTGGCCTGGGCGGGCGAGTTTCGTTTCTTTCCCTAGCTCAGAAGCTGTCGTACAGTGAGCGCACTTGCAGCGCAGCGCGGGCCTGCTCCAGGCTCCAACCTTCCGGCAGCGGGCAGGTAATCTCCACCGTGCGCCCGGCGGGCAGGTCGAAGTAATTGTCGCTGAAGACCACATTCGCCCCCGCCAGGCCCAGCTCCACAAAGCGGGCCAACGAACGGGCGCTCACCGCGATCACCAGTTGATCGTTTTGCAGACTCACTTCCACTGCCAGGCCGGGATCGGTCAGCGCCAGGCGCTTGCTGGGCGTAAAGGCAGCCACCTTGATCGCCAGCCTTTGCTCGCCCTGCCACAACTCGGCTGTAAAGATCAGCTTGCGCTTCTGATCGCCCATCGCCCGCCCGGAGAAATCCAACTCGCAGACCGGTGTGGAACAGTCGGGCGGCGCGCTGACGGCTGTGCGCCCCGCCTCGTACACCTGCCCATCCAGCGCCTCCAACGACCAGCGCACCTCCCCCGTCCAGGTCTCCGCCAGGTCGCTGGTCAGGTGCACGCCCATGCGGACAGGCGCGTCTTCGATGGACAGCAGCAGCGGAGCGAAGAAACGCCGGGCGGCGTAATGCAGCGCCTTCCAGCGGCCAAAGTAATCGATGCTCGACCACGAAACCACCGGCCAGCAGTCGTTGAGCTGCCAATACAAGGTACCGCTGACCCGCTGCATGTTGCGCCGCCAGTGCTCGACCCCGTAGCGGATGCCCTCGGCCTGCAAGACCATGCTCAGGTAAACCAGGGCCGGGAAATCTTTGGGCATGCGGAAAGTGTCGCTCATCTGCGAGAGGATCAGGCCGTTGCCGCTGCCGCTGCGCTGGTGGTATTCCATGATGTCCGAGGTCATGTTCCAATCCGCCGGCTCGGCAAAGGCAGCCACCGTCTCCAGCGTGGGCAGCGCCTGGAAGCCAAACTCGCTCATGAAGCGCGGGAACTCGGTGCGGTAAGCCGTGAAAGGCAGGCGCCCGTGCCACACGCCCCAAAAGTGCGCGTCGCCGCGCCCGTTTCCGTTTACATCCTGGAAGGGCGTATCGGAGGAAGGCGAGCTGGGCCAGTAGGCGCGCTCTGGATCGAGGCGGGCCACCCATTCGGGCAGGGTGGCATGGAAGAAGCGGTTGTAAGCTTCCTTCAAGATCTTCCAATCGGGCAGCGGGTTAAAACCAGGCAGGTGCGCCAGCAGCGTCTTCATGAACGGCATCTGCTCGGCCAGGGATTCGAGCGCGTCCAGGTACTCGGGCCGCCCCCAACCCCAATCCCAGCCCTGCTCCATCTCGTTGTTGCCGCACCACAGCGCCAGGCAGGCATGGTGACGCAGGCGGCGCACGTTGTAGACCACCTCCTGGCGCACGTTTTCCACAAAGGACTCGTCGTCCAGGGGATACACGCTGCAAGCAAAAATGAAATCCTGCCACACCAGCAGACCGTAGCGGTCGCACAGCTCGTAGAACAGGTCCGATTCGAAAAGACCGCCGCCCCACACCCGCAGCATATTCTGGTGCACGGCCGCCGCGTCGCGGATCAGGCCTTCCAGGGCCTGGGGCGCCAGGCGGGTGGGGAACGAGTCGGCCGGGATCCAGTTGGACCCCTTGGCAAAGACCGGCCGGCCGTTGACCACAAAGGTGAACGAGCGGCCCCATTCGTCGTCTTGCTGGCGCAGTTCGATGGTGCGCAGGCCCACCTGGTAAGTTTTCTGATCGCACACCCGGCCGCCCACCTCCAGGGTAAGGCTCACCCGGTAGAGCGGCTGGCTGCCGTAGCCATTGGGCCACCACAACTGCGGCTGCTTGATCAAGATTTGCAGCGTCTTGGCTTCTGAAGAGGCCGCTTTGCCGGCGATCACCGTCTCGGCCACCCACTGCGTATCGTCCGGCCCGCTGACGCGCAGCGTGGCGGAGAGCGGCCCGTCCTGCAGGCAGGCCGTCGCAAAGGCCGCCTCCAGCGTGACCTGCCCATCCTGGTGGCGCTGGCGCAGGTGAACGTCCTCCAGCCGGGCGGCAGTGTAGCCTTCCAGGCGGATATCCCGCCACACGCCCACCGGGGGCAGCATGGGGCCCCAGTCCCAGCCGAACTGGCAGGGTGCTTTGCGCAGGTGCGAGGCGCCCGGCAGGGCCTGCTCCACCCCGATCAGGCGGCGCTGCGCCATCTTGGCAGAGGCATACTGCACCGGCGATGAGAAGTAGATCACCAGCTCGTTCTCGCCCGGGCGCAGCCGGGGTTTGATCTCCCATTCGTAGCGACGGAACATGTTCTCGGTCACGCCCAGCAGCCGCCCGTTCAGGCTGACCCGCGCCAGGGTGTCCAGGCCGTCGCAGGCCAGGAAGATTTGCTCCTGCGCCAGCAGATCGGCCTGGGGGCTAAAGGTACAGCGGTATTCCCAATCGGATTCGGCCACCCACAGCACCTGGCGCTCGCGATCGGCCACAAACGGGTCGGGGATGCGCCCCAGCGCCAGCAGGTCGGTGTGCACACCGCCCGGCACCCGGGCCGGCAGCCATTCTTCGCTTTGGGCCTGGCGGAACTGCCATTCGCCGGCTAAGGATTGCTGCAGCATGCTCACCGTACCACTTCCAGGCCGGCATGCAGCGTGGCTTGCGAATCGGCGCCCAGCCACAGATCGTAGGCCGCCGCATCCTGCACCCACTTGCCGGCGCTCGTGCTCCAGTGGCCCAGTTCGGCCGGGCCGAGGGTGAAGGTCACCTTCTTCGTCTCGCCGGGCTTGAGTGACAGGCGTTCGAAGCCCTTCAGCTCGCGCTTGGGGCGCGAGTCACTGCCGGCCTGCTGGTGGATGTAAAGCTGCACCACCTCGTCGCCCTCCCGCCGGCCGGTGTTGGTCACCTCGGCCGTCACGGTCACGGACTTGCCCACCTTCACCTGTGCCGCAGACACCTTCAGGTTCGCAATCTCAAAGTCGGTATAGCTGAGACCGAAACCGAAGGGATAGAGCGGCACCGGCAGGCCGTCCCAGTAGCGCGGGTTATACATAAAGTGGCCTTCGGGCGAGTGCGTCAGGTTGCGAGCGTAATACAGCGGCGCGTGGCTGCCCTGGCGCGGGAAAGCGACCGGCAGCTTGCCGCCGGGGTTGGCGTCGCCGAAGAGGATATCGGCCACGGCGCTGCCGCCTTCCGTGCCGGGCTCCCAGGCCTCCAGGATAGCGGGCACATGCTCCGCCGCCCAGTTGATGCTCAGCGGGCGGCCGTTCAAGAGCACCAGCACCACCGGCTTGCCCAGCGCCGCCACTGCCTTGAGCAGTTCTTCCTGGCGCCCGGGCAGGTCGAGCGCGGCGCGCGAAGCCGCCTCGCCAGACATATTGGCCGTCTCGCCCAGCACCATCACCACCAGATCCGTTTGGCGCGCCGCTTCCAGCGCCCGCTGGAAAGCCGCTTCGCCTTCATCGGAGGGCTGCGCCGGCTTGACCGCCCCAGGCGTCATGGTATCGAAGATCGAGGGAATATCGCGCCGGATCTCGGGCCCGGGCGCGTACGTGATCTTTGCATTGGGCAGCTTGGCGCGCAGTCCCGCCAGCACGGTCACGGCCGCCGGTACGTGGCCGAAGACCATCCACGAGCCTTCGGTGGCCTCCTTCGAGTTGGCCAGCGGCCCGATCACCGCCAGGCTCTTCAGCTCCTTGGGCAGCGGCAGCAGCCCGCCTTCGTTGCGCAGCAGCACCATCGAACGCTGCGCCGCCAGGCGCGCCATTTGGCGATTCTCGGGCAGCGCCACCACCTGCTCCAGCAGTCCTTCGTCCACGTAGGGATTCTCAAACAGCCCCATGCGGATCTTGATCTCCAGGATCGGCCGCACGGCCGCCTCGAGCACTTCCAGCTTCAGCGTGCCGTCTTTGACCAGCCCGGCCAGGTGCGCCGGGTACGTGCCGCTGGCCATATCCATATCCACGCCGGCGGTCAAGGCGCGCAAAGCCGCATCGCGCCCGTCTTTGGCAAAGCCCTGGGTCACCAGGCTGCCCACAGCCATGGCATCGCTGACCACAAAGCCCTTAAAGCCCCACTCGTCTCGCAAGACCTGGCGCAGCAAGAAACGGTTTCCGCTGGCAGGCACATCGTTCAAGTCCATGTAGGCGCTCATAAAGCTTCCCACGCCGGCCTTCACCGCAGCCTCGAAAGGCGGGAAGTACACGTTGCGCAGTTGGCCTTCGGGCAGGTAGACCGGGTCATAATCGCGCCCGCCGTCCGCCGCGCCATAGCCGGCAAAGTGCTTGGCGCAAGCCACCACACCCTCGGGTGCACCGATGTACGGCCCCTGGAAACCGCGCACCTGGGCAGCCGCCATGGCCGCGCCCAGGCAGGGATCCTCGCCGGCCCCCTCGACAATGCGTCCCCAGCGCGCATCGCGGGCGATATCAACCATCGGGCCGAAGGTCCAATGCAGGCCGGCGGCGCGCGCTTCCTTAGCCGCCACGGCCTGCGAACGCTCGGCCACCGCCGGGTCCCACGAGGCAGCCATCGCCAGCGGCACAGGGAAGATCGTGCGGTAACCGTGGATCACGTCCAGGGCAAAGAGCAGCGGGATCTTCGAGGGGCTTTCTTCCACCGCGATCTTCTGCAGCCGGTTGAACTGCCCGGTGTTATTGAGCCACAAGATCGACCCGGCCCCGCCCTTGCGGATCACATCATCGGGCAGTGGCATCCCCGGGATCAGCTCGATACCGCCGATTTGGTTGAGCTGCCCGGCTTTCTCTTCCAGGCTCATCTTCGCCAACAAAGCCTCGACGCGCTGCGCCACCTCGGCATCCGACAGGGCGAGCGCCACCTGGGCCTTACCTTGTGTGCTTTTCTTGCTCATAAAATCTCCTTTTATGATTCGAATACTCATGGGCAACGCCGGGTTCTGCTCCGCAGGCGGCTCGCCCCAGGCAAGGGCGGGCGATCATGCCGCGCGCCGGCGTCGATCGTGCCGGTAATCATAATAGTATTCCAAGCCACTGTCAACATTCGAATGATCTCTCCTCACGCTTTTCTCCCCCGCCCGCTGGGCGAGGGCCGGGGGGTGGGCGCACGGGACTTTTGACTTTACGAAAGCCCTGTGCAGGTTATGAAGCGCAGATGAAATTTCAAGACAAGCATGCTAAAATGAACAAGATATTCAAACAAACCATCCTATCAGGAGACCCTATGCCGCCCATCCCCCAAGAACCCACCCCCGCTTACCGCAACCCCGCCCTGAGCGTGGAAGACCGCGTCGCCGACCTGCTGGGCCGCATGACCCTCGAAGAAAAGGTCGGCCAATTGATGCTCTGGGACGCACGCAGCGAAGACCTATCTTTCATTAGCAATCGCCAACCCGGCTCCCTGCTGCACATCCTGGGCGCAAAGATCGGCCGCGCCATGGACCTGGCCGCCCAAAACCGCCTGGGCATCCCCCTGCTGATCGGCGAAGACGCCATCCACGGCCACTCCTTCTGGCCAGGCGCCACCATCTTCCCCACCCAACTGGCGCTGGCCTCCACTTGGAACCCTGCCCTGCTCGAACAGGTGGGGCGCGTG
>CAZVRZ010000104.1:7795-9209 GCA_964629965.1 uncultured Anaerolineaceae bacterium
GACAGCCGCCGAGATGATCCCCACCGGCATCCACTGGACCTTCTCGCCCGTCTTCTGCCTGTCGCGCGACCTGCGCTGGGGGCGCACCGGCGAGACCTTCGGCGAAGACCCCTACCTGATCGGCGAACTCGGCGCCGCGCTGATCCACGGCTACCAGGGCCAGGGCCTCGCCGATCCCACCGCCGTGCTCGCCACCGCCAAGCACTACGCCGGTTACTCCGAGACGCAGGGCGGGCGCGACTCCTCCAAGGCCGACCTCTCGCGGCGCAAGCTGCGCAGCTACTTCCTGCCGCCCTTCGAGCGCGCCGTGCGCGCCGGGGTGATGAGCTTCATGACCGGCTACCAATCGATCGAAGGCGTGCCTTCCACCGGCAACCGCTGGCTGCTGATCGATGTGCTCAAGGACGAATGGGGCTTCCGCGGCGTGGTGGTCACCGATTGGGACAACGTGGGCCGCCTGATCCGCGAGCAAAAGGTGTGCGCCAACTACGCCGAGGCCGCCATCATGGCGCTGCGCGCCGGCAACGACATCATCATGGTCACCCCGCATTTCTACGAAGGCGCCCTGGAGGCCGTGCGCAGCGGACGCCTGGCGGAGGCCGAAATCGAGGCCCCCTGCGCCCGCCTGCTGGCCTTGAAGTTCCGCCTGGGCCTCTTCGAAAACCCGCGCCGTCCCGACCTGGAACGCGCCGCCCTCGAGATAGCCCGGCCCGAACACCGCGCCGCCAACCTGGAGGCCGCCCGCCAGAGCCTGGTGCTCCTGCAGAACAACGGCCTGCTGCCGCTCGACCCGGCGCAGATCAAATCCATTGCCGTGGTCGGGCCCAACGCCGACGACGACCGGCAGCAGCTCGGCGATTGGTGCCTGGGCTCGTCGCAGCACCCGCCGGAAGCCGGCCAGCAGCCGCGCGACAAGACCACCACCGTGCTCGACGGCCTGCGCGCCCTGGCGCCAGAAGGCTGCGCTATCCACTACGCCCGCGGCTGTTCGATCACCGACGATGACCTTTCCGGCCTGCCCGCCGCCGTCGCGGCCGCCCAGGCAGCCGAGGTGGTGGTCGTGGTGGTCGGCGACCACCTGCACTTCATCGGCGAAACGCAAAGCACCGCCACGCTCGAACTGCAAGGCGGGCAGTTGGCCCTGCTCGCAGCGCTGGAACAGACCGGCAAGCCCATGATCGTCGTGCTGGTGAATAGCAAGCCGCTGGTCCTGCCGCCCAGCGTGCGCCGCGCCGCCGCCATCCTGGAGGGCTTCAACTCCGGCATGCAAGGCGGGCGCGCCGTGGCCGAGACCATCTTCGGCCAACTCAACCCCTCTGGCAAGCTGGCCATCTCCTTTCCGGTGCACGTCGGCCAGCAGCCGGTCTTCTACAGCCAGGTGCGCGGCCAGCACGGCCATCGCTACGCCGACCTG
>CAZVRZ010000104.1:9219-19351 GCA_964629965.1 uncultured Anaerolineaceae bacterium
CTACACGCACTACCGCTACACCAACCTGCACATCGCCACGCCCACCCTGGCGGACGGGCAGGCCGCCGCGCTCTGCGTGGACGTGGAAAACACCGGCCCGCGCCCCGGCGACGAGATCGTGCAAGTCTACCTCAGCGACCTGGTCACCTCGGCCACCTGGGTGGACAAAGCGCTCAAAGGCTTCGCCCGCGTGCACCTGCAGCCCGGCGAGAAGAAGACCGTGCGCTTCGAGCTGCCCTGGCAGGCCTTCCAGATCGTGGACGCCGCAGGCCGCAGCGTGGTCGAGCCGGGCGAGTTCGAGGTACTGGTCGGCCCTTCCTCGCGGGATGGTGATCTGTTAAAGGGCATGATCGTCGTCGCGCCAGCGCCGGCCTGACATGGCTGTTCCCAGAAAGGAAATGTCACTGCGAGATTCGTACATGACGCCGAAGCATCACTCGATGGGACCATGACACAATTTCCCTGTCATTGCGAGCGAGCGTTCTTGGCGAGCGAAGCAATCTCCTCCTTGCTGAGGGACTGCCGCCCTCCAGCGCCAGCCAGGGCCCCTTGTGGGACGCGCCGGCAGAGGGGGAAGGCTGGCAGAGCCCAGAAGCTGAAAAAAACACCTGATCTTGTGCTATAATTAAACCAAGATGGTCATTATGACCATCTTGAAAGGATCGTATATGGAAAATGTCAATGTTGTGGAGGCCAAGAGCCGTTTTTCAGAGCTGATCAGCCGTACTGCTTCAGGCGAGCGCATTGTCATCCAGCGGCGCGACAAGCCGGTGGCCGTTTTGATCAGCCCGGATGAACTGGAGCACCTGGAACGCAGCGTCCAGGCCGCCCGCCGTTTGGCGCTGGCGCTGGGCCAGGATGCGGCGCTGGTGGGCGAGATCGAACGGCAGTCCGTGCACCCGGCCATGGCGGGCTTTGGCTTGTGGGTGGATGAGCCTGAGCTGGATCACCTGGTGGAAGACCTTTACCTGGCGCGCCTGAGCGCGCCGCGCCGCGGGGTGCACGAGCCATGAAGATCCTGGACACCGACCACTGCGTGGCTGTGCTGCGCGGCCGCCTGGATTTGCGCGGGCGCGCAGCCAGCGATGAGGCGCTGGCGCTGACAACCATCAGCATTGCCGAGCTGGTTTTCGGCGCGCACAAGTCCAACCGCTCGCAAGAAAACCTGGCCGGGTTGGATGTATTTTTGGCCGGCCTGGAGTGGCTGCCCTTCGATGAGCGCAGCGCCCGGCGCTATGGTTATTTGCGCGCCCGCCTGGAAAAGCAGGGCGTTGTGCTGAGCGACCTGGACCTGCAAATCGCCAGCATTGCCCTGGAAGCCGGCGCCCCGCTGCTGACCCACAACCGCCGCCATTTTGAGCGCCTGCTGCCCGAATGTGAGCTGGCGCTGGACGATTGGCTGGCCTGAACCGGTTTTCCCCGTGGCTAAAATATCGATGGAGAGCTTCAAAGAGCGCACGGCAGCCGCTGCGCTGACCTGACCCAAGAGCCGTTCTTCCCCTTCGGCCACGGCCTCAGTTACACGCACTACCGCTACACCAACCTGCACATCGCCACCTCAGCGACCTGGTCACCTCGGCCACCTGGGTAGACAAAGCGCTCAAAGGCTTCGCCCGCGTACACCTGCAGCCCGGCGAGAAGAAGACCGTGCGCTTCGAGCTGCCCTGGCAGGCCTTCCAGATCGTGGACGCCGCAGGCCGCAGCGTGGTCGAGCCGGGCGAGTTCGAGGTACTGGTCGGCCCTTCCTCGCGGGATGGTGATCTGTTAAAGGGCATGATCGTCGTCGCGCCAGCGCCGGCCTGACATGGCTGTTCCCAGAAAGGAAATGTCACTGCGAGATTCGTACATGACGCCGAAGCATCACTCGATGGGACCATGACACAATTTTCCTGTCATTGCGAGCGAGCGTTCTTGGCGAGCGAAGCAATCTCCTCCTTGCTAAGGGACTGCCACACTCCAGCGCCACCTGAAGACGCCCGGCGCGCTTTATGCTATACTTTACCTAATGAAAAGCCGGCCGGTGACCGCGTCACTGCCGGCGAACCACGCGCCGGGGTCGCGTGGCGGCGCTCTGATCGCACACCTGGCCGCTCGCGCCCATGCCGCACATTTACGATAATATCCAGCTACACCTCCTTCCCAGCCTGGCCCAGGCCATTGAACTGGCCTACCGGGCAGATTTCTGCGTGGGGTATTTCAACCTGCGCGGCTGGAAGGAGATCGACCAGCAGATCGCCGGTTGGGCGGGCGGGGAGGGCCACTGCGTCCGCTTGTTAGTGGGCATGCAGCGCCCACCCCAGGATGAAGTGCGCACCTTTTACCGCTTCAGTGAAAGCGACCAGGCCTTGGACAACCAGACCGTGGTGCATCTGAAGCGCAAGCTGGCCGAAGAGTTCCGCATGCAGTTGGCTATGGGTGCGCCCAGCAATGCTGACGAGATTGCCCTGCGCCGCCTGGCAAACCAACTGCGCAGCAAGCAAGTGGTGGTCAAGCTCTTCTTACGCCACCCCCTGCATGCCAAGCTGTATCTGCTCTTTCGCCACGATCCCTTCAATCCCATCATAGCTACATGGGTTCGAGCAACCTGACGCTGGCCGGGCTGTCCAAGCAGGGCGAACTGAACGTGGATGTGCAGGACAGCGATGCCTGCCAAAAGCTGGTAGCCTGGTTCGATGATCGTTGGAACGATCACTGGTGCGTGGATATCTCGTCAGAACTGATCCAGGTGATTGACGAAAGCTGGGCGCGCGAGCAAGCCATCTTACCTTATCACATCTATGTCAAGATGGCCTACCACCTATCACAGGAGGCGCGCGCCGGTTTGAACGAATTCCGCATCCCGCGCGATTTCGGCAACCGCTTATTCGATTTCCAAACAGCAGCCGTCAAGATTGCTGCTCACCACCTCAACAAGCGCGGCGGAGTGCTGATCGGCGATGTGGTTGGCCTGGGCAAGACGCTCATGGCTACGGCCGTTGCCCGCATCTTCGAGGATGACCAGGGCCTGGAGACGCTGATCCTGTGCCCCAAGAACCTGGTTAAGATGTGGGAAGGCTACCGCGACCAGTACCGCCTGCGCGCCAGGGTTCTTTCGGTCAGTCGTGTATTGCAAGAACTGCCCGAACTGCGCCGCTACCGCCTGGTGGTGATCGACGAAAGCCACAACCTGCGCAACCGCGAGGGCAAGCGTTACCGCGCCATCCAGGAATACATCCAGAAGAATGAGAGCCGCTGCATTTTGCTGTCGGCCACCCCGTACAACAAAACCTACCTCGATCTATCCAACCAACTGCGCCTCTTCATTCCCGAAGATCTGGAATTAAGCATCCGGCCAGAAAGATTATTGGATGAGATCGGTGAGCAAGCGTTCTCCGGCAGCTACCAGTGCGGGCTGCGCACGCTGGCAGCCTTCGAGAAGAGCACTTATCCGGACGATTGGCGCGATCTGATGCGCCTATATATGGTGCGGCGCACGCGCAGTTTTATCCTGGATAACTACGCCTCTACCGATGGGAATGGGCGCAAGTACTTGCCCATGTCGACCGGGGAGAGCGCTTACTTCCCCGAGCGCAAACCCAGCACGATCAAGTTCATGATTGACGAGAACGATCCGAACGATCCCTATGCTCGCCTATATGCTGACGACATCGTGGATGCGATCAACGACCTGAACCTTCCCCGCTACGGGCTGGGCAACTACGTGCCCAAGCGGCACACCCAACCGCCATCCGAGGCAGAAAAACGCCAGTTGCAAGATCTGTCCCGCGCCGGCAAGCGCCTGATGGGCTTCTGCCGTACCAACCTGTTCAAGCGCCTGGAGAGCAGCGGCTACGTTTTCCTGGAATCGGTCGAGCGCCATATCCTGCGCAACTACATTTACCTGCATGCCATCGAGAACGGCCTGGAAGTGCCCATCGGCACCCAGGAGGCCAGCCTGCTGGATACGCAGTTGAACGACGAGGATATCGAGCAAACCGGTTTCATCGATGATGCCAATGAGGACGAGGCCCCCGACGAAATGCTGAGGAACGATCTACCCCGAGGGGCGCATCCGGCCGGCCTGCGGACGGTGGCCGAATTCCGGCAGCGCGCCCAGGCTGTGTACGCACAGTATGTGGGGCCGTACCATAAACGCTTCAAGTGGCTGCGCGCTGACCTGTTCACAGCCAGGCTGGCCGATGATCTGCGCAAGGATATTGACAAACTGCTGAAGATCCTGGAGAAATGCCCCTGCTGGGACTGCGGCCAGGACACCAAGCTGCAAGCCCTGCTGCAGTTGGTGCAGGACAGGCACCCTGACGAGAAGGTGCTTATCTTCACCCAATTTGGCGATACGGTGCATTACCTGGAAACACAGTTGCAAGCCCATGGCGTGAGGCGCATGTCGGGCGTAACCGGCAGCTCAGAAGATCCAACTGCCCTGGCCTGGCGCTTCAGCCCTGAAAGCAACGCCGTACGCCACCAGGTGCAGCCAGAAGATGAACTGCGCGTCCTGGTAGCCACCGATGTGCTCAGCGAGGGGCAGAACCTGCAGGACGGTTATATCGTAGTCAATTACGATCTACCCTGGGCCATCGTGCGCCTGATCCAGCGCGCCGGGCGCGTGGATCGCATCGGCCAAAAGGCCGAGAACATCTTGTGCTATTCCTTCCTGCCGGCTGAGGGTGTAGAACGCATCATTCGCCTGCGCGCCCGCGTGATCCAGCGCCTGAAAGAAAACGCCGAAGTGGTGGGCACGGATGAGGCCTTCTTCGAGGGTGACCAGGGCAAACAGTCTGTGCTCGACCTGTACAACGAAAAGGCCGGCATCCTGGATGGCGATGAGGACAGCGAGGTAGACCTGGCCTCTTACGCTTACCAAATCTGGAAGAACGCCATCACCCTCGACCCGGCGCTGCAGCGCTCCATTCCCAATCTGCCGCCGGTTGCCTTCTCGACCAAAGCCCACCTTTCGAACATCAAAGAACCAGATGGCGTGCTGGTGTACGTGCGCACCCCTGAAGGCAACGACGCCCTCACCTGGGTGGATCAGCAGGGCGGCATCGTCACCGAATCGCAGTTTGCCATCCTGCGGGCAGCAGAGTGCGCGCCCAACACACCGCCGCTTGCGCGCCAGGAAGCCCACCACGAATTAGTGCGCAAAGGGGTGGAAGAACTGGCCCGGGAAGAAAAAGCCGTGGGCGGGGCGCTGGGGAAACCATCGGGAGCGCGCTTCCGCACTTACGAGCGTCTCAAGCATTTCGCTGATGAGAACCAGGGAACCTTATGGGTTACCCAGGAACTGCTCAAAGCGATCGATGAGATCTATCGCTACCCGCTGCGCGAAGCGGCGCGCGATATCCTCAATCGCCAACTGCGCAGCAGCATCCAGGATCAGCAGTTGGCCGAACTGGTGATTTCCCTGCGCGCTGAAGACCGGCTGTGTATTGTGGAAGAAGAAGCCAACGCCCCACAAGAACCGCACATCATCTGTTCGTTGGGACTGGTCAAGCAGGAGGGAATCTGATGGCATTTGATCTCAACACCGCCCGCACAACCATCCAGGATTTCAACCTGCGCACACTGTTCATCGAGTTGCTGGGTTGGGACCAGCCTGGCGCCGACCTGCATCTCCCGTGGCAGGGCCAGGATCTGCACCTGAAGGCCGTGGCGCAGAAGCGCGGCATGGGAGTGTACGTTGTTCCGGCGCTGGCAAGTGGGCTTATGCCCGATTATGCCGAGCGGCGTAAGATCGAGGCCCAGGTGCGCAAATCGGTGCACGAGCACCTGCTGATCTTCACGGATACTGCCCATACACTGCAAAAGTGGCAGTGGGTGCGGCGTGAGCCGGGCAGACCCACCACCGCCCGCGAGTTCGATTATGCCCGCGGCCAGAGTGGCCAAGCCCTGCTGCAGCGCCTGCAGAACGCCGCCTTCAACCTGGACGAGGAAGAAAGCCTGACCATCGTAGATGTGGCCAGCCGGGTGCGCCCCACCTTTGATCTGGAACGCGTCACGCGCCGCTTTTACGACCGCTTCAAAGACGAACATGCCGCTTTTGCAAAGTTCTTGCAGGGCATCCCCGACGAGAACCTGCAGCGCTGGTACGTTTCGGTGATGCTCAACCGCCTGATGTTCATTTACTTCATCCAGAAAAAAGGCTTCCTGGCAGGCGATGTGGATTACCTGCGCCAGCGCATGGCACAGTTTACAAGCAAAGACCAGTTCTACCGCGGCTTTTTGTGCCCGCTGTTCTTCGAAGGCTTTGCCAAAAAGCCCGCCGAGCGCTCGGCTGAGGCCAACCGCCTGCTGGGCAATGTGCCCTACCTGAACGGCGGCATCTTCCAGCCGCACCAGATCGAGCAGCAGTACGGCCAGGCCATCCAGATCGCCGACGCCGCTTTCACGCGCCTGTTCGACTTTTTCGACCAGTACCGCTGGCACCTGGACGAGCGCCCGCTGCGCGCCGATAACGAGATCAACCCAGACGTGCTGGGCTACATCTTCGAGAAGTACATCAATCAGAAGCAGATGGGGGCCTATTACACCAAGGAAGATATCACCGGCTACATCAGCCAGAACACCATCCTCCCGCACATTTTCGACCAGGCCCGCCGCCTGCACAAGGCGGTTTTCGAGGGGCCTGAGGCGCTGTGGACCCTGCTGCAAGCCGACCCCGACCGGTTACATCTACCCGGCCGTGCGCCATGGATGTGACCTGCCCCTGCCGCCGGAGATCGAAGCGGGGGTGGGCGAGGTGGCCCGGCGCGGCGAGTGGAACAAGCCCGCCCCGGCGGAATACGCCCTGCCTACCGAGATCTGGCGCGAGGTGGTCGCCCGCCGCCAGCGCTGTCAGGAGGTGCGCACTCGCCTGGCTGCCGGTGAGGTGACCGAGATCAATGACCTGATCACGCTCAACCTGGATATACGCCAGTTTGCCCAGGATGTGATCGAGGCCCTGCCCACGCCCGAGGCGCTGCGCGCCTTCACCAAGGCCATCACCACCATCCGCGTGCTCGACCCCACGGTGGGCTCGGGAGCCTTCCTGTTTGCCGCTCTGAACGTGCTGGAGCCGCTGCTGGAGGCCTGCCTGGATCGCATGGCGGCCTTTGTGGAAGAAAAAGACGCCGGAGCCGCCAAACCCAACCCCGAAAAGTATAAGGATTTTCGCGCCTACCTGGCGCAGATCGCCCAGCATCCCAACCGGTGCTACTTCATCCTCAAGACGATCATGATCTTCAATCTGTACGGCGTGGACATCATGGACGAGGCGGTGGAGATCTGCAAACTGCGCCTGTTCCTAAAACTGGTAGCGCAGGTGGAGCAAGCCGGGCAGGTGGAGCCGCTGCCGGATATCGATTTCAACATTCGCCCGGGCAACACGCTGGTGGGCTATGCCCGCGCCGACGAGGTGCGCCAGGCCTTCCAGACCGGCGAGCAGGGCGGGGTGAAGATGCAAAAACTCTTCCTGATGGACGAGGAGCAGGCCCGCTGGCAGCGCTTTGAAGAGCGCCTGCAAGATGTGGAACGCCTGTTCAACCAGTTCCGCCTGCAGCAGGCCCGCCTGGGCGGCGAGGTGACCGCCGCCGACAAACAGGCCCTGCGCCAGCGCCTGGATGCCTTGGCAGGCGAGCTGGACACCTCCCTGGCGGCGCAGTATGGCGTGGATCCGGCCGATGCCCAGGCCTTTGCCCGCTGGCGCGCCTCCCACCGTCCCTTCCACTGGTTGGTAGAGTTCTATGGGGTGATACGGGCAGGTGGATTTGATGTGATTATTGGAAATCCACCATATGTGGAGTATAGAAAGGTTCAAAATCAATATACTATCCACAGTTATGCTACAGAGTCCTGTGCTGATTTATACGCCTTTGTGATGGAGAGATCCATAAAAATGCTGGCAACTCACGGGCGTTTTGGAATGATCATACCTGTTTCCAGTGTTAGCACTGATGGATTTCAGGATTTACGAAAATACTTGGTTTCGGCAACAGTTTCTTCTTGGATTTCCAATTTTGCTGAACGACCATCTAAGTTGTTTTCTGGCGTCGAAAAAAGATTAACGATATGGATTGCTAAAAAAGGCCAATCTTCTCAACACCATGCCTGCGTGTCAAAGTACATAAGGTGGTTTATGGAAGAGCGGCCCATTTTATTTTTCTTGTTATCGTATGTGTCTGCTGGAGAAGGGGGAAATGGCCTAGTGCCTAATACGATCCCTAAAGTGAATAAGCAGATAGAACTATCAATAGTTAGGCGCATGTTTTCACAGAAACCGTTAGCCATGTTTTTTGTTGAGCATTCTGGGAATAAAATCTTTTACACTCGGAAACTTCGGTATTTTGTTCAGTTCTTTAATTTTGTTCCTCGGATAACCAATTCACAGGGCGAGGTTATTCCGCCATCCGAACTCAAAGATGTGTGTTTTTCCACAATTACCCAACGAGATATTGGATTGGCGCTACTGAATTCGAGTTTATATTTCTGGTATTTGAGTATTTACTCTGATGTTAGAAATGTTAACCGAAGAGAACTGTTGTCTTTCCGGTGTTCCATCGATCAAATTAACGTAAATATCGCAACAGAACTAACTCGCCTTGCAAGCAATTTAATGGCAGATTTCGAGGCAAACTCCCGAGAACTGACAAATGATTATAAACAATATGGAGTTCTCCGTATTCAAAGCTTTCAGCCAAGATTAAGTAAACCTATCATAGATATAATTGATGGTGTTTTAGCGCTACATTACGGTTTTACCGACGAGGAACTGGATTTCATCATCAATTACGATATCAAGTACCGCATGGGCGGGGAACTAGAAGGCGACCCGGAGGAATAACTAGAAGATGCGGGACGAGACACGAGAAGATCTCTATAATAAGTTCACGTTCTTGGTTCAATACGGCAAGAACGAGGGAATTGACACGATTGATGTGTCTGGTATTGACCTGAATGGCGAGGATTTAAGCAGTGTTGATTTGAGATGCACAATCCTTACACAATCGATTCTATATAAGTGCAACCTGACCAAAGCCAATCTGAACGGGGTTTCTCTGAAACGTGCGGACTTAACCCTGGCAGTTCTGCGCTTTGCGCGCTTGGAAGGGGCCGACCTGCGCCAGGCCCGGCTGCAGCGTGCGGATCTCTATTGCGCTCACATGCGGGATGCCATTTTGGCGCAGGCTGACCTGCGCGAGGTGAACCTGCGTCGCACCGATTTGCGTTATGCCAACTTGCGCGACGCCGACCTCACCGGCGCAGATTTGAGCTACGCCAACCTGGCAGGTGCAGACCTGTCGGGGGTGTATCTCACGCCCGAGCAGAAAAAGCATATCAAGTTTTGATCTTTTGGGATGGGCGGAAAGGAGGGCATGAGATGAGCGAGGAGCGCAAGGAGTTGTTTTCGCAAAAGGTGGCCGCCGGGAGCCGTACCTATTTCTTCGATGTCAAGCAAACCAAAGACGGAATGCACTACCTGGTGATCACTGAGTCTCGCCGCAAAGATGATAGTTACGAGCACGAGAAGGTGATGATCTCCGAGGAGAATTTCCAGGCTTGTGCGGCTGCACTGGACGCGGCTTTTTCCTTCGTGGGCGTGCGTCCCAGCATGGTGCCAAAATCATCGCACCTGATGGAAATTCGCAGACAGTTCCCACGCGCCTATGAAAAATGGAGCGCGGCGGAGGATGATATCTTGCGCAAGCTCTTTGGCCAGGGCAAAAGCGTGGAAGAGATCGCCGCCGATCTGCAGCACCAGCCCGGTGCGATCCACTCGCGCCTGGCTAAGCTTGGGCTGGTGGCGTAAGGAGGGGCTGCTTTAATATTTCTGGAACGCATGTTCTGATATAATAGAAGAGAAAGGGAGTTCGTATGATGCAACATCAATTCGGCGGCAATTGGACCAGCGAGAAACTGGAGCGGCTGCGCAAATACCTGCACGCCTACACCATCATCTTCAATAGCAACGAGAGCGCCCGTAAACTGTACCCAGTCTACATCGATGCATTCGCGGGCACCGGTTACCGGATCCCGTCGCGCCAGACCGCAGACGTGGAGATCTCCTTGCCCGAACTGACCGAAGCCGATAACCAAGATTTCCTCAAACTTTAGTTTCCGCTAAAAACAATTAGCCGAACAAGCCGGAAATTGCTTCCGG
>CAZVRZ010000105.1:0-19221 GCA_964629965.1 uncultured Anaerolineaceae bacterium
CTATCTTATAGTTCCCAATGACGATCAATGATTATAGCTCTATGATCTTTTGAGTTTGCCAGGATCATCAGAACGATTATAATCTATGTATAGCGCATGAAGCCTTGAGATATTGGCAGGAGATATTTTTATGGAACCACGAATTTTTCATGGAGAATTAACACCCGAGCAAATTGCCCGAGTGCTCACTGCTCGCTTTAACCAGGCCAATTTACGAGCCCAACAGGTAGGGAACGGCAATCAGATTGTGATTCAGATCGCGACGCGGGAAAGACCCCAATCCGGCGGGAATACTGCCCTGAGCGTTACCATGCAAAAAGTTACTGATGGTGTGTCGGTTCAGATCGGCAAGCAGGCCTGGTTAGGATTGGCAGCCAGCCTGGGATCCACCGCGTTCAGTGCGCTGCGCAACCCTCTCAGCTTATTAGGACGTCTGGATGATCTTGCACAAGATATCGAGAATATCAAGTTATCCGAACAAGTATGGGGTGCAATCGAATCAGCCGCCCAGGCGGCGGGGGCATCTTTTGAGCTTTCTGAACGCCTGCGGCGGATCATGTGCCAGTATTGCAGCATCGCCAACCCGGTGGGCGAACCGGCCTGTATCGCTTGCGGTGCACCGTTGGGAAAAAGCCAGCCACGTACTTGTTTGAACTGTGGTTTTGTCACACGTGCTAACGAGAGCATCTGCCCCAACTGTAAGAAACCTCTCAGCTAGAGACAACGAACAAAGACCGATTAAAGCGAGCAGAGGATCTTGACCTATCTCCACTCGCTAAACAATTCGCTAGGGGGCACGCAGCAATCTCAATGCTTGATGAACGATGGGGAAGAGTTCAATTTCATCCGCCTGTCCAGGCGGAGCGAATGACATCGCCTGCTGCCCACTCAAACGCGCTTCCAGGCGCACAGCAAGCCGCTCGAGGGCCGGTAAAGCATCCAGGTAACCCACCTGCCCGATCAAGTAAGCAGCTTGTTTGCGGATAGCAATCTGCTGTTTACGATCACTAATTATTTCCAGCAGGTAGCTACCGACATAAGGGCAAACATTGAGCAGGTATGAGAGAGATAGCGCCAGTTCAGGACGGCGGGATACTACATCCAATAATCCCCACAATGTATGGAAGGGCATATGCCCAAGGTAAGCAAGGATAACCTGCCGGACCGGGTCGATGGCCTGCCTGCCCACGCTTCCGGAGAGCAAGCCGCCTAACAATTCGAGGATACTGCCACGCAGCAACAGGTCAGGCTCATCCAGACGAGTTGCTACCAAATACGCAACCAGCGGGGAAAGCCGCGGCGCATCCAACTCTAGCAAGCGGTCCAGAGCCTCTTGCCGGGCCATGGTGTTTCCTGCAATCAATTGTTCGCAGGCGCCCCACACGGCTGGAAATAATTCGACCATTCCGCTGCCTGCCTGCATTGTTTCGAATAATACGGGTTGAGAAGATGAGATCATGCTAACCAATCTCCGCTCCAAGGTTCAAGCCTGATCGATATGAAACCATTTTCAAGTTTGAACTCACTACCTGTCAACAAGCTGCGCGCCATCTGCCCCTTACCCCAACCTATCTGAGCGATGGGTATGTTCACCTGGCGGGCTTCAGCGCTGGCATTCATGATCACCAGGATCTGCTCAGTGCCCAGCCGGCGGATAAAAACACAACAGGCCGGATCCAGGTCGGCGCAGATTGAAACACAATCTCCCCGGCGCAAAACTGCGCTATCTTTGCGGAGAGAGATCAAGCGCCGCGCCCAATCTCGCAACTCCATATTCCATTGCCTGGTATCCCAAGGGAACGCTTTCCGACATTCCGGATCTTTTCCACCGGTCAAGCCAATTTCATCACCATAATAAATCGAGGGGGCGCCTGGATAAGCAAACTGAAATAGAAACGCCAGTTTCGTTTTCTGAATATTATCTTCCAATTTGCTCAAGATCCTTTCGGTATCATGCGATCCCAGAGGAACGAACATGGCATAAGCATTTTCGCGCGGGTAAAAATTTAGCAATTCTTTCATTTTGGTATAAAAATCGGGCACATTCAAAGTCCCGGCATATAACAACCGGAGGAGAGCATCCCTGACAGGATAGTTCATCAACCCATCGAAATGACTATCTCCGACCCAATGTGCATCAGCGGTCCATATTTCGCCGAGTAGATATGCATCCGGATTAGCCGACTTTACCACAGAGCGAAACTCAGCCCAAAACGTATCATCGTTGATCTCGTTAGGAACATCCAAACGCCAGCCATCAATACCAAATTCAATCCAATAACGCGCCACATCCAGAATGTGACAACGCACCTGGGGATTATCCGTATTGAATTTTGGCAAGTGTTTCATTCCCCACCAGCCTAAGTAATCGCGCGCTTCTCCATACGTAAAAGCATCTACGGGCAGGTGTTTAATGTGGAACCAATCCAAATAAGGAGAATGTTCCTGATTTTCTAAAATGTCATTAAATGCAAAGAAACCGCGCCCGCAGTGGTTGAAAACGCCATCCAATACCACTTTGATCGAGGCTCGATGAGCCAGGTTGAGAAAGGAGCGAAAGTCTTCCAGGGTGCCTAATTTTTCATCGATATGATAATAATCCGTTGTGTTGTAGCGATGATTGGAAGTTGCCAGGAAGATCGGATTGAGGTAAATCGCAGTGATTCCCAGGTCAAGGAGATAATCAAATTTTTGAATCATCCCCTGAAAATCGCCTCCCTGGAAACCCCAGATCGTTGGGGACGACCCCCAGGGCTTGACATTTTGAGGATCGTTTTCCGGATCCCCATTCGCAAAACGATCTGGAAAAATTTGATAAAAAACCGCATCCTGAACCCAATCGGGGACTGTCATACTTGTTCCTCTCCAAATACTTTTAAGCGGTTTGTTTATTTCACGAACCCAAATTGACTTTAAAGGTCTAACGTACAGTCTCTATTCTACTTGATATTTCCCGAAAAGTTTGTTCCAAGGCCTGGCGAGGGTCAATTCCTTGATCGAGTACCTGCCAGATCATCGTATCCAAGGCAGTAAAGTAGATCGAGCGAATGTCCGATTGAAGAGCAGCAGGATAGGCAACACCTGTAGCCAGCGATTCAACCGCCTGCCGCACCAAGGTATCCCTGGGCATGGCTGTCATAGTGCTGGGAATCCAACCTGTCTCCGCCAGGCGACTCTGAATTTCAGGAGTCAAGAGAAGTCCCATGAATACCAAAGAAATGAAATGATCTTCGCCAGACTGCTCGCGGATATTCGAGTTCAGAAAGACACCTTGTGACTGAACATAACCAGCCAGTTGACCTGAAGCGAGGCCAGGCCAGGGGTCAATCGCCAGGTTATCCGGTCCAATCGCTTCGGCCAGCTCCCCTCGTCGCGAGACTTCCGCAATAATATACCCGGCTTTTCCGGCCTTAAAGAGAATCACATCGTCTACACCGTTAATTTCTGTAACGCCCAACCGATGGAACGACTGGATCAAATCCAGCCATTGCTGTGCATATTGATAATCGTTTTGGTCGAACCGAGGGTAACCGTCTTCGTCCAGCCAGCGCCCGCCCAGGCCTTGCAAATGGGCCATTGAAAAGAAAGAGCCCACATCAAAGAAGAAACCTACCGTTCCACCGCGAGTCACCTCCGTGGAGGCCGCCAACAGATCATCAAATGTTGTCACCGGATCGGCGAGGATGGCTTTGTTACGATACAGCACCACTCCTTCCACGGTATACGGCAAACCAGTCACTGCCTGGCGATGGCGTAGTGCGCCTAAGGCCGCCGGGTTGATCGTTTGCTCGAATTCCGCCGACATATACGGCGCGATGTTCTCGATCAGGCCGCGATCGAACAGGTAGCCCCCCCATTCGGCTGTTCCTAATAATAACATCGGCCCGCCCCGATTGTAGGCCGCCAATTCATACCGGCTGAGAAGAGCCTCTGTGGGAATATAGGACACATCGAATGTAACACCCGGATAAGAGGCTTGAAAGGCTTGCACTGCCTCGTGCAAAACCAGAATTTGCGGCTCTTGCCAGGAATGCAAAATCCTTATGGTTCCAAGGTAACTGGAAGAAGGTGGTTTCACCGGCAAAGGCACGAATTCAGTAGGCGTGGGCGAAGGACTGGCAACAGTCGTTGCTGTTTCTAGTACGCCTGGAATACCCGCAGCGGGGATATCTGTGGCATTCCCAGAAGCAATCGGTTGATCGGGAGTTTGGCTTAGCTCAGGAAAAACAGGCGCAGTTGATACAGGGCCAGGATATACCGTATCCACAGGCACAAGAGTTGCCTGCGGCTGAGGATAAGAAGTCTCATTCCCATCTGGCAATGCTTGTAGATCGGCATCAGGCGTGGCAAGCGGCAAAACAGGGGCCTGCGGGACTGGATATACCGTAGCCTGTTCAGAAGCAGTAAGAGGGGCTTCCACAGGGTAAAGTTTATCCGGGGTTGCCAAGGCAGTTGCCAGCGCTGGAAAGCCGACATTGGTCAGCGCAGGTGTGCTCTGTAGAACCGGCGGCTGGCAAGCCGCCAAGCTCGCTCCACAGACAGCCAACCAAAGAGCGAGAAAAAGCAGCTGAAAGGCGAAGAGCCAAGTTTTCACAATTCAATTATCCCACACCCAATAGGATTTCGCCAAAAGTATCTTTACCAAAAGAATGGTAAGAACGGCGAATTACAGAGCAAACTGTTGGAGAAGCGACTACCCTGAGAACATCACTTTGAGGCCGCTTGAAGTTGAATAACCAGGGTGCAATAAGGGGGCAAAGACTGGCCTTCAGGCAAGGGTTGATAAGCATCCATGCCACCGGTCGAAGTGGCAATTAACTCTGCAAAGGGTTTACTCTTTTCCGGTCCGCCGGTAAACAAGAGAGGAACGGCCCGGTAACTTCCAGTCAGAGCGCCATCTTTCAGAGAAAAGGTGACATCAGAAAGAGCATCCTTGGTAAAGTTCACGATCACTAAGATCGTTTCCCCCTGGCTGACACGCAAGTAAGCCAACGCTTTCCGGTCGCTGGGAATAATCTCAATATAGTCGCCTATTCGCAAAGCAGCATGTTGGTTCCGTAAAGAAATCAACAAACGGTAATGTACCAATAAGGAACCAGGATCGTTTAACTGCGCGGCAACATTTTTCTCTTTATAATCCGAGTTGACTGGCCGCCAGGTATAGCTGGCTGTTGAAAAACCAGCATTTTTATCAGCGTTCCATTGCATGGGCGTACGGATATTTTCGTCCGGCTTGACGCCCAACATGCCAATTTCTTCTCCGTAGTAGATAAAAGGCACTCCAGGCGTGGTTAGCAGAACCGAGGCGGCCAGCTTGGCGCGCTGCGGATCATTCAGCATCTTGTTCATCGTTCGATCTTGATCATGATTGGTCAAGAAAACTGCATATTGACCCGGCTTGAAGGATTTGGTTGTTTTCGCCAGCCCATTGCGAACCGTATTGGCACTCAAAGTGCCTGCACCGCTGACCATCGTGCCAGCCAGGTCGAAATCGAAAGCCAGGTCCAACTCATCACCTTCCAGGTATTTTGACACCTGATCGGTTGAACTCCAAACTTCACCAACGGTCATAGCCTGGGGATTATAACTTTTGTAGGCTTTCCGGAAAGTTTCCCACCAGGTATGGTTGGCGGCAGAGTTTTCCTGCGTTTGACCTGCCTCGACAATATGCTTGGCAGCATCTAAGCGGAAACCATCCACACCCACATCCTGCAGCCAAAACTTCGCTACATTCTCCATTTCCTTGATCACCGCAGGCTCGTTGTAATTAAGGTCCGGCATACCTTCCCAGAAGATAGCATAGTAATAGCCGTTATCGGTCTTGTACCAAACCTGCTGCCCCCAAGGGCCCGGGTAACCAGGGTCGGTATCAGACCATATATACCAGTTGCGAAAAGAGGAAGATGGATCCTGCCTGGCCTGGGAAAACCAGGCATTGCCGATCGAGGTGTGATTCATCACCAGATCAATGATCACACGGATACCTCGTTGATGCGCCTGATCAAGGAAATGCCTGAAATCATCCATCGTACCGTATTGAGCGTTGATAGCATAGAAATCACTCACATCGTAGCCGTGATATGAGGGCGAAGGATGAACCGGCATCAACCACAAACCGGTAATGCCCAGGTCGGTGGATGTTTCCGGCTTGCCATCATTAAGATAATCCAATTGTTCGGTCAGTCCCTGAAAATCCCCACTACCATCGCCATTGGTATCCTTGAAGGAGCGAACAAACACTTCATAGAAAACAGTATCATTCCACCAGGGGTAGCCGTCCGTACCTTGCGGCAAGCCCGTGACCGGGGCGACTGCAACCGGAATTGGTGCACGGTTTAATAAAGCCCAAGCAAGCACTCCTATGATCACCACCAAAAGTAGCAAAAAGTAAAGTATCTTTTTGTCGACCATCGCTAAGCGGTTATTCTTGGACATATTCCTCTCCTTGGTTCATAGCAGCCAACTCTACTATCTAGTAGTATAGCAGGGGAATGAACGGAACAGTAAGCGGTAAGCATCACCAAATTGCGGCCCGGTTTGAATAATAGTATACTAATTATACGTTTCGATGCAAATTACGATCGGCCGAAGTGTTTTATCACATTCACTTGAGCAAAGCGGTATTTGGAGCCAAAATATTATTCAAAACACTTTCTGCGGTTTTGAAATCCAACGGAAAGATTCAGTGAACAATCATGATTAAGGAGAAAGACTGATATGACTTCCCAAAACAAATACCAATGGTGGCAAACCGGGGTTATTTACCAGATCTACCCACGCAGCTATCAAGACAGCAACGCCGATGGCATCGGCGATCTGCCTGGAATCATACAACGATTAAACTATCTTGGCGATGTCCTGGGGGTAGATGCCATCTGGCTATCGCCATTCTACCCCTCGCCCATGGCTGATTTTGGATATGATGTTGCAAATTACACTGCTGTCGATCCGATGTTTGGCACACTGGATGATTTTGACCGCCTGGTCGCCGAGGCGCATAAGCGAAAGATAAAGATCGTCATCGATTGGGTACCCAACCACTCTTCCGACCAACACGCCTGGTTTATCGAATCGCGCTCGGGGCGTAACAGCCCTAAACGAGATTGGTATGTTTGGCGTGACCCCAAACCCAACGGTGAGTTTCCCAATAACTGGTTAAGCCTGTTCGGAGGACCAGCCTGGGAATGGGATGAGACTACCCAACAGTATTACTTACACTCATTTCTCAAAGAACAGCCCGATCTCAATTGGCGCAACCCTGATACCAAAAATGCTATGTTAGATGTGGTCCGCTTCTGGCTCGAGCGAGGCGTGGACGGGTTCCGCATCGATGTAGCACACTTTATTATGAAAGACCCCGATCTACGAGACAATCCCCACAACCCGGAGGGCGGCGGTGACTTTGCAGCAGGAGAGTACGGCAAATATCTGCACATCAACGATAAAGGCCACCCCGATGTACATGGAACATTTCGGGAGATCCGGGCGGTATTGGATGAGTACAGCCGCACTTCTCCGCGCTATTCAGTTGGCGAGATCCACGTTGCCGATTGGAATGATTGGGTCAAGTATTATGGAGAAAAATTGGATGAGCTGCATATGCCGTTCAACTTTTCATTGCTGCGCTTCACCCCCTGGAAACCGGCAGATGTGCAAAGCTCCGTAGAGGCTTTGGAGGCGGCTCTTCCACCAGGAGCCTGGCCCAACTATGTACTGGGTAATCATGATGAACCGCGCCTGGCATCGCGTTTTGGGAAAGCCCAGGCTCGAGTGGCCGCCATGCTGCTACTCACCTTAAGAGGTACTCCCACTCTTTATCAGGGCGACGAACTAGGTATGGAGAATGTGGAAATTCCCTACGGACAGCAAAAGGATCCCTTTGGACTGCGCGTTCCAGGCTATGGGAGGGATCTCTGCCGCACACCCATGCAATGGACAGACGGTGAGAATGCCGGCTTTTCAGAGGCCGGGGTACAAACCTGGCTGCCGCTTTCATCGGATTACCAAAAAGAAAACGTGGCCCGGGAACTGGAAGATCCGAAATCTTTCCTGAACCTGTACCGAAAACTGCTGGCAATACGCCGGACGGAACGCGCTCTGAACCAGGGCAGCTTCCACGTGGCAGGCAAAACTACGGAAGCGTGCTTATCTTACCTGCGAGAGGCGGATGGTAAAGCCTTCCTGGTGACACTCAACTTTAGCCACCAGGCAGCACAACCGGCGCTCAATATCCAGGGGCAAGCATGGATCCGGGCCAGCACGCACATGGACCGCCAGGGAACAACGGACCTGGCAAATCTATCCCTGCGCGCCGATGAGGGGTTGATCCTGGAACCTCTGTAAAAAGCAATACGCAGGTTATTGCATCCATTCGGAGAAAACCGATTATGAAAAAGAGTATCGGTAAGACTGTGCTGCTGGCCGGTACAGTACTGGCAGTCATACTACTGGTTACCGCAGTATTGCTCTGGCGCGGCCAGCAAAGCAGAAGAACCAGCATCAAACAGGTTATTTATCAGGCAGGCAGCGAGTACCTGGTGGTGGAAGCGCTGGATGATGATCTGATCCACTTCGAGTTCACTGCTCACCCAACAAATATATCAACACCTGGGCAATCACTACCCACATCGCCCATGGTACAGAAGAACGATTACGAAGGGCCGCTGCGCTTCCGAGATAATGGCAAAGGTATATTGGAAACCAAGGATCTCAAGATCCAGATCGATCCGCGATCCTTGTGCATCGCCGTCACAGATAAAACCTTTCACCCGGCAGCGCTCTTGGCAACCACCTGCCCGGCCCTGGAACAGCCCACTACATTAAAAATACTTACCATATCGGCCGAAAACACCGGCTATATCTATGGCCTGGGTGAACAGTTCGAAATGCCCGTGTCGGATAACCTGAACTGGTTAGGGGATAAACGCGCCTCAACCAACAGCCAGGGCAATGCCATGCTCAGCTTCTTTGGTGGATCGGTCGGTAATGCCCAATTTCCCATCCTATACGCGCTGGACAACAACGGCAAGAATTTTGCCATGTTCTTCGACCATCCCTACGCTCAGCGGTGGAGTTTTGATCTGAATCCTTGGGAATTGCGCACCTCGGGCCAAGACCTGCACTGGTATTTCTTGAGCGGGCCTGACCTGCCCGACCTGCGCCAGGATTATATGGAAATGGTAGGCAATCCTCCTGTGCCGCCTAAGAAAATGTTTGGCTTGTGGATCTCTGAATACGGCTTTGACTCCTGGCAAGAACTGGATGATGTTCTGCGTACCCTGCAGGAACGCCGTTTTCCGGTGGATGGCGCCGTGATGGACCTGCAATGGTTCGGCGGCATCGAACCAACGGACCAGAGTCATATGGGCTCGCTGAGATGGGATACCGACCGTTTTCCTGAGCCGAAGGCCAAGATCGCCGCGTTGTCGAAGCAAGGAATCGGCCTGATGACCATCGAAGAATCCTATATTGCCCAAAACCTGCCCGAGTTTACCGACCTGCAGAGGCGCGGCTACCTGGTGCGCACGTGCGCCACCTGCGAGGCATCCACTCTACTTAACCAATGGTGGGGCAGCGGCGGCATGATGGATTGGACGAACCCTGGCGGCAGCGACTACTGGCATGATCTCAAACGCCAGCCCCTGATCGATATGGGTATCTTGGGATATTGGACCGACCTGGGCGAGCCAGAAATGTACAATTCGGGCTCGTATTATTACGGCGACCCTGAGGAAAACCTGCACAGCCAGAACGATATGCACAACCTGTATAATTTCGCGTGGAGCGAGAGCATCGCCCGCGGTTACCAGCGCAACGGCGTCGAACGCAGGCCATTTATTCTATCGCGTTCAGGCACTTCCGGCATCCAACGGTTTGGCGCGGTCATGTGGTCGGGCGATATTGGCTCAAACCTGGTGAGCCTGGCGGCCCATGTGACCGCTCATTCCCATATGTCATTCTCCGGCATGGATTATTTCAGCTCAGACACGGGCGGTTTTCACAGGTATTCGGCTGGAGAAAATATAGATGAAATATACACCAAGTGGTTGGCAGTCTCTGTTTTGTTCGATGTCCCCGTGCGCCCACATACAGAAAACCTGTGCAATTGCAAAGAGACTGCCCCAGACCGGGTTGGCGACCGTCTTAGTAACCTGGCCAATGTACGCCTGCGCTATGAACTGCTGCCCTATTTTTACTCGCTGGCGCACCTGGCTTACTGGAAGGCAGAACCAGTATCGCCAGCGCTGGTATTTTACTATCAAGAGGATCCCAATGTGCGTTCTCTGGCCGATGAAAAATTGATCGGGCGGTCGCTGCTGGCTGCGCCGGTAACCAAAGTGGGCGAGTTTTCTCGCCGAGTGTACCTGCCGGCTGGCGCCTGGATCAATTATCACTCCCTGGAATGGATCGACAGCCAGGGGGAATGGCTGGAGAACGTGAGTACACAATATGATGGATTGTTCCGCGTTCCTCTCTTCGTACGGGCGGGCAGCATCCTGCCTTTGATGTATGTGGACGAACAAACCAAGAATACGCTGGGGAAGCGCCTGGATCAAGAAAAACACGATGAATTGATCATGCGCGTTTTTCCTTCTCCGGAGGCAACTTCATTCACAATCTACGAAGATGATGGGCAAACGATTGCTTACCAAAGAGGCGCAGTAAGAACGACCCGGATCGATCAGAAAATGAATGGCTCGAAGGTGATCGTCACCATACAGGCTGCCAGCGGTGAATATGCCGAGGCGCCGAAAAATCGCACTAACATCGTGCAGATCGTCTTGCAGTCAGGCAGCGTTTCGAATGTTCGCCTGGATGGCGCTGACTTGCCACGACTGGGATCTCAGGCAGAGTTTGAAACCGCCGAACAAGGCTGGATCATCCTGGACGATCACCTGGCACTGGCAAAATCCAATCGGATCGCTGTGGAAACTGCCAAAACTTTCGAGTTCACCCTGGAACAATGATGGAGGCTGTCAATAAAACCTTTTGACAGTTTCTCTTCTTGACAGGGAGTCATTTGCCAGAACAGGGTGCATCCACTGCCGGAGCGTCTGCCGGACGATAAACACGCGTGTTGGCCAGCATTTCTGATACCACATAATTCCGGCTAATTTCCTGAAACATGAGCGGCGTCCAACGTTCAACGGGCTGGTACTTGCCTTGCCAATAATGGATCAAGATCAGCGAAAACTCTTTGTTACGGATGGAACGCAGCAGCGGTTCCTGATCCCATTTACCATCGTTGGCCAGTTGAGTCACTTCAAACGGCTGTATATACAACGGGATTCCATTCAATACTAATAGATCCATATTCTCATCTGCCAGCACAGGCGGACAGGCCCGGGTGATATTTTCTTCCAGACGGTGCAACTCGGGTAACCGGTCATAATGTATGCGAATGTCAGAAATATATTGGTTGAAAGTTACTGGCAGCATCAGGGCAACTTGCATCACCAGGTACGCCAACGCCAGGAAGCGGACGGTATGCCAGGGCTGCTGCGTATCGACCCAAAATACCGCGTAACCGGCCACCAGGCTCAAGGCGGCGCACAACTCAAGGTAATAATTTACGTTCGAACCGATCTTCCCAATAGTGAGAGAGGAGAGGGAGGCGCCAACCAGGTAGGCAGCCACCAGAGGCCAGGCAGTCGAAATGTGGGGAAGCAGGGAGAGAGAAGATTCCCGGCACACAAACCACATCCCCGCTAGCAAGCCTGCTCCCAAATAAAACAGTAAGCCCAGGGTGCGCAGTAACTGATTGAGGTGATCCAATAAGCGCTCTCGGCCAAACGCGTTGACGTTGGCAGTAACAATATTGTAGTAAAAGCCGCCATGAGTCAGGCTGTTCAGCAACATGAACAAAACGAGAGACAATCCACCTACAACTGCCGTCAAACACAGGGCATGGTGCAGGCCAAGGCGAAATTTTTCCTGTCCCAACAGCAGCATGGCAAAAGCGCCCAACGGAGCAGCCAGTGCGTAGGATTGACGAGTAAAAATGGCCGCCACCAGGAATAACGCTCCAAGACTGCTCTGCCAATTCCAGCCTTTTTCGCTTCGCATCCCGCTCGACAATAAAGCCAGGCCAACCGCACTTAAGGCCAGCGCCAGCAAGTCGATCCGGGCAAAACCAGACCATTTCGCGACATAGGGCATCGCCAGGAAAAACAACCCAGTAACCAACGCCGAACGGTGATGCCCGGTGAGGTTATAAAACAGCCAGGCGAGGCAAGCAGCCGCGGCCCAGGCACTCAGAGAAGACACCAAGCGCCCAGCCCAAAGGCCAGGGCCAACCATCTTAACAAGCAACGCCAACACGAGCACATAGATGGGGGGATAATTGGAAATCGTATAAGGCGGGATCGATAGATCAAGACGATAAATATTTTGTCCACTTGCCAGCCGCGTCGCCTGATCGATCAAGGGCGCTTCCCCGTAATCCAGTGAATAGGGATAAGCAATTGCCAGTCCTTGCACAACCAGGGTGACAATGACCGCCGTTGACAAGAACAACAACAGAAGCTTGCGGGCAAGCTCTTCGAGGTTGAAACCAACTGCCCGATCTAAGGAAGTAATTCGCTTGAAGATGCTCGCTTTGAAGATTCCGAACTGCGTTGGCATTCCACGACTTCTTTCATACCTGCCTGGATCGAGCGGTGCAAAGCAATATTCAAATAGGTCTGCCGGTAAAGATTGTCAAGCGGGATCAGATCATGCTTACGCATCATCTCGCAATAAGCAGCCTCTGCCTGTCTGACGCTTTCATCACATTGATCATTAGCTGCCAAAGCCCGGCTGTAGAAATATAATACTTCCTCAGAAGAACATTCAATAATCTGGACAAAGCCAAACTGCTGGTAAATCTCATAAGCCTGGAGCGAAGCGCCCAAGGCCTGCCGGTAAAAAGACTTGCGCTTTTCATCATCCATCTCAAGGCCGGCTAAACCCAGATAAGACTGGCACATCTGGCAGTTGGCTGCCAGTGCGTACTGGCGCGAAACCAGCTTCTCGCCTGCCAGCCAAGTCACTTTTTGGGCGGCAGCCAGAGCCTGCTCATAATCAGACCAGGCGCCCAATTTGTTTCGCAGAATAGACTCTACCAAGCCCAAACCAGCCCGGCCGATATCCGAAACATCCAGGGCAGCTTTGGGACGAGCCAATTCCAGGTTGTCCTGGGCAGCATCCAGATTTCCAAGGGCGATCTGGAGCTGCGCCAGGCGCAGGCGTGGGTAAAGACTGTGGGTCAAGTTTTGGGTGATCTCCACCGATTGGTGAGTGAGCTTCAGGGCCTTTTCGTAATCTCCCAAGTAAAGCCCTTGTACCTGGGCACAAGACATCAACAAAAAGCCTTCTGATAACCGATCGCCGATCTCACGACTGATCTGTAAACGCTTTAATTCATAATCGGTCAATAAGCGATAGTAATCGCCATCTCGCTCATATTTTTCACCGATGGCGCTTAACAGGCGCATCTCTGTACGCTTGTCGTTCAACTTGTGACAGACGGCCAAGGCTGCATCCAAATAACTGGCGCTGCTTTGGACATCGTCCATGCCATAGCTGGAGCCAATGCCGAGCAAAAGATTGACTTCGATATTTAGATCTCCCAATTCGCGAGCCAGATCTAAGGCGCGTTCAGACACATCACGCCAGCGCTCATCGCGCATTGCGTTATACAAAACAGAAAGGGCTATCAAACTTCGCAGCTCACGATGCCGATCACCGACCTTCTGAGCCAACTGCAAGGCCTGCTCGGCCATAGGAATACCCAGCCGAGCATGCTCACGGGTTTCAAAACCATGCACCTCGGGCTGACATAACAGGGCATCGATCAACCAGGCAGGATCATCGCCCATCAGGTGAGCCAGAGGAATCAAAGCCTCGGCGTCATCATCCGAAGCCTCTACGTTGCCCATCAGGCCATGCAAACGATGACGCATATTCAGCACTTCAAACATTTGTGTATGAACGGCATAGCGTTGATTATCCGAAACGGCAACAGCCAGCATTTGCTCAAGCAGCTCATAGGCGCGATTACAATGACGAAGCGCTTCCGAATTAGCATAGATGTTACGAGCCTGCTCCGCCGCGCCCAACGTGTAAAACAACTCCTTGTGCGAGTCGCCGGCCTGGCGATATTGGTAAGCAATCAGGCTTTCATACTGGCGTCGAGTTTCATTGCCAACCATTTCCTCAAAAAATACGGCCACCCTGGCATGGCTGCTTGTGCGAGGTCCGGTCAACATGCTATCATAAGCAGCATCTCGAAGCAAAGAAGAGCTGAAATAATACTCCATGCCCAATTCGGGCACGCGATTACGTTCAACAATCAAATTTTCCCGCTGCAACAGGATCAAATGGTCTCTCAAAGGGAGTTCTGCACCAGCAAGCGCCTGCAATACGTCGGACCAGAAAAGCTGTCCAATAACGGCAGCCAATTGTAAAACATGGCGAGTTTCTGTAGGCAGCCGGTCAATGCGCGCCCGCACCAGGCGCATCAGGCTGCCGGGGAGATCCAGCGATGAGATGGGGCGCTCCAATTTCACCGACTGGGTTTCATGATCTTGAACCAGAACACCGCTTTCGAATAAGGAGCGTACCAACTCCTGAATGTAGTAGGGGTTACCTCCCGATGTTTCAACTAACAGCCGGCGAGTCTCTTCCGGTAAAACCGATGGGCCGAGAATCGCATCGATCAACATGTTACTCTGCGCGTCTGTTAAGGGAGACAACTCCAGGTCTGTCAAGCGATGCGGGTAATCGGTCTCTATGCGATGGATGAATTCCCACGAAGGCGCCGTCCGGTCTGGGCGTAGAACAAGGATGAACAACAAGGCTGCTGTGTCCACCAGAGGCAGACAATATTCCATAAGCTGTATCGAGGTTGTATCCGCCCACTGCAGATCAGCTACCAGCAGCATGAGAGGCCCGCGTTGAACCATTGCATCCACCCAACTGCGTAGAGTCCAGAAAAATTGCTGGCGGAGCTGCTCAGCATCCAGGTAACGCACTTTATCAGAATAAGGCGATTCGACCGGCAAGCCCAAGAAACGGCACAGGTAGGGATAATAATCATTTAAACGATCGCCCCACAACGACTGGCTGTCTTCTCTCAATTTCTGCTGGATATGTTCCTCCGATGCCGCCTGCTCCACGCCCAGCCAACCATGCAGCAGAGTGATCCACATGGCAAATGGCCTGGAACGATCATATGAACGACAGCGGGTACGAAATGACAGGATAGCGCTGGGGGTTGATTGGCCCATTTCGGCCAATAGTGCTTCCTGGCGGACGAAATGCTGGCGAAGCCTAGTCACCAGGAACGATTTACCCAGCCCGGCTTCACCGCTAAGCGTGACGATACCGCCTCGTCCCTGGCTCAAATCAGTCATGGCGATTTTCAGGCTCTCGAACTCTTTTTCTCGACCAATCAGAGGAACACGATAATCTGACGTTTCCAGCGCCGGAGAACGTTCACTCTCCAGCCGGGTAGATATCGGGCGATATACTTCCAAGGGATGACTGACGCCTTTAATTGAGATCTTACCAAGCGACAGCCATTCGAATTGTGAAGGGACCAAACGATAAGTATAATCGCTGACCAAGATTGTACCCGGTTCGGCAGATGATTCCATCCTGGCTGCAATGGCAATCGCCATACCCATGGCAGTATCTTCCTGGTATTGTCCAGGTTCGCCCAGGCTGCCGACGATCACTTCGCCGGTATTAATCCCCACGCGCAAACGCAGATCGATGCCCTTATCCTTTAGACTGGCGGCAAATTGCTGAACCGCTCGCTGCATGGCCAACGCCGCCAACAAGGCCCGCTCCGGATCATCCTCGTACATTTCGGTAGCGCCAAAAAAGGCTAGTAAACCATCGCCGCGAAATTGATCCACTTTACCACCGAAGCGATAAATTTCCTGTTCTTGCAAATTCAACATCCGGCTCATCAGGTCAACCCAAGTTTCATTACCTACTTCTTCCAGCAAATGCGTAGATCCGGTGACATCGGTCACAATAACAGTAATGATACGGCGCTCGCCTACCAAGCCAATCTGCGCGGTTGTCTCGGGTGAAGCCTCTGGAAGAAAACTTAATTGCCCATCCAAAGGAGGATAAGGATACTCGAGCAAATTCGAGTCGTTTTCTAGAACCTGCGGTAGGCTGACCCCGCATGTGCCACAAAACTTATAAAACAATGGGTTCGAGCAACCACAACGGGGACAGGCACGTGTCAATGAAGTTCCGCACATACCGCAGAACTTCATATCGGCAGGACTTTCAAAACCACATTTCGGACAGCGCATAGATCAACAAAAGGGCGCTGCCAACGCGGAAGCGCCCAAAAGGTACACGAAAGAACCGACAGGTTTAAAGAACTTCCAAAGCAAGTCGGAAACGCTTAGCAAGCTCTTGAAGGATTTCCACAGCCATTTCTGCATCTTCACGTACTGTACCCAGGAAATCCCAACGTGTCAAGACCAGGCAGTTGGTTGCTTCCTTGGCAATGATCGAAGCAGTGCGCACACCATCATCTAGCAGAGCCAACTCCCCAAAATAATCTCCCGGACCAAAATGATTGACAACCACCATGGTACCATCGGTGCGTTCCCGGATCACATCGACCTGGCCTGAAATGATAATGAAAAATCCTTCCCCGCCCATGCCCTGTTTGACAATTTCTTTGTCAACAAGATACTCGCGTTCCACAAAACGCTTAGCCAACACTTCGAGGTGTTTGTGCGTGAGCGTCTGGAACAGAGGAACCTTATGCAAAAATTCAATTACTTCTTTTGTGCTCGCCATATGTATTCACCTCACAGTCTATTTTACATCAAAACGGCCAATCACACGACAAAATACAAGATCAAGATGAGCAATTCGATCGCCCCAGCCCAGGTAAACATCGTCCAGGAGACCGGCTTACCGGCAAGACGAGCCAGGTGTTCTGCACTAAATATCACATATCCCAACCAGACAAAGGCAGCGATCAGGATCGTCACAATACCGATCAAATCCAGGGGGGCGGTGTCGTTGGAGAAAGCCAGGTACACTTCGATCACAACCTGCCGGAAAAGGTATATTTCGATAAAGCCTCCAACTGCCGTGATCAGCCACAACAACCAGGCCAGGATCCTTTCGGCAGTACCTCTTGCTCCCTGGATTGACACTCTAATCCTCCTTAGAATCTTCTGATCGTTCTGATAGGGCGAAACGGGTTTTGCTTACCACAGGCAACGCTCATTTCACTGTTTCGCCCCGACTAAATACCTTTCAATTGCAATTCCTCAGAACGATGGCAGGCCACAAAGTGATCGGGTTTAAGCTCACGGAATTCCGGCGTTTTCTCCTTACAGATATCCGTTGCATAACTACAGCGCGGATGGAAATAGCAGCCGGGAGGCGGGTTCGAAGGATCAGCCACCTCGCCCTGCATGATGATGCGCCCAGACTTATACTTCGGATCCGGCTTGGGAACCGCAGACATCAGCGCTTCGGTGTAAGGATGCAAGGGATTCAAGTAAAGCGCCTCGGCGCCTGCCATTTCCGCTACCTTACCCACATACATCACAGCCACACGATCCGAGATGTGCTGCACCACGCTCAAGTCATGAGCCACGAAAATGTAAGCCAGGTTGAAATCCTTCTGCAAATCTTGCAGCAGATTGAGCGTCTGAGCCTGAATGGAAACATCCAGGGCCGAAACCGGCTCATCGCAGATCACCAACCGGGGATTCATAGAGAGCGCCCGGGCAATGCCGATGCGCTGGCGCTGACCGCCGGAGAATTCGTGGGGATAACGGCGCAGGTGATCGGCCCGCAAGCCCACGCGTTCCAGTAAACTAACGATCACTTCTTCGCTTTCCGGGAGTTTGTATCTCCCATGAATGATCATCGGCTCGGCGATAATATCGGAGACGGTCATGCGTGGGTTGAGCGAGTTGATCGGATCCTGGAAGATCATGGCGATTTCCTGGCGGATAAGTTTTAGCTGGTCGCGATTCAACTTTAACAAATCCACCATTTCCCCAGAACTGTTTCCCAGGAGTTTCGAGCGAAAGTGCACTTGGCCTGCGGTTGGCTGGTACAGGCGGATGATACAGCGCCCGGCAGTGGTCTTGCCGCAGCCGCTTTCGCCCACCAATCCCAATGTTTCGCCTTCACGAACAAAGAAAGTCACATCATCCACGGCCTTGACATACCCGACTGTTTTCCTCATCAAGCCTTTTTGGATGGGGAAATACTTCTTCAACCCACTCACATCGAGCAATATATTTTCTTTGATATTACCAGCCATACCTACACCTCCTCATATAACAGGCAGCGCGCCCAATGACCAGGATTAATTTCCTTCCAGGTAGGCTCGATGCGATCGCATTTGCCTGCCATAAAAGACGGACAGCGCGGGTGGAAAACACAACCCGGGGGCAGGTGAAAAGGATCCGGAACCATGCCCTCGATAGACGCCAGGCGCTGGCTGCTCTTTTTCCCCACGTGGGGGATCGAACGCAGCAAAGCCTGTGTATAGGGATGCTTGGCTTCGTAGAACACATCCATCGTCCTGGCGCGTTCGACCTGCTTGCCCATATACATGACGGTAATCTCCTCGGCCATGCCAGCGATCACGCCCAGGTTGTGGGTGATGAACATGATCGACATGTTTGCAGTTTCTTGAAGGCCACGCATAATATCCAGGATCTGGGCTTCGATCGACACATCCAACGCGGTGGTAGGTTCATCGGCAATCAACATGACAGGCTCGCAGGACAGGGCGATGGCAACCATCACACGCTGGCGCTGCCCGCCGCTCAATTGATGCGGATAGTTATCCACGCGCTCTTGCGGCTTGGGGATACCTACCTTGCGCAGCATGTCAATGGCAATTTCGCGCGCTTCTTCTTTGGTTATCTTACGATGCGCAGTGATCGATTCAGCCATCTGGTCACCCACTTTCTTGAGCGGCGTCAAACGGTGCAACATTAAGGCCTCGTTGATGTGGGCACCGGCGGTATAGACCGGCGTCAGCGAGCTCATGGGTTCCTGAAAGATCATGCCAATCTCGCCACCGCGGATCTCACGGATCAATTCGCCGTCGGGATCGATCTTGGTGACATCGATCACATCCACTGCTTCGGATTGATTGTCTTTCTTGAGACGGCGGTAATACAACACCTCGCCCTGGGTGACCTTACCAGGCTTGGGAATCATATTCAT
>CAZVRZ010000106.1:0-19203 GCA_964629965.1 uncultured Anaerolineaceae bacterium
ACTCGTTCATACCAGCCAGGGCACTTCATGCCGGCCCAGTTGTCGGGATCGGGGAAGAGAGTCAACCGCTGGCGGCTGAGGGTGGGCGCAATTTTGATCTCGTTCTTGCGATAACACTGCAACCCAAATTCAAGGAAAGCCCGCGCCACATCGTCTACGGTTACCTGTAACTCGGCTGCGATATTCCGGATTTCAACTTGCAGCCTGGGCGGCACGCCCCGATAGCTGGTAGGCCGGTTATCCTCTTGCTTCTCCCAACTGCGATCGCGCTGCTTCTTCTCCGCCAGGCGCAGCTGCTCGACGATTGGCACGGCTGCCGGTGATTGTGGAATCGGTTTATCTCCGCCCCAGCCAGGAGCGGCCGGCTCAGCGCTGCCTGACTCTGGAACAGTATCCCAAATGCTTTTACGGCCTGATTTACTCATCCCAACCTCCTACGAATACTTCAACACCAATTCCACCAGCGCCCGGTATTCCTGGGCCGAGCGGCTGTCCGGGTCTTTTTCAAAGATAGTTTTGCTCTCACCTGGGCATTCGGCCAGGGCAGCTGCCCGGTGGATGGGCGGCAGGAGGCGGTCGCCAAATCCCTGGCGCAGGTCTTCCATCGCCGCCCGGTGCTCGCGCAACTGGTCGTGGTAAAAAGTGGGAAGCACTCCCAAAAGGGCACCCTTCCAGGCCTTCTCCCGCTGCAGGTACAGCATTGTGTCACTCAACTTGCGCACACTTTCGGTGGACAGGTATTCGGTGGAAGTGGGGATCAGCACCATGTCCGAGGCCCAGATGGCGCGCTCCTGGATGCCGCCCACCGAAGGAGCGGTATCGAAGATCACGTAGCTCAGGCCGTTGTTGGTGAAGCGGGTGATCGCCTCCCGGATGGCGGACACCGGACGATCCTGCGAATTGAGCACCGTTTGGGCGGCCATGGTGGTCTGGTTGCCGGCCAGCAGCCAGAAGTTCGGGCGGCCTGTTCGCCGCACGTACTGGTTGATGAAGGTGGTTTCGTTATCTGCATTGCCCATGGTCAACAGGTAGAAAGCACCCGGTTCGGGGTTCAGTCCGAGGGTAGTGGCGCACTGGCCCTGCGGGTCGAGGTCAATCAGCAGCACATCCCGCCCGCGCAGCGCCAGGCCGGCGGCCAGCGAGACGGCAGTGGTGGTCTTGCCCACCCCACCCTTTTGGTTGCAGATGGCAACAACTTTCGTTTTCATCTTTTTTCAACCTCCAGCCTGGTCGCGGCTATCCCGCGTCAGGTGAACGTGGCGCGGCAGGATGTTGCGGCAGCGTTCGATGGTCAAACCGTTGGCCGAAAGCGACTCGGGCCAATCCAGCGGGACGCGCACCCGGTTGGGTTCGACGCCGTGCTTCTCGATGTAACGGCTGATGGCGGCCTTGAGTATCGCCTCGGGCGAAGCAGTCTTGTCTGCCTCAAACCAGACGGACCAAAGCAGGCCTAAGACGCCTCCTGATTCTGTCCGGGCAAGAGATGGATTTGCTATGTCTGTGGGTATGCTGGAAGTACACAGGAAAGATTGCTGAATCATGTGGAGCCTCTTTTCATGAGAATTTTTGAGATTGACAGGATTGCACACCGGCGGTTTTGCCGGGGATCAACAGCAAACTGACAAACACGACAACCTCGACAGGCTGGCAAACTGGTTCCATCAGGCGGCCTCGATGATCTGCTGCAGGGCAGGCGTGACATAACGGGCATTCTTGCGGTTGGGATCTTGCGCCAGCCAGCCCTTGATCTCCCAGGTCTCGGCCAATCGGCGCGCCTGGCGCGGCGCCATCCCCCAGCCCACCAGGTCTTCCTGGGTCATGCGCCCGCTGGTTTCCGCCAGGGAGTGATGCACCAGGCTGCGCTCGTAATCGCTGAGCGGGCTGACCTTGACTGCCTTCCCAGCCGACAGCAATCCCGCCAGGCGTTCTTCAGGCAAGTGATAGGATTGGAAGATTTGTGGCGAGCCGCCATCCAGGCGCAGGATGCCTCGCCCGGGCAGCGCCAGGCGCATGGCCTTTTTGCCCCAGTCGTTTGAATCCAGCACCACGGCGGCCGAAGTGTCATCGTTGACCCTGAAAGTCACCCGGGTGGCAAAACTGGCGGACAATGCCCGCGGCACATCCTGCGAGCGCCAGGAATGGGCCGCCATGACCAGATGGATGCCATATTTCAACGATTGGCGGGCGATATCGGCTACGATTTCTGACACGCCGCGCTGATCCATGTAGGTGTTGGCTTCATCCATGATCAGGAAAGCACGCGGCAGCGGGTTGGGAACCAGCCGGTTGTATTCTTCGATCTTCTGCACCGGCAGACCGCCTGGGCGGGTCGCGCTCTTGAACAGATCGCCGCGCCGGGACATCTCCTGCCGCACCGCGACCAGCAGCTTGATGAAATCGGCCCTGGAGGAAGCCACCGGCGCGGCGCACAGGTGGTTCCAGGCCGGCGAGAAGGTGATCTCCTGCGGGTCGGCCAGGTACAGGCTGTACCCATTCTGCAGGGCGGTGTAGGCCAGGCTGGTTTCGAAGTTCGATTTTCCTGAGCGCGACGCCCCGCCAACCAGGATGTTGAGCAGCCGCCCGACCGGTTGGTGCAGTGCGCAGCGGCAGCCAACTCCCAGTGGGAACACGCCGGGATCCACCCTGTCAGGATATGGAATGCTCTTGGGCAGCGCCGGCGGGGTGCTGAGCAGCACGGCGTAGCGCGCTCCGTTGTGATTGGAGCTTGCCACCCGCTTGCCGTGGGTCAGGGTGCTGATCTGGTGCAGCACTTCGTCGGTCAAATACAGGCTGACCGGCTCGCCCAGGTGCAGTTCGTCCAGTACGGCAAACAGGATCACGTGCTGGGCATGTTCGGTGATCACAAACTCCTGGAAGGCCGGGTTGCGCTTGCAGTCCTGCAGGGCCGTGGCAATCCGGGAGGCCACGAATTTGGCTTCAGAAAGGTAGCGGTTGGTCAACATCTTATCTCTCCTCTCTACTCATCATCATCTTCCAGCAGCCGCACTTCGACATCGCGCAGCCATTCCCCGACGCGGCTGTCGTCGGGTGGTAAGACCTTGAACTGGATATCGGAAATCTCGGCCGGCGGCTGCGGTCCCTGGTTGACCGGGGTGATCGAGAGCGCCGCCTGGCGCATCACTCGCTTGCGCTCCCCGGCCGGCAGCCCGCTGGCCGAGAGCAGCAGTTCGGCGGCCTGGGCGCGGGCGGTGACGGCGTTCTGCATGTCCGCATCGGGAGCCGAACCAGCGGTCAGCAGGCGGCCTTGCTCGTCAATAACCACACCCGGTCCCAGGCTGCGGGCGATATCCACGATCTTGACGCCGCCGCGGCTGCCCGGCGCCACGATGATCGGCTTGCCGTTCCAGGATTGGAAGCCAAAGAACTTGAGCAGCACCCAGGGGACAGCCTTCCAGATCAGCACCAATCCAAACAGAAAGGCCAGCACCAGGGCGATACGCCAGGCCCAGGTGCGGAACTCCAGCGATTGGCGCCGGCTCTCATCCTGGCGGAGCAGCTCGTTGATTGCCAGCTGCGTGGCAGTGGTTTGGATGAGGTAGTTGTATGCCATCTGGGTATTCGTGGCGTCCTGGGCGATACCGGTGCCGATCGCCTGCCGGGTTCCGGCGGCGTTGGTGCCGACTGCCTGTTGGGTGGCGACCGAGCTGGTCGCCGCCGCGCTGATGGCCGTAGCAGTCAGTGCGCCGGCCGATTGGGTCTGGCGAGTGAAGTGCTGCTCAGTGGCGGAGGAACTGGTGAGCTGCAAGGCCACCCGGGTGGACTCGGCATTGACCTCGACCGCCACGGCGGTGCCGGTCAGCGCCAGGTTGTATGCCAGGGCTTCCCCGGCCTGGATGGTCGAGCGCGCCTGGATCGCCGAGGCCTGGTCGGTGGCAACGTATGGAGGAATGGGTGTGGACAGGCGAGCGCTGGTGGGCGGGGCCAGCGAAACAGCCGTGACGCCGGCGCAGCCGGACGAGGCGAGTGCGAAAGCAATCGCCAATACCAGCGAAATGAGGAAGCGGTAGAAGTGGATACGCAGGCTGTTCATCTCACCATCCCCAGTTGCTGAACAGGGTATCTTCGACTTCGATTTCATCAGCCTGCGCTCCTTCCGCCAGGTACACAGCAGGCAGACGCTGCTCGCCGGCAGGCAGGTAGCCGGCCGGTTTTGGGCTTTGCACCCGGACGAATGGATACGAGGTTGGAATGACAGAAGGAGGCGGCGCCGAGTGATTTTTGTGTTCGGAGATAAAACGATAGACCAATACTCCTCCAGACACTCCGGCAGCCAGGGCGACAACGATCATGAAGCTGCTCGTGCACTGGGAAGCCAGCAGCGCGCTGGAGGCCGCGGCGCTCGCCACGCCATTGGCCAGGCTGGCCGCAGAGGAAAGTAAAGCTGTCGCGAGAGCCAGTAGAGCGACAATTCCAGTAAATAGGATAAGAATATATAGAGCCATAAATACCTATAGCTTTACAAAAAACAGTTCTCGTAACCCATATTTTGGGAACGAGAACTGCCGATGTACGCGCTGCTCATCACCTTCAAATCAGGTCATAGCGTTCAGGTGACTGTGTGATTTTCTGCCTTGTCAAGTTGTTGTGAAACAATCTCAAATGCTTCCTGCAATGTTACTTTATCGAGCAGGATCAGCAATGAGGAGTATGGTGATTGTTGGTAAGTTCCGAACGACGCCCCTCCCTCTCCGCTGTTACAAACAACCGCCCTACTCAACAAGGGCAGAAACGCAATAGTCGGTTGAACAGCCGCTATGGTGTTTCTTTGTACCCGGGCTCCTTCGAACACCAGTCGAGGGAGTCTTTTCTTATTCCCCAATAAGGCTTTTCCAGCCAATAGCTGATTTCCGGCTTCCCCTCATCCTCGTAGCTCAGTACGTTTCCAGCGACTTTGCCCCCTGACATGATGGTCTTTACAATAACCTTTTTGTCCGCCAGTATCTTTTGCCAGTGAGCAGCAAAAGCCGCCCGGTTGGTAGGAGCTTTGGCCGTAAACGCCTTTGCGCTTTTTCGCTTTGCTGGTTGGGGCCGATCAAATCCCAGAGGTTACCGTATAAATCTTCAAAGACAGCCACCGTGCCGTAAGCGGCAACCTTGGGCGGGCGCACAAACTGGATACCGGCGGCAAGCATATCGTGGTAATCCCGCCAGAAATCGTCTGTGCGCAAAAATAAGAAAACGCGCCCGCCGGTTTGGTTGCCAGTGCAGCTCACCTGCTCCGGGGTAGTGGCGCGGGCTAGGAGCAGGTTGGTACCGCTGGACCCGGACGGAGCCACCAATACCCAACGCTTATCTTGTTCAGGTTGGTACGTGTCTTCGACCAGGGTGAAATGGAGCTTGCGGCAGAAAAACTCGATGGCTTCATCGTAGTCTCGAACAACCAGGGCAATATGGACAATGGATTGTTTCATACTATGCTCAATCACAGTTGGGCACACCAGCCCAGCATGGGTGCTGATCGAAGATAATGCCGCCCACCAGCATGAAGATGACCAACGCAGCCAGAGCAATCACCGCCAGGTTGGACTGGCGCAACGGTAATTTGCTGCCATCTCTGAGGCTTTGGCCTATGGCTCCCATGTTGAGCGCCAGAGCGATAGCCGGCAGCGCCACGATAGGAATTGAAATCAGAATCAGCATTCTGGATTTCTGAACGCTCTCCATATCCCGATTCTACCCCCTATTAGCACGAAAGCTAAGGTAATATAATCCATTCGAAATGGCCCAAAATTTATCTACCCAGCCTTTAGAGATATTTTAAGGAATTAAATGATACGTATAGCAGTTTTGGCAGATATTCATGGAAATTTGCCGGCCTTTGAGGCGGCATTAAAACATGTGTCTCAACAAAAGGTGGATCAGATCATCCTGGCAGGAGACATTGTCAATGGCCTTCCCGATTCGAAGGCTTGCTGGACTCTGGCTTTGTCTTTAGGTTGCCCCATCTTGCGTGGCAACCAAGAGCGTTATGTGGCCCATTTCGGGACATCAAAGGCGCCACCCCTGTGGTCTACGGAACAATATGCTCCGTTACAGTGGACTGTTGAACAACTTTCCGAACAAGATCGGCAGTGCATGGAACAGCTCCCCTTACATCTGCGTTTGCCTGAAGTCCCCAATCTTTTGATCGTCCATGCAACCGAGCGAGATGATCGTGGCACGATCGTATCCCACACACCTGAAAAAGTACTACACGAAATGTTTCCAACGGCGCAAGAGCAGTATATTATTCGCGCTCATAACCACTTTGGGCAGGTGCGTGTCTGGGAAAAAGGTTTCATTGTTACAAGCGGCTCGGTCGGCTTACCCGTAGATGGCAATCCTACGGTCCAATACCTGCTCCTTGACCAGGGGAAAGATGGGTGGAATATCCAACATCAATCTGTGCCTTACCATTTAGACGCCGCGATCAGCCGTTTTCACGATACAGGCTATCTGGCCTCTGTGGGACCAATGGGACGCCTGTTTTTTCGTGAAGTTGTGACTGGTTCTCATCAAATCGTTCCCTTCTTACGACTTTACGCGCAATGGTCGAAACAAGGGGATATTTCACTTTCTCAGGCGGTTGACCGATTTATGAACCTGTAAGTTTCGCTTAGAGCCGTGCGGAAATAAAGTTCCATGCGCCTTCCACGAATTCAGGGGATCATTTTATGTTGTTATTATGATTGTTGAATCTTATTAATGGGCCTACACAAAGTCTGAAAGCCCTGATAGCCTAAAAGTCATGGTTGACATATTTCTATATCCAGTGTTTAATTGCACAAACTTACAAATTTGTTAGGTTCACAACCCTTTGCCTTCGTGCCAGGCGACTAAGTTAATTGTAAGCAGTCCAAATTTTCTAAACCAATGTATATGACTGGACGATCCATGCCAGAGCCAACCGTTATCATACCTGCCGAGCGAGTTAGAATACTCCCGGTGGCCTGATCATCTTTATTTATTTCCAAAGGAGAGAGGAAACATGAAACGATTAACTGTAATTTCAATAGCTCTGATTGCCAGCCTGCTGCTTGGCCTGGCCGCCACCCTGCCGGCCAGTGCCGGGCAGGGTAACGAAAAGGTGCGTGTCTTGATCCAGTTCGCCAATGGACATAAGGCCAATGTAGAGAACAGCCTGCGCGGCGCTGGGGCTGAATTCCACTACACCTTCGACGATTTGAATACCTTTGCCGTCTCTGTTCCGGCCCAGGCGCTTTCTGGCCTGCAAAACAACCCGCACGTGGTCTTCATCGAAGAAGATGCCCCGCGCTACCCGATCAGCATCACCCCTAGCCAGGCAGCCGCACAAAGCCTGGCCCCATTAGCTGCCTCCGGGCAGGTGGTTCCTTACGGCGTGGATATGGTCCAGGCTCGCGATGTGTGGGATGTTGACCGCAACGGCGTGGTCGACTCCGGCGCGCCGACCGGCTCTAACCGCAAGATCTGCATCATCGACTCCGGCTTCTATACCGGTCACGAAGATCTGCAGGGCGTGAACGTCAGCGGCTATAACGGCAACCTTCCCTGGAATCAGGACGGCAGCGGGCACGGCACCCATGTCGCCGGCACGATCGCGGCGGTCAACAATGCCCTCGGCGTCCTCGGCGTCACTCCTGGCACAGTCAGCATCTACGAAGTACGCGTCTTTGGCGATGACGGTGCATGGGCTTATTCATCGACCCTGGCTGATGCCGCCAACCGCTGCGCCAGCGCAGGCGCCAACATCATTAGCATGAGCCTGGGCGGCAGCCGCTCAAATACCACCGAAAAGAATACCTTTGCCAACCTGTATAACCAGGGCATTTTGCCCATCGCGGCTGCCGGCAACGAAGGCACATCCGCCTATTCCTACCCGGCCTCTTATACCTCCGTCGTCTCTGTAGCCGCCATCGATGAGAACAAAGCTGTGGCCGATTTCTCCCAGTATAATAACCAGGTCGAGGTAGCTGCTCCCGGCGTAGGCGTGCTCAGCACGGTACCTTACCTGGATGAGAACATCCTGACCGTCAGCGGCGTAACGTACGCGGCCGGTCATGTGGAATATTCTGCTCGCGGCACGGCCAGCGGCGCGCTGGTTGACGGCGGTTTGTGCGCCAGCGCCGGTTCATGGAGCGGTAAAGTAGTGCTCTGCCAGCGCGGCGATGTTTCCTTCTACGATAAGGTCATCAATGTCCAGAACGGCGGCGGCGCGGCAGCCGTGATCTACAACAATGTACCCGGTGGTTTCCTGGGCACGCTTGGCGAGGGTTATTCCTCCAACATCATCGGCATCAGCATGAGCATGGAAGATGGGCAGTACCTGGTGGCGAACCGGCTCGGCCAGGTTACCACGATTAGCAGCACTTACACTGCGCCTGCCAGCAGCTACGAATATTACGACGGCACCTCCATGGCTACGCCCCACGTTTCGGCAGTGGCGGCCCTGGTGTGGAGCGCCGATCCCACCGCAACCAATGCTGAAGTGCGCGCAGCTTTGCAGCAGACTGCCCAAGACCTGGGTGCAGCCGGCCGGGACAATTACTATGGCTACGGCCTGGTGCAGACTGCTGACGCCATCGTTGCTCTCACCGGCGGGGGCGGTGGCGGCGACACGACCATCTCGGTCACCGACCTGGATGGCAGCAAAAAGCTTTCCAAGAAAAGCTGGACAGCTACCGCCACCATCACCGTTAAGGATGGCGATGGCAACCTGGTATCGGGCGCGAAGGTCGATGGCAAGTTCAATACTGCCGTCATCTCCTGCACCACCGGCACAACCGGGCAGTGCAGCGTCAGCATTTCTTTAAAAACCACTGTAACCAGCGCCACTTTCACAGTAAACAACCTGACGCTTACCGGCTACACGTACAATGCTGCTGCCAACAGCGATCCTGATGGCGACAGCAACGGCACAACCATTACAATCTACAAGTAAACTGTTTGCTAATTCGAACGAGCCTGGGGCGGTGCATATCGCCCCAGGCTTATTTAAATGCCTTCGAGCGAGGCATGCAGCGTATGGAAGAAGATCTGCAGAAGCACCCCATCCTTGCCACGCCGCGCTATTTGCTCTTATGGGGTGTAAAATAGGAATACATCAATCTATCCTGACGAGGTGAAAACGATGAATGAGTTGATCCCCAAACCCGTATCGGTCCAACCCGCCGAGGGCTGTTTCGCCATATCCGGCAAAACAACTGTCACCATCGTACAACCCACCTCCGAACTCAACGCCATCGGCGCCTACCTGGCAAGCCATCTCGAAGCTGCCAGCGGTTATTCCATCCAGGTAGCTGCCGGATCTGCGCCCACTGTCGATAGCATTTGCCTGGCGACCTCAGGCAACGACCCATCCCTGGGCGAGGAGGGCTACGAGTTGGTCATCTCACCGGGCCAGGTGACCCTCAGCGCATGCCAGCCTGCCGGCCTGTTCCGTGGTAGCCAGACCATCCGCCAACTCCTGGCGCAGCCTGGCTCGCTGCCCGCCGGGACGATCCGCGACTACCCGCGCTTCCCCTGGCGCGGCGCTATGCTGGATGTTTCCAGGCATTTCTTTGGTGTGGCTGATGTTAAACGATACATTGACTTACTGGCGTATTACAAAATGAACCGCTTGCACCTGCACCTGTCGAACGATCAGGGCTGGCGAGTGATGATCGCATCCTGGCCAAACCTGGCTCTGCACGGCGGCAGCACCCAGGTAGGCGGCGGTAAGGGCGGTTATTATACCCAGGCAGAATATGCCGAGATCGTAGCTTATGCCCAATCCCGCTACGTGGTGATCGTGCCAGAGATCGACATGCCCGGGCACACCAATGCTGCCCTGGCCTCCTATGCCGACCTGAATTGCAGCGGCGTCGCGCCGGCTCTCTACACCGGCATCGAGGTGGGTTTCAGTTCATTGTGCATCGAAAAAGAGATCACTTACCGCTTCGTGGACGATGTGGTTCGCGAGCTGGCTGCGCTGACTCCCTGGCCTTACATCCATATTGGTGGCGACGAGGCCCACTCCACCCGGCGAGAAGATTACTTGCCCTTTATCGAACGCCTGGAAGCCATCGTACAGGCACACGGCAAGCAAATAGTCGGTTGGGAAGATATCGGCGAGGCCCGAATCAGCAGCCGCGCCATTGCCCAACACTGGCACAGCTCGGCAGCCGCCAAGGCAGTCCAGCAAGGCGCCAAAGTGATCATGTCGCCCGCCAGCAGAGCCTACCTGGATATGAAGTATGATGAAAACACCCGCCTCGGCCTGGCCTGGGCCGGCACGATCGATGTGCACCAGGCTTACGATTGGGATCCCGCCAGCCAGGCGCCCGGCGTTGGGGAAGCCGATATCCTGGGTGTAGAAGCGCCTTTGTGGACTGAAACCATCGAGACCATGGCCGATATTGAATTCTTGGCCTTTCCACGCTTGATCGGCATTGCCGAGATCGGCTGGTCGCGGCTGGAAGGAAGGAACTGGGAAGAATACAAGACGCGCCTGGGAGCGCATGGCCCCCGGCTGGCCGCCCTGGGCGTCAACTATTACCCATCCCCTGAAGTCCCCTGGCTGCCGCAGTGAGGCGCACGGCTTCCTTTATCCAGGCCAGCCTGCTGCTTTGCCTGATCGTCGCCGCCAACATCCTCCCTGCCCGCGCCGGTGGGGTGCTGCCTGCGCCGGCACTGCCCACCGCGAAAACTTATTACGTCTCCAGCAGCCAGGGAAATGATCACAACACTGGCCTGTCCGAAAGCGACCCGCTGGCAACCATCAGCACGGTAAACAGCCTGGCGCTGCAGCCCGGCGATGTGGTCTTGTTCAAATGCGGCGATACTTGGCGCGCCGACCCGCTGATCCTGAAACATTCGGGGGCAGCCGGGCAGCCCATCCTGTTTAGCTCGTACCCTGCGGCCTGTCTCGACCGGCCGGTTTTATCCGGAGCCCAGCCGGTCGCAGGTTGGCAGCTGCATACCGGCAGCATTTACATTGCCGACCTGTCGACCGGAGCCAACCAGGGCAAGTTTACCGATGGGATCAACCAGCTCTTCCGGGCAGGAGAACGCCTCACGCTCGGACGCTGGCCTAACCTGGATGCGCCTGACGGCGGCTATTCCACTATCGACAATCAGCCCGCAGGCAACCAGTTGACCGACAACCAGCTTCCCGCAGGAAGTTGGACCGGCGCCGTGGCCCACATCCGCGGCATGCGCTGGTACATTCTCAACCGGCTGGTCACCGGAACGAGCGGGCAGACTTTGAGCCTGGGAACCAACCTGGATTGCTGGGGGAACAATTGCACCGGCTGGGGTTACTTCATTAATAACCATATAAATACCCTGGATCGAGATGGTGAGTGGTACTACGATCCCCTGACGCGCCATGTCTACCTGTATTCGAGCACCGGCGTCCCGGCAGACGGCCAGGTTGAGGGCTCGGTGATCTTGCATCCAGACGACCGGTCCTGGGGAGGCATCCTGCTAGGCGAAGATTACCAGGCAGCCATCGCCTACGTGACGGTGGACAACCTGGCAATCCACGGCTGGTTCCGCCATGGCATCGCCACGCCCACCAACCTGCACCCTTACGAAAACCATCATGTGACCCTGCAGAACAATGCCCTCACCGATATGGACGGCACCGGCATCAACCTGGCAACCTGGGTTTACGATGCCGGCGATGGTCGTCCCGATGGCTGGCGCGGCGGGTATGAGATTATCGTGAAGAATAACCTCATCGCAGGCGCCAATCAAATGGGGATCAACAGCTACGCCCGAAATTTGCAGATCACCAACAACGTGATCCGCGAGGTGGGCTTGATCGAAAACTTGAACGCGGCCGGCCTGGGGTGCAGCTTCGAGGATGGCGAAGGAGCCTGTACCGAAGATGGCGACGGCATTCGCATCAAGATCGACCAGGCGAACGATACAGGTAACTACACCACCATCAGCGGCAATCGCCTGGAACGCATTGCCCACAACGGCATGGATATCTTTGGCCATCACAACACCATAAAAAACAACGTGATCGTACAGTCCTGCTTTACCAAAGGCGACTGCGGGGGTGTGCGCACCTTTGGGCGCGACAACCTGGATACTTCGGCTGTCCATGACCTGACTTTCGAGGGGAATATCATCCTGAACACAATCGGCAACACCGACGGCTGTCAGAGTGCTTACGATGCCCTATTTGGCTTTGGGCTGTATATCGATAACTACTCCCGCGACATCAACATCACTGGCAACACCATCGTCAGTTCGACCGCGGCCGGTATTCTTTATCAAAATTCCACCGGCGCCATCACCAGCAATACCCTGTACAACAACAGCCGCGGGTCGATGTATTCTGCCCAGGTAACGCTCACCGAAGCGCCAACTTTCATATCGCAGCACAGCAGCAACATCCTGTTCAGCCTGCAGCCAAACGCCTGGACTCTGTTTGCCGCCGGCAAAGAGCGCCTGGGCGCCTCCGACCACAACGATTTCTTCCATCCTTACCAGAGCGATCATATCCAGGTAGAGGGCAGCAAAACCATGGCCGAGTGGCAGGCCTTTAGCGGTTTCGACCTGCATTCGCGAGAGAGTTGGTTTCACCTGGCTCCTGCAGACCCGCCCAATTCGATCATTCTCTACAACGATACCCCGCAAACAAAAACCCTTTCCCTTGGGAACACCTTGTACCGCGACCTGGATCGTAACATCGTTTACGGCAGCCTTGCCCTGGCGCCCTATCAATCTAAGATATTGATCGCCTCGGGGGAGGTGGCTGACCTGGCGTTGACCATGCAGTTAGTAAGCTTACCCGAGACAACCCCAGGAGCCCCGGTCACTTATACCTTGACAGTGGCGAACCTGGGAACGGCAGCCGCAACCCAGGTTACCCTGACGAACCCAATCCCGGCTGAGATCATCAACACAGAATGGCAGGCTTCCTCTGGAGCAGTTGCCGCCCAAAGCGGCGCCCGCTACGTGTGGAACCTGCCCGACCTGGCAGCCGTCGCATCGGTCACCGTGACCGTAACCGGCTCCATCGCCGCCACGCTCGAAGCCGGAACAGCCTTAGCGCTCGCCGCCCAGGCGACCACCCAGTCGCCAGAAGCAAACACAGCCAACAACCATTTTCTGCTAGAGCTGGGCAGGTGGTGGCTCTTGTACCTGCCATTCACCCGCAGATGATCACACTCAAGGTATAATTTTTGTAATTCGTGAACTGCTGAACCGGAGGTTCACCAGCCACACGAAAGCGTTTCTATATCAGGCAGGTATTATGAACAAGCAATGGAACAAGATCGGGTTAGCTTTGGGAGCAGCCGCCGGAGCGGCGGGCGCCGCCTATTATCTACTGATGCGCCGGCCGCTGCCGCAAAAGAAGGGCAGGCAAAAGCTCCCCGGTTTGCAGGACAGCGTAGAGATTCGGCAAGACCGCTGGGGAGTGCCCCACATCTACGCCCAATCCATCCATGATTTGATGTTTGCGCAGGGGTACACCCACGCCCAAGACCGCCTGTGGCAGATGGATTTCCAACGCCGCCTGGTGGCAGGCAGGTTGTCCGAAATCCTGGGCGCAGTCGCCCTGCCCCTCGATCGCTGGATGCGCATCCTTGGGCTGCAGCGCGTGGCCGAACAAGAGCCTGCTCTGCTCGAAACCGGCACCCTGGCCGCCCTGAAAGCGTACGCCGCCGGCGTCAACGCCCGCATAGCCCAGGGCAAGCTGCCGCTCGAATTCAATCTGCTCACCTACCGGCCGGAACCCTGGACGGTGGGCGACTCGATCTGCTGGGGCAAGATGCTGGCCTGGAATTTGTCCGTAAACTGGGAAGCTGAACTGTTACGCTCGCAGTTGATCGACCGGTTGGGAACGGAGCTGGCTGCCGAGTTGGAACCAGGCTATTTACCCGAATGGCCATCGATCCTGCCAAACGGGATAGACTGGAAGGCGACAATGGCCGCCATCGAGGCGGCGCAGCGTTTCAGCGGCCCAAATGCCCTGGACGGCGTGGGCAGCAACAATTGGGTGATCGCCGGCAGCCGCACCAGCAGCGGCCTACCATTGCTTGCCAATGACATGCACCTGGGACTGAGCATTCCTGCCATCTGGTATGAAAACCACCTGGCATGCCCCGAAATGAACATCACCGGCATCACTTTTCCGGGCATTCCGGGCATCATCGCCGGTCACAACGGCCAGGTTGCCTGGGGTTTCACCAATGGATTCACCGATGTGCAAGATCTTTTCATCGAGCGATTGCAGAGATCTCAAGACGGCCGCGTGCAATACCAATACCAGGGGAAATGGCTGCCCGCTGAAACGCGCCAGGAACAGATCCGCATCAAAGGCGGCAAAGTCGCCACGCAAGAAGTCATCACCACACGCCATGGCCCCATCATCAATGCCCTGGCGGATGATTTCAGCGGCCAATCCCCGCTCGCCCTGCGCTGGACTGCGTTGGAACCGGATCGCATGTTTGATGCGCTGTACCACATGTTCTTTACCCACGACGTGCATGAATTCCGCCATGCGCTGCGCCAATGGATGGCTCCAATCCAGAACACCGTCTTCGCGGACACGAAAGGAAATATCGCCTACGCCCTGCCCGGCAAAGTGCCCGTGCGTGCCAGGGGGAAAGGCCGCCTCCCCGTCCCCGGCTGGGATGGCGAGTATGAATGGACCGGCTACATACCCTTCGAAGAACTGCCTCACCTGCTCAATCCGAAAGAGGGTTACATTGCCAGCGCCAATAACCGAGTCGCAGACAAAAGTTACCCACACTATTTAGGCGACGACCATATCGGCGGCAACCGCGCCGCCCGCATTGTGGAACTGATCGAAGCTCACAACCCGATAGATATCAAGACCATCCAGCAAATGCACCTGGATCAGGTATCGCTGGCTGCCAGGAACTTCATCGCCTGCCTGGATACAATCAATGCATCCGATCCCGAGCTGCAAATCGCGCTGGACCATTTGCGCGCCTGGGATGGAACCCTGGACGCAGACAGTTCCGCCGCCGCGATTTACGAAGTGCTGGCGCAGCGCCTGATCTACCGTTTGCTGGAACCGCACCTGGGTGCAGACCTGACAAGGCGCTACGCCGGCAAAGGCCCGACACCGCAATTGGCTGAAGGCAGCATCTTTGGCGAATTTTCGCGCCAGTGGCTGCTGCACATCTTGCGCCAGCCAGACTCGCATTGGTTCGACCTGGGGAATGGCGAAAAGCGGGACGATGTGCTGCAGATTGTCTTGCGCGAGTCGGTCGACCTGTTGAAAACGACCCTTGGCCCTGGCATCCAGGATTGGAAATGGGGCCGCCTGCACACGCTCACCTTGAATCATACCTTGGGCGCAATCAAGCCGCTCGACCGGCTGTTCAACCGCGGGCCTTTCCCGCTGGGCGGCGATGGCGATACGATCTGGAGCTCCAGCTCAGCCCGTTACCATCTTTCCAGCCGCACGATCGTAGGGCCTGCTTTCCGTTTTATCGCCGACCTGAGCGACCTGGATAACTGCCAGGGCATCCTGGTTCCAGGCCAATCGGGGCACCCCGCCAGCCCGCATTATGCTGATAACATCCAGCCGTGGTTAAGAGGCGAATATCACCCCATGGCTTACACCCGCAAGCGCGTCGAAGCGGTCACAGTCCACGTGCTGCACCTGCAGCCTGCCCGGCAGACGGATGCAGCCAACACGAAGAGCCCTGCGGCAATAGCCCCGCGGCAAAAGCCTGAGGCCGGCCAGAATAATGATCGATGAAAAAGTTTGATGCGGTTCAGTCACCAGAGCCCGAAACGGCAGGCCCCATGGAGCCCGAGGCCAGCCGGGTTGTCCTCTACACAGACGGCGGCTGTATCCGTAACCCTGGTCCCGGCGGCTATGGCGTTGTCTTACGCTATGGCAAGCAGCGCAAAGAACTGAGCGGCGGCTGCCGCCTGACCACCAACAACCGCATGGAGATCCTGGCTTGTATCATGGGATTACAGGCCCTCAAACGGCCTTGCCAGGTGACGCTGTACAGCGACTCGCGCTATGTGGTCGATAGCATTGAGAAGGGCTGGGCCAGGCGCTGGCAGGCTCGCGGTTGGATGCGTAACGCACAAGATTATGCCGAAAATCCGGATCTGTGGGAACAGCTTTTGAATCTCTGCCGGCAGCACTGGGTCAAATTCCACTGGACTCCAGGCCATGCCGGCAACCCGGACAACGAGCGCTGTGACGAACTGGCCGCTCAAGCGGCCCGGCGAAACGACCTGCTGCCCGATGAATACTATGAGCAGCACAAAAACAGCGGGGCTAATCACCGGAGCAACTCTTGATGAGCATACCCTGCGCAAACAAGCAGCGGCCTCAGTCGCCAAAGCCGGCCAAGCGCCCGCCGCGCCCACCGCGCCAGCCTCGCCTGCCCGGCCTGGAAACGCCTGCGCCGGCCTCCCAGGCAGACGCGCCAATCGTAGATCAACTGGTGCGCTCGCGCCGCAAAACACTGGCGCTGGTCGTGCTGCCCGATGGCAAGCTCATCGTACGCGCCCCCCTGCGCCTGCCAGAAGAGCAGATCTGGGCTTTTATCGCTCAAAAGGCAGGCTGGATACGCGCAAGGCAGCGCCAGGCAGCGCAAAACTTGCGAGAAACCCCTGTGCGTCGTTTCACCGCTGGTGAGAAATTCCTGTTTCTTGGCCAGTCTTACGATCTGGAAATCGTCAGCCGAGCCCGCCCGCCGCTGGAGCTAAAGGAACGTTTCCTGTTATCCCAAAGCGCTCAAGCACGAGCCGTCCAGGTGTTTGAAGCCTGGTATCGCCAGCAAGCCAGGCAAATGTTGCCCCAGCGCGTCCAGCATTTCAGCTCGCTGCATGGTTTCAAGCCAAGCCAGGTGAGGATTACCTCCGCCAGGACTCGTTGGGGCTCGTGCAGCGGGCGAGGCGTACTCAGTTTTACCTGGCGGCTGATCATGGCGCCGCCAGCAGTGATCGATTACGTGGTCATACACGAACTGGTGCACCTGGAGATCAAGAATCATTCCCAGGAGTACTGGGCGCGCGTTGCACAGCTCATGCCGGATCACAAGCAGCGGCGAGCCTGGCTCAAAACCAACCGGGCTTTGTGCGATTTGCCAGAAGTTACCTGACGGATGGCGCTTTCTCGGCCACAATCGCCATGCGCCGTGCTTCTGCGGTGAAAGGCAAGCCTTGCCAATTGCCATACACCGCACCCACCCGCAAGCCCGCTTTCTCTAACAAGGCCTGGATCTCCGAATAATTGTAATAACGGATCGAGAATGGCTTATCTTTTCGAACGCCATCCCGGATGATAATGCGCCGGTTGTGATAACGCCCGGTCAACATATCAAAAGAGGCCCGGCTGATCATCAGATCCTGGTTCTTCTCTTCCAGGAATACCGGCGCCATGGTCTTCAAGACCACATCGCGGTTGGGAACATCAAAAGCGAACAAACCGCCCGGCTTGAGCGCCCGCGCCACGTTGGTCAAAACCTGTTCGTTTCCGGCATCATCGAAATAGCCAAAGGCCGTGAACATCAAGACGACCCGGTCGAAGCAGGCCTCGAAATCGATCCCGCGCATATCCGCCTGGCAGTAATCCACCTGCACGCCCATTTCCTGCGCCTGGGAGCGCGCGATTTCCAAAAAGCCCGGCATGTAATCGACACCGGTAACCACATGCCCCAGGGCAGCCAGGCGGTTGGCGTGCCGGCCAAAACCGCAGGCCAGGTCCAAGATACTTTTGGGTGTATCCAAAGCGAGCAGCTGCACCAGCGCAGCCACCTCTTCAGCGGAGCGTTCTGGCGTTAAATCTTCGCTGTAGAAGTACATGTAATCATCGACTTCAAAAACATTGTCGATGTCGAACAATGGTTGGGATGGATTATGTGCATCGGTCATACCAATAGTTTACCTCAGGATCCTAAAGATACGCAGATAACTTTCCGCTAGCCTGTACTTCATCTCCGTCTGCGAGTACAATACAAGAACTTATGTTCGTGCATCTGCGAGCGCATTCCTGGTTTTCCTTCCTGCGCGGCCTGGCCTCGCCGCAGCAGCTTGTCCAGGCTGCCGCCGGGCACAATCTACCGGCCCTCGCGCTGACGGATCACCACAGCCTGACCGGCGCAATCGAATTTTATGATGCCTGCCAGCGCGCCGGGATCCAACCCATTTTGGGGTTGGAAGTCGAAACCATCTTTCCCCAGATCGGGGACAGCCACATCAGCGGCGCCTTGAACCTGCTTTCTACTGGGCTGGACGGTTGGCGCAGCCTGTGCCGGATTGCCAGCGCCTTGGACGGGGGCGAAGCTCCCCTGCCATGGCCACGCCTGGCGCAGGAGAGCGCTGGCCTGCTGTGCCTGACGGGCGGCCTGCGCGGGCCATTGGCGCCTGCTCTGCACCAGGAAAAGCAAGCCGCCCAGGCTTTGCTCGGCCAACTGGCAGAGGTCTATCCCAACAGCTTATACGTGGAACTGCAACAGCACACCCCAGGAGATGCAGCCCTGGCAGCCGGCTGGGCCGGCCTGGCACATCGCGGCCAGATACCCATCGTTGCCAGCCACGATATCCATTACATCGACCCTGGGCAGGCGCATATGCAGCGGCTGGTCAGCGCCATCCGGCGCATTCAACTATTGAGCGATCTGCCCGCCGAGGCGGCAGCGCCTGAAAATGCTTCATTTACTTCTCCTACCGAGATGGAACAGCGTTTCTCGGCATACCCGGCAGCCCTGGCAGCCTGCGCCGAGATCGCCGAGCGCTGCAAATACTCGCTGCCGCTGGATCAGCCTCATTTCCCGAACATCGAGCTGCCCAGCGGGCAAAGCGCGCTGGAAGTCCTGCGCCGGAAAGCCGAAGCCGGCGCGCAGCGCTTGTATGGCGAGCTGACCCCGGAGATCCAGGCCCGCCTGGTGCACGAATTAGACATTATCGAGCAAACCGGTTTTGCCGTCCTGTTCCTGGTAGTCGAAGATATCCTGGAGCATGCCCGCCTCCAAGGCGTACCAACCGCTTCGCGTGGCTCTGCCTCTTCCTCTCTCGTGGCCCACTGCCTGGGCATCACCACGCCTGACCCGCTGCGCCACAACCTGTATTTTGAGCGCTTCCTCAACCCTGCCCGCTCCACGCCCCCCGATATCGATACCGACAAATGTTTTCATTTACAGATTTACGAGTTTACAGATTGACAGATTGACGAGTTTACAGATTTACAGGTTGACAAGTTTACAGATTGACAGGTTGACGAGT
>CAZVRZ010000107.1:0-4706 GCA_964629965.1 uncultured Anaerolineaceae bacterium
TGTATTGGCTGGCCAAGATGCTGTATGCCGGAGAAGACCCGCGCTTCATCCTGCGCCGCCTGATCATCCTGGCAGGCGAGGATATCGGCCTGGCAGACCCCCAGGGCCTGGTGGTGGCCAACGCCGCTGCCCAGGCTTTTGAATTCATTGGCCTGCCGGAGGGCATCTTCCCCATCGTCGAAGCAACCTTATATCTGTCCACCGCGCCCAAATCGAACAGCGCCCTGGCTTACTTCAAGGCTTTCAAGACCCTTGAACAAGAGGGCCAGATCAGCGTGCCCACGCACCTGCAAGATGGCAATCGCGATGCCGCCGCCCTCGGGCACGGCAAGGGATACCAGTATCCCCACGAGGCCCCCGACCATTTCTTGCCCCAGCAGTACCTGCCTCATCGCCTGCTCGGCACGTACTTCTACGAGCCTTCGCACGAAGGCTACGAGGCCAGCGCCGCCGAGCGCCTGGAACGCTGGCGCAGCGCCCAACGCCAGGCGCTCAATATCACCGACATCCGTCGCCTGCCCGATCCAGATATGCAGGAGATTTCCGAGATCAAGCGCAAACACAAAAGCAGCGGGGGCGCTCCGGATGATGGTCTCGAAGGCAGTTAACCACCCATGCCTATCTTCTTGTTGGTTCGTCATGGTGAAAACGAATATGTTCAGAAAGGCCGCCTGGCAGGACGCTTACCAGGCGTGCACCTGAACGCGAACGGTCGCCGGCAGGCGCAGGCCACCGCCGAAACACTGCGCCAGGCTCCCGTCACAGCCATCTATAGCAGCCCATTGGAACGAGCCGTTGAGACCGCCGAGCCCATTTCTCAGGCGCTTGGCCTGCCCGTCAGCCTGCATCCAGGTTTGATGGAAACCGACTGTGGTTCCTGGCAGGGCAAAACCCTGAAAAGACTGGGCCGCCTGAAGGTCTGGCGCACCGTGCAAAATACGCCCTCCTTGTTCCAATTCCCAGGCGGCGAGTCCTTTATTGATACGCAACACCGTATCTGCGCTGCACTGCAGGATCTGTGCAGCCGGCATGATCCCAAAGACCTGCTTGTGTGTGTCTCGCATGCCGATCCCATCAAGCTGGCCGTTGCTTTTTACCTGGGCTTGCCGTTGGATCATTTTCAACGCCTGGCGGTCACGCCGGCCTCCATCACCGCTCTCATGATCGACGAGCATCACAGTCAATTGTTGCTGCTAAACTATAACCCCTCTCTCACCATCCCCAAGCTGTGATTCTGGTATACTTTGAGCACAAACCGTTTTGAACTAGGGAGCCAATTATGCCTCGTGAAGAGATCGATCTCCATCCGGTAAATCACATTACCATCGACGCCTTTGGGCAGCCCGGTAAGCGGATATTCTACATCCAGGGAACCCAGGACCAACAAGTGGTTACCTTGATCGTCGAGAAGATCCAGGTGCAATCGCTAGCCGTCGGCCTGGAACAATTCCTGGGCGAAATTCGCCAGAATTATCCTGACCTGAGCGAAGTTTCATCCTCTTATGATGAGCAGGCCATGCATATCACCCCGCCGGTTGACCCGCTTTTCCGGGTAGGCGAGATCGGCCTGGGCTACGAGGTGGAAAACGATCTGGTGGTGCTGGTAGTGCGCGAGTTGTTAACGGAAGACCGCGATCCTGAAGATGCCGGTGTGGTGCGTTTCTGGTGCAGTCGCTCCCAGATCTATATCATGATACACTGGGGCCTCGAAGTTGCTTCTCACGGCCGTCCCATGTGTCCACAGTGCGGCGAGCCAATGGATCCCGAAGGCCACTTTTGCCCAAAGAAGAACGGCCACAAGCATTAAGCGTGATGCCTTCCCCCAGTTCGATCCTGTTCCTCTTGCAAGAGGGCGAAATGACGCTTAAGGGCAAATTTATGTGGGGGTCCAATTACACTTTCCTGGCAGAAGTCGAGCACCAGGGCGAAACCCAGGCCGCCGTGTACAAGCCATCGCGTGGCGAGCAGCCCCTGTGGGATTTTCCCACTGCCAGCCTGGCGCACCGCGAGGTAGCCGCCTACCTTCTCAGCGAAGCGTTGGGGTGGCATTTTGTGCCCGAGACCGTCTATCGCCGCCAGGCGCCCCTGGGACCGGGTTCTTTGCAGCGCTTTATCGAACATGACCCCGATGAGCATTACTTCAACATCAGTGCCGAAGATCGCCAACGCCTGCGCCCGGTGGTGTTGTTTGACCTGATCATCAACAATGCCGATCGCAAAGGCGGGCATGTGTTGTTTGACGACCACCGCAACCTGTGGCTGATCGATCACGGTATTTGCTTTCATGCCGAGGATAAGTTGCGCACTGTGATCTGGGATTTCGCCGGCGAGCCCGTTCCCCAGGAATATTTGGATATGCTGGAGGCGCTGCTGGCACAGCTCAGAGAGCCTTCCGAATTGATCACCGCCCTTGCGGAGCACATCAGCCAACGCGAGATCCGCGCTTTGCGTTCCAGGATACGCCGGCTGGTCAAGGCAGGTGTCTTTCCGGGTCCAGACCCAGAGCGCCGGCCTTATCCCTGGCCTCCCCTTTGAACATAAACCTTTATAAAAGGAGAAAAAAGATGTCTCATTACAATCTGTGTTTGCTTGGTTTCGGCAATGTCGGGCGTTCCCTGGCACGCCTGTTCCTGCGCAAGCAGGAAGAATTAAAAGCTCGCTATGACTTGAGCTTTGCGTTCACGGCCATTGCCACCGAGAGGCATGGCGCAGCCATCAACCCTGCCGGTTTGGATATCGAACGCGCCCTGGCGTTGGTCGAGAGCGGCGCCTCGCTGGCAGAGCTTTCAGCTTACCCTGCGCCCGCCAGCATGCTGGAATTGGTCCGTATCTGCGGCGCCGATGTGCTCTTTGAGAATACGCCGGTCAACTACGAAAGCGGCCAACCCGCCATAGACCATCTCCGCACCGCCTTAGAGTGCGGCCTGCACGCCATAACGGCGAACAAAGGTCCGGTGGTGCATGCCTACCATGATCTGACCGCACTTGCCAAGGCCAACGGGAAGCGTTTCTTTTTTGAGTCAACCGTCATGGATGGCGCGCCGATCTTTTCGCTTTTCCGCGGCGCGCTGCCTGGCGCTCGCCTGCTGTCGCTGCGCGGCGTTTTCAACTCCACCACCAACCTGATCCTGACGCGCATGGAATCGGGCGAGAGCTTTGAATCGGCCGTGGCCTATGCTCAGTCGATCGGTATTGCCGAAACCGATCCCAGCGGCGATGTGGATGGTTGGGATGCAGCCATCAAGGTGTCTGCCTTGGTTACCGTGCTAATGGATACCCCCCTCAAGCCGGCCCAGGTGGACCGGCAGGGGATTCGCAACATCACCTCCGCCATGGTTGCAGATGCTCGCCAGCAGGGACGCCGCTGGAAACTGGTTTGCTCAGCTCACAGAGAAGGCGAGCGGGTAGTAGCCCGCGTGGCTCCCGAGCTGATCGGCCCGGAATCTTCCATGTATAACGTGCTGGGCACTACCAGCATCGCCGAATTCGAAACGGACGTATTAGGCTTGCTTTCCGTGATCGAGGCTGACCCCGGCCCGCATACCACGGCTTATGGCTTGCTGGCCGATTTCTTGAACGCAGTCGGCTAAGCCGCCGGCCTCACTTGAGCTTTTCGCTGGCAGCCCAGACGCGTTCCAAGATCTGGGCTGCTTCTGTTTCTCCCGCCAGGTGTACCGTTCCATCCCCATCCACATGCGTGGGGATCAGCTCGTAGCCGGTATACTGCGCCCCCTCGAAATACAACTTCAAGATCAAACCCTGTTGGTGCGCCAGGTCCCAGGTCTGGTCGAACACAAAATTTCCCAATCCGTAGAATACATCGATGCCATCGATTGTCTGGATGGCCTGGGCCACATGTGTGTGATTGCCCACCACCACATCTGCCCCAGCCTCCACCGCTGCCTTGGCAAAGTGCAGTTGCTCATAATTGGGATCGGGTACATCTTCCGGCCCCCAATGCGGCATGGCGATAACCACATCTGCCGCCTGGCGAGCAGATCGGATTGCATCCAAAAGGTTATCATCGTTCAACACCGCGATGCCCGGGGTGTCTTCGCCGGCAAAGGACTGCGGCTCGATCGCCCCCAGCGAAACGATGCCGAAGCGTATCCCCTGCGCCTCGATCACCACCGGCTGCATGGCCTCAGCATGGTTGCTGCCCGCCCCCACCGGCAAGATCTCCACCTGGCGCAGGTTATCCAGCGTATCGAAAAAAGCCCGGTTGCCGCAATCGCTAAATCCGCAGTTCTTAATATGGTTGGTCGCCACGCTCATCACGTCAAATCCGGCCCTCTGGAGCGCTTCGGCATTGCTGGCCTCGCCGATCAAATGATAGGTAAAGACACAGCCGGTTTGCGGCGACACATCGGAGATGGTTGCATTGAGCGTGCCGATGGCAATATCTGCCGCCTGGATTAACTCGCGCACCGCATCGTAAAGATAATCGGCTTGGCCTCGCTCGGCAATGGCGGCTTGCACGCAGCGCGCCGGGACGATCGCCCCCGTGAACAGCAGCGTGACGTGCGGCCCGAGGTGCACCGCGCGGTGCTTCTTGTGCGCGATGACCTTCTTGCGGAACTCGGCCCGCGCCTTGGCGTAGGCCTCCAGCGTCATCAGCGAGTCTCTGGTTACTTTCGGCATTGGTCAATCCTGTGCAGGCCGGGGGCTGGGGCGTGCGTATGCGCTACGTCTCGCGTCGCTTGGCG
>CAZVRZ010000107.1:4716-19187 GCA_964629965.1 uncultured Anaerolineaceae bacterium
TTCGGGTAGAAAAGGAGTCTTCGTGGGCGTAGGGGAGGTCGCAGGCTGGTAGATCGCCGTGGCAGAGGCCGCCTCGGTGATCGAGGCGCCCGGCGAGGCATCTGGGAATGATCCACACGCGCAAGCCAGCAGCGCCAATCCGAGCAGGAGTAAGCGCTTGCAGAGAGAATGTTTCACCGCTAACGAGCCCTCCTTGGCCTGTTCCTTCATCTATCCAAGCGCCAGCTCGATTTCCTGACGCACTTCTTCATTCTGTTCGCCGGGCAGAGCTTGTTCCAGCGCCAGCCGGGCCTCCGGCCCGCCGATGCGGCCCAATGCCCAGGCCGCGTGCCCGCGCACCAGCGGCTCCGTTTCCTGGCGCAGCGTCTGCATCAGGGCCGGAACTGCCAATCTGGAGCCTGTATTTCCCAGCGCAACGGCTACGTTCCTCAAGTATCCTCTGCGCTTGGTGCGCAAGATGGGCGATCCTTTGAATTTCTCTTTGAATTCCTGCGGGGTCAGCATCAGTTCGCGCATCAGGTTGGGGGCAGGCAGCCCGGCCCGGGGTGCAAAGGCAGGATCATGTTCCGCCGTTGAAAAGTGTTGATTCCAGGGGCAAACCTGCTGGCACACATCGCAGCCAAAGATCCAGGTGCCGATTTGCGGACGCTGCGCCAGCGGTATCGTCCCTTTCAACTCGATCGTCAAATAGGAGATGCAGCCCGCAGCATCGATGCTCCGGTCGGGCAAAATGCAGCCGCTGGGGCAGGCCTCCAGGCAGCGCCGGCATGTTCCGCAATGATCCTGGCGAAAAGGTTCGTCGAGAGCCAGCTCGATATCCACCAGCATCTCAGCCAGGAAGAAATACGAGCCCTGGCGCGGATGGATCAGGCCGGTGTTTTTGCCAATCCATCCCAACCCGGCGCGCTGAGCAAGGTCGCGCTCCAGGATCGGGCCTGTGTCGGTATACCAGCGCGCCTCCACAGATCTCCCCGCCTGTTCTTCGATGAAAGTCGCCAGGCGCTGCATGCGCTCTGGTAAGACATCGTGATAATCCAATCCCCAGGCATACGCGGCCACCTTGCCTGCCAGTGAGGTGTTTTCGTTGGCAGGCGCCGCCAGATGGGCCGGGTAGCGCATTCCCAGTACCAGGATTGAGCGGCAGGCAGGCATGATCTTCAACGGATCAGCCCGGCGTTGGCGTGCTCTCTCGCCGGCCAAATAGGCCATTTCGCCGTGTTTTCCTGCTGCCAGCCAGGCTTCAAAATCCGCCAGGTGGGGCGTAGGTTCGGGTGTTGTCACCCCAGCCAGTACAAAACCCAGGCGGCGGGCTTCTGCCTTCACCGCCTGGGTCAGCTTTAGATTTTGCTGTTGTACTGGGCGCGGCATTCCTGCTGGCATTATGGCTGGCAGGTCAATGTAAAAGTGGTCGCGCCGGAGGTAACATCGACCGGGCTGGTGATGTGCAGCCGCGCCCAGCCGGCCATCGATTGGTTGAATTCCAGGTAGAAGGTCAGCGTCTGGGTCCCGGCCCCAAAGGAAGTCGTCTGCGCAGCCGGCACATTGACGGTGACGCCGGATGTCTCAGAACCAGCTTCCAGTTGGTAGGTCACTGAGGCCGCCGAACTCAGGGTAAAGCTGGCTGCAAAAGCGAAAGTGTGCGGGCAGGTGCCGCTAAAAGATGCGTTATCCACTGCGATCGAGAGATTGCTAATAGTTGAGTTAGAAGGCGTATTGGTAGGTGTTGCCGTTGGGCCGCCAGGGGTGATCGTCGGCCCCGCTGCGGCTGTACCAGACCCAGCCACATCAATATCTACGTAAACGGATTCGTCAAAGTATTTTCCTTCGGCATTCAACAGTTTCCAATACCCGCGGTAGTGTCCGCTTGAGGCAGGCGCCACCAGGTTTACGGAGATTTCAACCATTTCGCCAGGAGCGACGTTCTTTTGCAGGCTGATCGAATTGGGCCCATCCATTTTATCGCCGCTGATATAACCGAAAGAGTAGGCCGTTGTCCAGGTTGTGGTGCCAATGTTCTTCAAGCGCCAGGTTTTGACAAAGGCCGTGCCGGCGGCAAAATCGCTGCCATCAATCACGGTCACGTCGGCAACATACATCGCCCGGTCACCAGTAACTCCTGCCACCACGCCTGCCGTAACGGTCGCTGGCACAGCCTGGGGAGGGTTCGGGCTGGGAGTCAGGGCAGCCGCCTGGGTGAGCTGGGCAGAGATCGTTTCAAAAGCCACCGTTAAGGCCACGTCTGGGGTCGGCTCTGATGGCGTGGGCGTCTCAGTCGGAACACTTATCTTTGCCATTTCTGTCAAACGGGCGTTGGCGGTTTGAGCGGCTGCCGTGTATACCAGGTTTGGATCCATGCTGGGAGTCGGCGAAGCCTTTTGCATGGTTTTGCAGCTTGCTAAACCAAGCATCATCAGTAATAGGGTCATCCCCAAGAGGATATACTTTTTCATGTTTCACTCCTAATGTATTCAAAGTGCGGCGGAGGCCGTCACAATGGTTAATAATACCATGTGATCGGCCAACCGCCGCTTTGGTCGAGTAGATTGTACCTGTGTTAGCGCTCGATGCGAACGTGCGCCCAAACCGCATGATCATCCTTGTAACTGCCTTCGGCAGACACATACAGGATGAACTGCACCGTTTTACCTGCCAGGCTGGACAGATCCTTATCGATCGATAGCACCGTTCCATCGCAGGCCTTCAGCCATTCCGCCACCTGGGTATCATTACTGCCCTCGCGGTATTTGAGCTGGTAACGCACCTTGCCCCCGCTGCAATCCGTTTTTAGGCCCAGGTAAGCGCGGAAGCGATCGCCATTCTGGATGGTGTAGCTGGGGAAGATGCCGTAAACGAGGCCATTGTCCACAAATTGCGGGTAGGTCGCCAAACCTTTGGCGTATACTTTACCGTTTTCCAGCTTGGTATCCTTTAAATCCACGGCAACGCCCTTCGAGTCGTCATCGGGATCGCCCCACGAGATCAATGCACTGCCATTGTGCCATTCTGCATTGGGCCCCTGGGCGATGAAATCATATGCCAGGGTGGCAACGTTCGTAGCCGTCGCGGTTGGCGTAGCGGTGGTGGGGTTGATAACCTTTACCTTGGCCCAAAACGATGATTTAGCGTCTTCGCCAATTCCGAAGGTGATCCCGGCGCCATTGCGCAATTTCCAGAAGCCCTGGTACGTCTTGGCAGAGTTGGGCGCCGTCAAAGAAACGGCCACATCAATCGTTTGTCCTGGCGCAACCGTGTTGGTGGTCAATTGCAGCGAGGCAGGCGCCCCCATGGAATCGCCATTCTCAAAAACGATCGAATAGCTAGAATTCCAGGTGCAGCTTCCATTATTCTTCAACCGCCAGATCTTTACAAAAGTCACTCCAGCCGCAACTTCGGCATTATCGGGGAAAGTCACATCTTCCACAAAAGAAGCTCGATCGCAAGGAATGAGGATCGGAGTTGCCGAAGGAGGCACCGGGATGTTGGTTGGCGGAACCGGAGTATTCGTTGCCAGGGGCGCAGGCGGCACATACTCGGTTGGCGTATTCGTAGCGGTTGCGCCAGGCTGTAACACTGCCGGTGTCAGGCTGGGCATTACGATGGCAGTACCTGCCGCCGCCATGGTCAATTGTGCTTGTACTGTTTGGGCTGCCGCCGTATGGATCAAACCGGGATCCATCGTGGGAGCTGCCATCTTTGAGGGCATGTTACACCCACCGACAAAAACGATCAGCGCAAGCGCAGACAAAATATAGAATAGTTTGTATCTAATGTTCATAACCATTTTCCTCCATAGAAGCAATCCTTACTCCTTATAGACGATGCGATCACTGATTTCGTTCCCAAAGATGATCCCAAACCAGGTTGATATCGCTCATCTACTTCCTCAAGCCGCCATCGTTTCCAGCGAGGCAGCCGCTCGAACAACGGGCAGGCTGCCAATCATCGACCATGGCCCTGCCCAGGTGATTTGAACCGGCAGAACACGGCCGCGCAGATCGTCTTCTGAATCGACGAAGACCAATTTGTTTGTTTCCGTGCGGCCTCGCCAGCGTCCTTTGACCTTCTCTTCGAACAAAACGGATGCGGGTTGGCCCAGGTAACGCTCGTTTATTCCGGCGACTACCTTTTCCTGCATTTCTTCCAGCAGGCGGAAGCGGCACATCTTTTCGGCTTCGCTAATGTCATCCTGCATACGCCGCGAGGCTACTGTACCCGGGCGGGTGGAATATCGCGCCAGGTGCGCCACATCCAGCTTCAGCTCTGCTAGCAATTCAAAGGTTCGTTGAAATTGTTCGACCGTCTCGCCAGGAAAGCCTACGATGATGTCCGTTGCAATGGATACCCCCAGCGGGCTCTTATGTCCCAGGCGAGCGCGGATCTTGTCTACCAGGCGGCGGTAATCGTCGGCGGTATAACCGCGTTTCATATTCTCCAACACCTCATCGTCGCCGGCCTGGATAGGCACCTCGATGTGCGGCATCACTTTGGGCAGCTCGGCTACCGTATCCAGCAGCTCATCTGTCATCCAGTTAGGATGGGAAGTTAAAAAGCGTATGCGCTCTAACCCATCAATTTCATGAGCCATGCGCAGTAAACTCGAGAGCGTCGGCCCGTCAGGGATATCCTTGCCATAACGATCCACGATCTGACCCAAGAAAGTGATCTCTTTAACACCCTGCGCCGTCAGGGAGCGCACTTCTGCCAAAATATTTCCCAGCCGCCGGCTGCGTTCGATGCCGCGGCGGTAGGGGATGATGCAGTAAGTGCAGGCATGCGAGCACCCCAAGACAACCGGCACGTGGGCCGAAACGAGCTTGCCGCGTTCGTGCAATGGCAGCAGCAGCCCGCTTTGCTCGCCTTCTAACCCGCCATCCATCAACGCAAAGCGATCTTCTGTTTCTTGTTCTTCGGCCTGGCGCACTTCGTTTTGAGTGAGATAAGCCACCAGCGGGCCTGGATCGGAGGGAGGAGAAAAAACATCCACAAAGGGAAAACGCTTTTTCAATTGATCGTATCCTTTGACGCCGACAAGGCAGCCCATCAGGTTGATCACCAAATTGGGATTGCGGTCTTTCAAAGGTCGTATCGAATGCAGCCTGCCATAAGCTTTATTCTCTGCGCTCTGGCGCACTACACACGTGTTGAGCACGATCACGTTCGCTTCCTCGGCGCGTGATGTCAGGCGATATCCAAGTTGTTCCAAGGCCGCTGAGACCCGCTGCGAGTCTGCCACGTTCATCTGGCAGCCTTCCGTCCAAATGTGATACTTCATGTCCACAATTATAACAGGCAGGCAAGGTATGCATAGGAAAAAGCTCTTGATTCTAGTGATACAATAGCGCTCATGTTGAGGAAAAATAATCTTCCATTGACCTTACTTGCCCTGCTCGCACTGGTCTCCGGCTTCTGGCTGATCTACCAGCAGCCTTCTATTCGCAGCCGCGTAAACTGGCAAATAACCAAGATCCTTACCTACTCGCGTGGCGTGGTAAATCCGGTTGGAGAGATGCCGACCTCCTTGCCTATTCCAACCACCACTCCTGGTCCCACCAGCACACTGCCGCCTACCGCCACATCTGTGCCGCCCACCGCAACGCCCACGCCGGTCATCTATACGCCCACGCCCACCCTTAGTCCCACACCTCCCCCACCCTCGATCAGTTTACCGGCGCCGACATACGTGAAACAAGGAGCAAATAGCTGTGGGCCGGCCAGCCTGACAATGTACCTGGAATATTATGGTTGGCAAGGCACTCAGAGCGATATTACCGATTTGATCAAGCCTGTTACGGAAGACCGTAACGTTAACCCAGAAGAATTGGTATACTACGTACGCAATCGCGCCGGTTGGTTAAACGCTGAGTTTCGGGTTGGCGGGGATTTTCAACTGCTCAAACAACTGCTGGCAGCCGGCATCCCGGTGGTTATAGAAACAAGCTTTATCGATAGGACATCCTATTGGCCCAATGATGATCGGTGGGCTGCTCATTATCTATTGCTGACGGGCTACGATGATGCCCAACAAATATTTATCACCCAGGATAGTTTTCGCGGCGCTAATCTGAATGTGACTTATGAACAGTTGGACGCCGATTGGAAGATATTCAACCGGGTGTACCTCTTGGTATACCTGCCCGCCCAAGAACCTACGATCATCTCCATCCTGGGAGAAAATTGGGATCCGGATGTTAATCGCCAAAACGCTCTCGAAACCGCCGAGCAAGAGACAAAGGAAAACCCGCAAGATAATTTCGCCTGGTTTAACCTGGGCAGTAACCTGGTCTACTTTGAGCGTTATCTCGAGGCCTCCCTGGCTTACGATCAAGCGCGTACCCTGGGTCTGCCCCAACGCATGCTGCGCTATCAGTTTGGGCCGTTTTTTTCCTATTTCCATTCGGGTCGCACCGATGATCTACTGGCGTTGGTGGATTATGCTCTCCAGCGCACTCCAAATTCGGAAGAAGCGTTGTTGTGGAAGGGCTGGGGACTCTATCGCCAGGGAGATACAGCCGGAGCCATTGGACAATTCAACAAGGCCTACGAAGCCAATCCCTTATCGCAAGATGTGATCTATGCCTTGACTTACCTGGAGGCTCAACCCTGATCATCAACGCTGTTCAGTTGCTCCGATCGCAGGCGTTGAAATCCTGCCATGAGCAGTATGCCTGCTGCGCCTCCTGCCAGGTCAACTCCCAAATCATAAAAGATACCGCCGGGCCATAGGATGCCCGTGTTGGCCGCCTGGATCAATTCTTGCACCAGGCCGACTGTCAGCACTGCCAACAGCATCCCGCCAGCCTTTTTAATAGTGAGATGAACTTTAAATGCCAGGGAGATCAATACAACCAACCCCGCAAAGAGAATAGCGTGCATGATCACGTGCATCCAATTCGGCGCGAAGAGCGCGTCAAATGCCCGGCGAAATTCCATTGAAAACTGGCGCAGCCCGGCTATCGGTGCCAGAATGCCTGCCAGCCAAATAACCAGGATCCACTTGCGCCAGTTTCTGCTTTTCAATATAGATTTCGGATTTGTAAAAAGATGCCGACTACTTTAGGATCAAATTGCTTTCCGGCTCTTGAGCGGATGTATTCTAAAGCTTCTACTTGCTTCCAGGCATCCCGGTACGGTCGCTGCGAAGTAAGCGCATCCCACACGTCCACCACAGCAAAAATGCGCGCCGAAAGGGGAATATCATCGGCTTTTAACTTGCGCGGATACCCATTGCCGTCCCAATGCTCGTGGTGGCAATAAGGGATATCGATTGCCGGACGCAGAAAGGCGATCTCGGATAGGAGTTCGTAAGCCAGCATCGGATGTTTCCGCATGATGATCCATTCCTGATCGGTGAGCGGGCCGGCTTTATTCAAAATAGCGTCTGGAATACCCAGCTTCCCGATATCATGTAAAATCGCACCTCGCCGGATGTGTACTAACTGATCGTTAGGAATCCTCATATTGTGGGCAATTTCCAGGGTCAGCTCTGTTACTCGCTGGCTGTGACCGCCGGTTTCATTGTCTCGTAATTCCAGCGTTTTGGCCCAGCCCTCCAGGGTCACATCATAGGCCATCATCAAATCGATGTTCGAGCGTTGTAAACTGACAAACAACTGGTGATTATCCACTGCCAGAGCCGCCTGCCCAGCCAGCACATTGAGATATTCCAGCCACTCCGATCCTACTTTTAATGGCTGGCGCGCAAAGGTTTCCAAGATGCCATGCACTACCCCCTTAGCAATGAGAGGTACAGCGCAGTAAAAAACAAATCCCTCATCTGTAAACATATTGGAACGAACGATCGGAAGCGGGCTTTTTTGTAGATCGGGTATGATCAACCGTTGGCGTTTTAAAAATATATTGCCCAATATATCCTGGTCCAGGTGCAAGCGATACCGTTGCGATTGGTATGAATGAAACCCTCGCCCGGCTGTGAATTCAAACACTTTTTGCAGGGAATCCACCAGGTAAATATCGGCAGCATCTATCTCTAGCTCGTTGAGCGCCTCTTCCAACAGGGTATCAAATGTGACACGCAGATCCATGATGGCATTGATCGTTTGGTCAATTTTATGCAGCGAACTTAACCTTTTTAGGTTTTGGGCGGTTTGCTCATGCATCTTGGCGCGCTGGATCGCATTAGATACCAGGTCAACGGTAGCGGTTACTACCTGCACATCGTTCTCGGTAAACGCATGTTGGCGGCCAACCGCAAGCAATCCGGTGACTTCGTCTCGCACAAGCAGTGGAACGATCGTATAGAAGTTTCTTGGTGCAGGAATGTCCTTGAGACCGTCTTTCCCAGCATAAGACTGCTTGGACTCTACTACCTGCAGCGGGATATTGCCATAGTCAAAGATATCCTGACCTTTCAAACTTTCGTATCCGTCTGAAATGGCCTCGATCAGGTAAGCACCACGTGGACTTTTAAGCGCCAGGGCAGCCATATCTGCCCCCAACAGCATTTGAAGCTGGTCAACGATTGCCAGGTACATCTGGGCGCTTTGCTCAGCGCCTCGCAGAGCAGAAGAAATGCTCACGATTGCCTCTTGCTGCCGTTGGCGTTGCCGGATTTCGGTGACATCTTCTCCAATACTGATCGTTCCAACAACATTTTCTTTTGTGTCATACAAAAGGATATTGTTCCAGGAGATCCAAAGCAAGCGGCCATGGCGAGTAAGAATCTCATTTTCATAATGAGTGGGCATCTCTTGTTCTACGATGCCTTTGGCAAATATTTCCCGAATCAACGCGTGGGCAGGTATGAATATCTCAAACCAATTCTTCCCTAAGATTTCATCTCGCTGCCAGCCGGTTAAACGTAATAAATGGTCATTGCAAAAAGTGATTTGCCCATGGTCGTTTAGAGATACTGCCATCAAACGCACCTTTTCCAGCATCTCACGCAGCCGCCGGTCAGATTCTAGTAAATTGCTCTCCGTCTCGAGTAGTTTGTGGGTTGTGTGGTGTTTATAAAGGGCTGCTTCAATCGCAATGATCAATTCGCGATGATCAATGGGTTTTAATAGATACCCATAAGGCTCGGTTGCCAAAGCGCGCTGAACCGTCTCATCTTCAGAGTATGCAGTCAAATAGATAATTGGAATGTCTTTCTCAGCACGAATCTGCGTGGCAGCCTGGATGCCATCCATGGCTCCTCGCAAATAGATATCCATCAACACCATGTCAGGTAAACTGGCTGGATTGGGCAGGCGGGTGTGGACGATATCTACCGCTTCTTCTCCCGTCAGGGCTGTTCCGATGATCTCATAACCGGCTTTTTGTAGGCGTAGTTCGAGGGCTTTTGCAGAGATGATATCGTCTTCAACGAGTAAGATTTTTGATCCGTTCATGGCGACCTCGAAACAAATGCGTTCTTGAATTTACGGACAATTCTGTCAATTCGCGTGGGTAGGGAAGACTCCGATCTCGAATAGCGGTTAAAAAATATTATACACGCTATATCTTAAAAGAGAACTCTGGATTCCTGCAAATCCCCTATTGACATAGTGTTATATATACACTATACTAGTGTTACAAATACACTAAGGAGGAGTTATGAATTGGCATCCAACTACTTCGCTCGATTTGCTTCACCCAGACCCTGCTCACGTTTTCCAAGCTGGGCTCGTCCAGCACCACATTGCCAACACGGCTTATCCAATCGCTCACCAGACCACCATGCAATCCTATCGCCTGCCTCGCTCACAAATCCAACACATTGCCTCCCAGGCTTGGAGCAGCATCGATCGTTTAGGTCTCTATGTACATATCCCCTTTTGTGAAGTGCGCTGCGCGTTTTGCGAATACACGGTCGTTGATCCTGCTTTTTTCCGAGATAGCGAAGATCAATACTTTGACTTGTTGCTGCGTGAATTCGAATTGTACGACCGGAGCTTGCAGACTGCATCGAAGACGCTCATTGGCTTCGATATTGGCGGTGGAACGCCTTCCATTGCACGCTCAACGAATATTGCCCGGTTGGTTCAGGCAGCTCGCGACCACTTCATCCTGCCGGAAGATGTTGTCATCAGTATCGAGACCACCCCAAAAATCGCTGCCCAGCAGCCGGAGAAGCTCCGCTCTTATTACGAAATGGGCATTCGGCGCATTAGCATGGGCATCCAGACCATCAGCCCGCACCTGCTGGAGCAGGTTGGTCGGACTGCCACCTCAATCGCCTTCAACCGGGGGGGCGCTGAGCAGATACGCTCTGCTGGTTTTGAGCGCTTCAATATCGATCTTATGTATGGTTTTGCTTCCCAGTCGCTGCACAGCCTAGAATCTACCCTACAGCATGCCATCGCTTTACAACCCGATTACATCACACTCTACAGGACGCGTTACAAGGGAACCCGCATCGCCTCGCAGGCCCAACTTGTCACCCCAGACCAGATCCATGCCCAGGAAGGGTTGGCCCAAGCCCTGCTGCAATCAGCAGGTTATTGGGGAACGACCGCCAAGAATACTTTCAGTCGGATTCCTGGGGATGTGGGAACCAGTGATTATCTAACAGAGCGTGTCATTTATGGCACGCCTTACTTGGGGTTGGGATTGGGCGCCCAATCGCTCTCGCAGGTAACCCTGTCATACAATTTGGGAGCCGCCGATAAGCGTCTCGATCATTATCAGAAGCAGGTACAGGCCAGTTCGCTGCCCATTCAAGATCTCTATCACCTGTCCATCCAGGCAGCCATGGCAAAGATGATCGCCGTCTCGTTCTATTTCGGCGAGATCAACCTGAATGGTTTCCAGCAAAAATTTGGAATGACCCTGGAACAGGCTTTTCCAACGGAGGTGGGTTTCATACTGGATAATGGTTTGATGGAGTATATCCCTGCGAAGTCGAAGCCTGCTGGCGCTGCTTTGACGCGTAATGTTTCCGGAAGCAGCTTGCGCCTGACATCGAAAGGGCAGCGAGCCTACAATGGGGTGATTGCCTTGTTTTACGCCGGCGCTGTCAAGGAACATCTCTTAGGCATGGCAAACTTGCCCGCAGAGAAGAAGAATGTTGCACCGGAGATACCGGTCTCTCAAACAAAACATTTCTTCCCCCAGGTGTCAAATGAACACTGACCTACAGAACGGGCCTTATGATTTCGCCAATATCTTATTTGCCGGGCCCTGTAATGCGCACTGCCCTTGCTGTATCGGCAAACAGCTTGACTCTGCCTTGAACGAGCCCAATCTACAGCGTTTTCCCCCGAAGAACCTGGGGGGGTTCATCCAGCTATTGTGGCAAAATCATATCAAGCAGGTTACCCTGACAGGCACTACCACCGATCCCCAGTTATACCGGTATGAAGAACGCCTGATAGAGCAGTTGAGAAAGGAATGCATGCCGGGAACCCAGCTTTCGTTACATACAAACGGCCTTTTAGCGCAGCGCAAGATCAATGTTTTCAACCAATATGATCGCGTCAGCCTCTCTTTCCCATCATTCAATTCCACCACTTACCGGAAGATGATGGGTCTGCAGAATGTTCTCTGCCTGGCTGCGCCGCCCAACCTGGAAGCCATCTTGGCATTTGCCCGTGTTCCAGTAAAAATATCCTGCCTGGTCACTGATGATAATGCCCCAGAGATCCCTTCATTCCTGGTGCGCTGCCACAGCCTTGGAATTCGCCGCCTGGCGCTGCGAAAACTGTATGGTGATCACCGTCCCTGGAGTAGTTTACTCCCCGCAGAGATCAGCTTGCATTGCCAGGGAACTTATCGCAATAATGCAGTATATGATTGGTCAGGCATGCAGGTCACCATGTGGGATTTTACGCGCACCAAGAGCACCTCGCTCAATTTGTTTAGCAACGGGTTAATTAGTTCACAGTATTTGTTCGTAGAGACACAAAATCTTGCGTCTAGAGGCGCAAACCCTATATTCGATCGAGAATTCCGCAAGAATCGGGTTGAATCAGTTCCGCAGTCAATCTATAATAGTGATCAGTTGTAGAGACGCAAAATCTTGCGTCTAGTGGCTCAGCCCTTTTCAAGGAGAAGGATCGAGATGTACCCTAAAAACCAGGCTTGTTCTGACGGTATGATTTTCACTGAACCAGGTTATGAACAATTATCTGCGGATTATCAACGGATTGAGCAAGCTATTTTTTACCTTTGCCAACATTACCGCGAGCAGCCTTCTTTATCGGAGATTGCCCGGACTGTCAACCTGAGTGAATATCATTTCCAGCGTATCTTCACCAATTGGGCCGGCATTAGCCCTAAGCGGTTCGTACAATACCTCACCAAGGAAGAAGCTCGCCAGTTGCTGAAGCGTTCTGCCGATTTATTAGATGTTACCTACCAGGTGGGACTTTCCAGTCCGGGTCGATTGCACGATTTGTTTGTGACCTGGGAGGCAGTAACTCCAGGCGAGTATAAAAAGCGTGGTGCCGGTTTGGTGGTTCTATATGGCTTTCACCCCAGTCCCTTCGGCGAATGCCTGATTGGGTTAACCGAACGGGGTATTTGCAGCCTCCAATTTACGGAAGGGCTAGATCATGAGCTGTGCCTGGCAAATCTCCAGCAAGAATGGCCGCGTGCTTACTTTAAAGAGGCTGCTGCTCACACTGCTGCCTCTCTGCAGTGTGTTTTTTCTCGCCAACAAGGACGGCTGGAATCTCCTTTGAGCTTGTTGCTATCTGGTACTCAGTTCCAACTCAAAGTCTGGGAAGCATTATTACAGATTCCTCCAGGTCGAATTATTTCTTATGAAATGCTTGCCGCAAGCATAGGTCATATAGGAGCAGAACGAGCGGTTGGCAATGCCATAGGTCGCAATCCGGTGGCTGTGCTCATCCCCTGCCATCGGGTGATCCGTAAAATGGGCGAGTATGGTAATTATCGCTATGGTGTGGAGCGCAAACAGGCTCTCTTGGGTTGGGAGCTGTCTCGCTATTCTGGTTGATCGGTCAGCGGCCAGCCGCTGCGCCACAGTACACTATCCAGTTGAATAGCCAACGCACCGGCATCCAGCATGGCCTGGATCTGTTCTGTCGAATAGATTCCCCCTGCGCCAATCACGGGCAAGCCCTGCCGGGCCAATGTGCGCACCACCAACAGCGCTTGTGGAAAGATCGCAGGGCCATAGAGCCGGCCATCAGCCATCTTGTACCTGGCTGGTAAGATACCGCGCGGTGGGCACAGGCTGATTGCTGCTGCGCCAGCTGCAATGACTCCTGGCGCCAACTCGAGTGCTTTCTCCAAAGGTAGACGCGCAATGATGGGTAGTTCTCCTGTGGCAGCCTGTACCAGGGAAACTGCCAGCTCCGCGTTAACGTCAGGAGGCAGGCCCAGTTCAATGCCTCCCAATCCTTCCACTTCTTCTAATCGGCGCGCCATGCCATGTATATCGTCTGCAAGCTGCGCGAGCAAATGAACAAATACCGGCGTAGCACTATTAGTCCAGCGGGTGGCATAGCGCTTCAGCGCAGCACGCAGCCCAGGATTGGGATAACCGCTGTGCAGCAAAAAGCCTCCCGGGAAGGACAGGTAGCGCTCGCCCTGGGCAGGTGTGCGGCGTGATTGGCTGATTGGGTTTGTGATGAACGCGCCCATTTGCGCCAAGTCTACTATTCCGTGCGCAGGCGGGGTGAAACCTAGCGCGCCGGCTGCATTCATCACAGGTTTACTGAAGTACAGATCGAATTTCATCCCGGTAGCAGAGCGCTTTCAACTCCATAACTCTCTAAGATCAAACACCGGCCCATCCTCACAAGCCAGCTTCCAGCCGCTCGGTGTTATCACGGCGCAGGCGCTGCACATTCCTATACCGCCGCAAGGCATAGGCGCCCATATCAACACCTGGGCCGGGTAAGGCAGGCGAGGTTTTCCCGTCTCTTCTCCCAATATCTTGCTCAATTGATCCAGCATGTGCAGAGGTATATCGATAGCCAGGAAATCTGCCCAGTTCAGCGCCTCAGCCAATGCCTGGAGTGGTCCAAACTCCAGCCAGGCCGGCAACTGTGGCAACGCTGCGTCCGTGAACAAGGCTACGTCTGCTTTTTGCACCTGGGCCTGCCTTGCGAGCGGCATCAACCGGGCTGCCGTATCTCCTATGGCTGCCATCGCCAGGCGACGCACCTGGGACGGCAGTTGGAAGCCGCGCCCGGCTGGGCCGCGCAGATGCAGCGTTGCGCCCGGCAGCCAGGCATCGGGGATACTCGGAGCAGTCCAGAATCCGCCGGCTTGGATCTCGCTGGCAAATATTGGGGCAGCCAGCACAGCCTGCCGATCTTCACTCGCCTGCGCCATGATATATTGCCCTGGAGCAGGAATGGCTTTCTCCGGGCAAGCGATAAAGGCTTGGAAGCAGCCTAACGGGTCCATCTGTAAGGTTTGGATACGTCCGGTGCTAAAACGCATGTCTGCATGGTATCACGATTTTATAGGGTATGCAATTAGGATTTCGCCGTTGAATCGATAGATACTGTATCCTTACGTAAGGAAATTTGATGCAAGTGCAATTTGGCTTTCCA
>CAZVRZ010000108.1:0-18801 GCA_964629965.1 uncultured Anaerolineaceae bacterium
AATCCGGGCGGCACGGGTCTCGGAAATCTCTGAGACAACTGCTGCTGCATCCGTCCCGAATGAAGAACGGGTTAATTTTCACATTGGGAATCCGTTACAAGATACTCGGTTATCTTCAGCTTTCTTACGGGTTGCTTTGGGCATTGATATTCATCGAGAGAGTTTGTGCGATGAAGAACCCGATGCGATCTTGGAATATTTAGGATGGCCTGCTTCTGCGAAACCCAAGCTTGAGTTTTTAATTCGTACTATTCGTAGGAGTTCACCTTACCTACCGCGAGGTGGTTTTTCTCGCAAATCTCCACATGGTTTGATTCAAATCTTTATTGACTGGTTGGAACACCAGCAGGAGCCGCTCCATTACAATGCCGGGGAGCAAAGTCGTCGGGAGATCATTTTGGCATCGGGTGGTATCTATGAGACATTGCGCGTGTTGTTATTTGCCTTATCTGACTATCTGGAAGTTACACCTGCCCGCTTCTTAACCTATCGCTGTGAGTTATTGCCTGAACTTAAAACGATCCCTAATTTAATTTTCGAAACGCTGCCCGTTGATGAAAGTCAAGCCCGGTTAAAAATTGAGCAAATATTGACGGACTCAGGTGCAGATGCTACCTCTTGCATTTCAACATACTTGCTGATAGGCGATTTTCTTAGCGAAGAAACCCGTCGCATACTGCGTCTTTTAAGTCTTGAGAAACCGCTGTTTTTTATCGAAGCGAACAATGCGCCGAACCATCTCTCGTTGGCGCGCGAAGCTCGTTTGATGCAGCGCGTTGTACGATTATTGACACCAGCTATCTTTGTACCGCGTTTGCAAGATCTCTCTACCGTTTTCGTTGTCGGTAATGCTGATTTACTGAGTGTGATCGAAAATGTCCACTTCAACCTCAAAGGCACGCCATCAGCTTCTGAGATCGAGTTGTTGAGCTTTATCTTGGAACAGAAACTGGCTGACATTGGAGAAGTCGCTTCTGCACAAGTACCTCAAGTCAAGCCATCTTTTGATGGATTGGGATTGGGTGGCACTATCGAAACAGTTCTACCGCAGTTGGCTGCTCGCATCGAAGGTCGCTTGGAACACATACTGCAGGCTCAGTCCCAACGGCTCGAGCGATCTTTGCATACTCTAGAAGAAAAAACATTCGACCTGGTTCAACGCGCTCAGATTGTTAGGCAGGCAGCTTGGATCAGGAGCGAATCCATTGCCCATCGTAGCACTTTGGTTGTTTCCAACGAAGATACGGGCGATGAATTTGCTGCTTATGATGCTGGAGAGCTCCTCGATCAGTTAATTGAGAACATTCAAGATAAAAATTGGTATCTGACACTTCAGCGTAATTTTCTAAGTGCCTTTGTCCGACACCAACCTCAGTATCACCGGGAGGCTTGCCTGGTGGCCAGCGGTTCATCTCGCACTGCTTTGGGCATCCTGGGTTTCCACTGCGGTATAGATGAAGTTGTAATTCCCGATCTGAGTTGGTCGTATGAGCAGTGTTTTCCTACTGTGCATGCCGTGCCTTTGTCTGCCTCGCTGGAGCTGGACGTGCCGGCTTTGATCGCGAAAATGGAAGAGCTTTGTCGCTGCGATCCTACCTGGCCGCAACGAGGCGCCCTTGCACTCAATAACCCTCACAATGCCACTGGACGAATCTTTTCAGCCGATGCTGTTCGTACATTGGTTGCTTATTGCCTGCAGCGTAATATATTCGTTGTGGATGATTTGTCTTACCAGAATGTTGCTCCTGTCGATGATCTGCCGGAGATCAAAACGGCGCGCCAAGTGGCGGATGAGTTGGTGCGCCAGGGAGTTGTTGATGATGCCCAGGCAGAACGGGTGATCACGGTACATTCTATGTCAAAGACTGATTGCTTGGCGGGCGCCCGGCTTGCAGTTATTGAGATACGTGCAGCCGAATTACGGAGGCGCTTCCAGGCGTTGAACGATTGTTTGCGACCTAACCTGGCGGCCATATTTATTTGTTACCTTTTCTACCGCGGTCCGGTACAAGATGCGCTGGCTTATTGGCGGCTACGTAATACGATCTTGCGCGAGCGTATCCAGGCTTTACTGATGGCGGCTAACAATTTGCCACCAGATCGCAATCCATTTTGTATAAAGATTATCCCGCCTACAGGCAGCATGTATCCTTTGCTTCATGTAGAACGCTTACCGGCTGGCTTGTCATTAGATTGGTTGGCTTCATCTTTGGCGCGTATTGGCATTGGTTTGCTACCATTGGCAACTTTTGCACGTACGGAGAAAGGCTTTGAGACGGGGCGAACCACTTTTCGCCTGACATTAGGCGGTGTAGATGGTGCAGAGATTTTATTGACAAAGACACGCCGCCTGTTGATTGACTTGAATCGCTTGATTGGCGAGGAGAAATCTCGTTACAACCGAAAAGAATTACCATTACGAGATGTATTCCGTGACGAACATCGCTCAACCAGGACTGTTTCTCTTTGCCAGGCATGGGATGATATCTGCAAAGAAATCCAGCGGTATATTGCTACACAACATCTCGAAAAATTTAAATGTTTTGAGACACTAAATATTGCGTCTATACAGAATGAGTTTTTACATCAATATGTCCCAGAACGACTCAATATCTTCCGTACTCGCTTACTTGACCGGGCGTTGGTCAGTGACGAACTGGTACTACAAGCACTGTCGGATGGCGGTATACAACTCGCTGGACGCTTAGAACGAGAATTTTTGAAAGATTCTCTACCGCGCCGCCAGGAATTATTCCGTCTGCGCTGTTATGATCGTACTGTCCATCCCACACAAATGTATTCTTTACAAACTGAGTTGGCGTTCGATGCCCTGATTGCTCGTTTGATCTCCAGCCAACCTATCCCTGCTGTCTTGATCCAGACGGCTGCCCGGGAACTGGCTCAAGAATACCTGGGACGAAACGTGCCGATCAATTCGCAGTGCGAGGCCGATGAGATTCTCCTAGATATGGTTGCCCTGGAAACAAGCGAGGCTTATACCGGATTATTCAGTAAAGTCACATTAACGCCGTTCCTGTCTTTCTGGAGTGATTGGGATGGTAGTAATCGCCCCTCTGGGCAAGGCCACCGCCTGATGGCGGCAGTGGTGATGAAAAATGTCCAGCGCCTGGCGACAATCCTAGAGCTACTATATCATGCCGATCCATCAGCACCCATTAGCTTGGAATTGTTGAGTGAGATCAATCTGTTACCTAAGCGCAACCTGCGTTTCACTCAACTCTTGAATGCCATCATGTTATTAACCCATCAATTGGAACAGCGCTACCGGGGAGTATTGCCCTTCTCAATGGATGCAACACCCTTCCAAAGACTAGCCACGCGCATACACATACGCCGAGATCCTGCCAGGGTATTGTGGCAGCATAACGATCGTTATGAACGAAAAATGCTTGAACTACGCCAACAGCGTCGGGATATGCTTGAGTATTATTTTGCCCTTAACAAGCAACTGCGGAAACAGCTACACGCTTTAATTCCCTCTATCCAGGCTCAGCGAGTTTTTGAACCTTTATTGCGTGAAGTAGTTAACTATCGTGATATTTTACAACGTGTTGTAATTACCCCTCGCATTCACCAGGGCATGATTACGGCGCGCGACCCATTTGCTATGGATACCACCGTTCATAATTTACAGGAAATTAACTCTATCGCCGGAAAATATGGCAACCCGGGTGCTATCCTTGCTTTGCAGATTAGCTTATCATCTAAACCTGAGGCTTTGATCTCACTCGATCGTAAGATGAGTATTGAATGTGAGCAAGTTCGTCGAGAAAACCCTCAAGCAGAGTTGCCTGCAATCTGGTTGATTCCTCTATTCGAGGATATCGACTCGGTGAAGAATATCTCACCTTACCTGGATCGAACATGGGATTACGCTACGCAAAGCCGTAGTACTGGCCAAACACCACAAGATCGTTTTGCCGAGTTCATGGCAGAGGTTTTCGTAGCCGGCTCCGACCTGAGCCAGCAGGTAAGTCAGGCGGCAGGCGCACATTTATATCTCAAGGCTAAGTATGAAGTGCAAACATGGTTGGCTAAACAAGGAGTAGCCGAGGCCGTTCGAATAAAGCTTGGCAGTGGAGAGCCCATGCAGCGACAGGGAGGATATTATTCGAGAGTTGCAGGGCGTCCCGTTTTCTTGCATTCCGAGGCGAACCAACGACGCTTTACCAGTCACCTTCCGGCGGCAGCGCGTCGTAGTACAGCCTATGCCGTTACACCCCTCCAAGGGGTTTTCTTGGGGGGAGATTTGCGCACTTTCCAGAGTAATTTATCTGAACAGATGCGTTTCCTGCCTGTAGGTGAGTTGGCTGGTTTACTGTATCATGTGCGTGAGATGCAGCGTAATCATCGAAACGATTTGATTCGTGCAGCAGAGACGATTGCAGAGAGTCGGCTGGGTATTCAAAGTCGCAGTGTCCAGGAGCTGGAACGTCTGACTATAGGCGTGAATGAAACCGTATACGAGGGTTTTCTGGATGAATTGAGTGCGAATTTTCGCCACATTATATACGGGCGCGAAGAAGATGTAGTCGGTATTCACATCATTTCTTATTTTATTGGGCGATCTATTCCTCAACTACGTGACCGCCCTACTTCTCGCCGTACAGCGAGTACCGGCGCCGGGCGCAGCCAACAGATTCTTGCGAATATTGCCGAGATCATTCCGTTTGCCAGGCAGGGCAGTCTACTGCGAGCCATTGCTCACAATCAGGCGCAAACCATGGTGCTAGGGATAAATCAGCTTACCACCGGACTGTTTCGCTCTTTAGAGCGGTATGCCCAAAAAGCGTTCCCGGATTCAGAGCGAGAACGCCTGATTGCCGAACGGTTGCTGCCACGCTTGCCTGTCTATGAGATTCTACACACTTTGCGCCTGTACCAAGATTCGAAAGGAGAATTTCTCAATCGTGTCGAGATGGCTTTCCCGGCAGGGAATTCTGCTTTTGTAGCGCTGCGCGAAGACAGTGACGCTGCTGGGCGCTTTCTTATGTTGTTTCAGCAGGAGCTACTTCGACGGCATGGAGTTAATGTTAATGATTTCTTCACTGATGGGAGTTTTGTTCCCGACTTGCTGCCGACATTACGGCCTGATATCGTTGTATTGTTGCAACCAGATCTCTTTAATAGTGATATCGATCTATTGGTGGAGGGGATTTCGGGTAAGATCGATGAACAATGGCGAAAGGATGTAGAATATCAATTGCGCCTACCACAGCGGATTCGCTACTGGCGGTCGATCATTTGGGATGTGATGGGAGAGTCGCTTTACCAACGAGTGAATAGTTTTACGGAGTTAGCCACCGCTTTATATTCTTTTTCTACCACTCGCTCTTTCGCTTCAATCCGTTCTTCTGTTGGAAATTCTCCTGCAGTGAGTAGTAGTAGCGCACTGGGTGGTGCTAGGTTGCCAGCTTCTTTGACGGGTTTCTTACGCACTGCTCGCGCTGATGATGAAATGCGCGATTTCTTGATCGGCGCCATTGAATATTTAGGTTCATTTACGGGGGACGCTGGTAAATTATACCCTGTCGAGGTGCCAGTCAGCATTATCCGCGCCATGAATGACGTGGAACGCATTGCTCAGATCGAGGAAAATGCTTTGCCTAAAGAGAAGCAAGATGTGATCCGTTGTTGCATTCTCCAGATAGCGCGACTGGCTGGCGAGGGTGGGTGATGTTATTTTACAAGGAGTAGACATGCCAACACTGATCCATCGCCGTGTAACAGCTGCACAACGTGACGGCAACCCAACCGTTATTTGCCGGATGCCTTCTGGCTGGGCAGTCCTAAGTGATGCGCAATTTTTGCGAGGATATTCGCTCCTTCTACCCGATCCTGTGGTTGCTGACCTGAATGAAATGAATAAAGCCCAACGCATGCAGTACCTTTATGATATGACCATCGTGGGAGATGCGATTATGTCTGTTACAGGGGCATACCGTATCAATTATGAGATTCTGGGCAATTTGGAACCCGCATTACATGCCCATATTATTCCACGTTATCTGGACGAGCCGGAAGAAAGGCGTAAGTCTCCAGCGTTCTTCTACGATAGGGAGTATCGTAATTCGATCCCATTTGACTATGAGCGCGACAAAGAGCTTATCAAGGAATTAGCCGTGGCTATTCACCAGCAGTTATAAAGGTAGCTTCACTATAATGGCAAGCGAAAACAATTTATTTTGGCGTTGAGACGGATCGCTTTACAATCGTCGGCAATGTCCAACAATAGCAGGCAGGCTACTTCCTTGAACGTGCCGCGGCAAAGCCCACTTAAGGCGTTGGGATTATCCGGAAGATGGATATCGGGATGTAAACGCTCCAATGAACGACGCATGGCGGTGTACAAGCCGAGCGTGACTGATGATCCATGCAAAATAATCTCGAGTTGCGCAGTAATAATCGATGCTGTTCTCCGGTTTTCAAAGAAAGACTTGTGCTTTAAGCTGACTCTCTCGTACGCCAGGTGAATGTGGAAATTATTTTACTGTTACAAATGCATCACTGCAATTCGTATTGGAATTGTATCCATCATCCATGGAAACGCAAATATAATAATTCCCACGAGCAACACCATCTGTATCCCATAGGTACGTTATTCCCGAGAAAGGATCAGTTTGTTTAACCTTTACGACCAGAGGTAAGAAAACAGTAGATGTTCCTGGTAGATAATTCGCAGGAACATATTCGAGCGCTGGCTTATAGTGACTTGGATCGTTTGGGTTATCTGTGTAATAGTAATTCAAGAAGGTTATTTGATCAGCCGGTTTGTTCAACATAATCCTGATTGGTAAATTATTTCCCTGCTCAACCTGGTCTGGCTTTGTCAACCGGATCCAGTCGATTTGCTGGTGCATATCTTCTCCCGTAATATTTTCATTAGGGTCAAAGCGGAACTTCTTTGAAGGTCCGGTAGCATTCCAGGATGTTGGTAGGGCTGGACAATCAATTGCCAGCGAATCTGTCGTCTCCTCCACTGAGCCATCGAACGCGTCAGACAGATCTATTGAATAAATATGCCAGCCTACGTCATAAGGAATATCTTGGCTGACCAGGTGGCATTCATTTGCAGGTGTAGCCGGGTTTTTGCTCTGAATAGTCCAAATCCAACGGGCCATCATGCCATGTGGTACATTTGCGAAATCATCTACCGTGTTCATCCGGAAACTCAAGTACCGGTAAGCAGAATTAGTAGTAACGATCGGGGTCGCCAGTTTTATTTGAGCATCGGGATCACTATGAACTACACCTAGGATACCAGAATGGGTTATAAAATCCAATATGCCACCCTGAAAACTATAAGATGCAGTGTTTAGAATGCTGGTTACACTGCTGCTGTCCGTAAAATCCCATGGCTTACCATTTTCAGCGGCATAATCAGGGCCACTATAAAAAGATGGACGGTCGAAAGTGGCAATAGATGTCTTGTTGATGTGTATGACCCCTGTGCCCCCGCTAAGGGTGGCAGTGTTAGGATCGAGCGTTGCGGTCACCTTATAATTATACGTTCCAGGCTGCACACCTTGCACATCCAGAGCGTAGGGACTGGTCTTAGACTTGTGGTCAATTAAAATGCTGCGATTTGTCCCTTGGGGAATCAGCCAAAGATACCCACTTCCTCCAGTCCAAGAAATGGTTGTATTAACTGAAGCACAGTCCGTCAGACGTATCCAGTCAACGACAATATTCTCGTTGACCACATTGACTGGGTCGAGAGCCAATCCTTGCCAGGTCGCTCTCTGATCCCATTTAACATTTCCCATCCACTGTTCTTCGACTGGATCGGTTAATCCAATCTTGATTAACCTCCAGGTGTTTACCGGTACATTCAACCCATAGGGAGTATAGTAAAGTTCTTTGTAGCGAGAATATCCGAACAAGCTTGAATTTATATTTAAGCGATCATCCTGGTACCAAAATATTTGAGGTTTAGCTTCCAACTGATCTGACTTCATGGCAAAGTAAGCACAATTATAGATAGAGGTATCAATGGGATAATTTTGCCCAATTTTACCAATTTCAATACCTCCTCTAAAACCTGGCCAGAGTGCAAATACTTGAGAGTATGGTTGAATAGCCGTTGCTGAAAAAAGACCATTTTGTACTAGTATATTCTTTAATTGATTGCTTTGTCCGGAGTTATTCAATCCCTGCGAAATATCTGAGAATTCAGACATATCCCATGGTACACCCAAGATACGCGTGGCATAATCATTACCTTCTGGCAGATATATCTCAGCTGATCCGGCAGCCTGGACGACGTCTGCGGGATGAATTGGATGATAAAGCCATTGGGGTAAAAGATCCTGGGCGATGTTCGACCCCAATAGACACAATAATGTTAAAACTGCCATCAGTATATTTATTTTCCGCTTTAGCGTCATCAGGAAATTTCCTTTCTCTAAAAGTATTATGAAGATCAAGCTGCCTGTCAAAACCGTGGCCGTCGCCTCTTTTTGGGAGATTTTTAACTTACTCGGGGCGATATCCAGGCGGCGGACTAACACATCAAGTTGCTCTGTTAAGATCATGGCCGGGCAGGCATCATCCCAACAAGAGCTCGTTGGAAGCGTTTACTTACCAGACGGAACGACTATGATGCAGTGCTGTGTTTACTAAGGTAAGTTTAAGCTGCGTGAGCATGCGGATATGATATCATAGCCTAGGCAGTTGTCTATCGTAAATAATTGGTATGAAGGAGATTATCACATGAAAGTTCAAAATAAGGTTATCGTTGTTACAGGTGGCGGAAATGGCATTGGGCGAGAACTGGTTCTTAACCTTCTCTCCAAGGGAGCGATGGTAGCTGCTGTGGATATCAGCGAGGCTGCTTTAAGTGAGACGACCAAGCTAGCCGAGGGTAAAAGTGACAAACTATCAACGCACATTGTCAATATCACTGATAAACCATCCGTGGAAGCGCTTCCAGATCTGGTGATTGCCAGGCACGGAGCGGTTGATGGCATTATCAACAACGCAGGAATTATTCAGCCTTTTGTCAGGCTAAAAGACCTTGGCTTTGATGCGATTGAACGCGTTATGAATGTGAATTTTAATGGGACGCTTTACATGGTTAAGGCCTTTTTGCCTTATCTTTTAAAGCGATCTGAAGCACATATTGTCAATATCTCCAGTATGGGTGGGTTCTTACCAGTGCCAGGGCAGACTGTTTATGGAGCATCTAAGGCGGCGGTTAAGCTATTGACAGAGGGTTTACATTCCGAGTTGTTAAATACAAATGTCAGAGTTACTATTGTTTTCCCAGGAGCTATCGGCACGAATATTGCGCAGAACTCGGGCTTGGGAGACAGTATGAAAACGGATGGTCAATCTAGTTCGTTCAAACTATTGCCTCCCGGTAAGGCAGCCCAAATCATTGTGGATGGTATGGAGCAGGATCGTTATCGCATCCTGGTGGGCCAGGACGCGAAATTTATGGATTTTATTTATCGTTTGAACCCGAAGGGTGCGGCGGGATTTATCTACAAGCAGATGAAATCGTTGCTGCCTGAATGATCCCTGATCGATGAGGGCTTTATCCCTCGCATTTGCCAATAAAGTATCATAACGGCGCAACCTACCAGATGGTTCGGTGGCGCCCAGATTCTTCCCCACCAATAGTCTTGGTCGGGGTAGGCGAGATCATTGCCGGCGATGGATGGTAGGATTGTTCATTACAACCATATGAAGCCAGGATGGCAGCAAAGAAGGTACCCCAACAGAATAACTGATAACCGCCTCCATTGTTATTCCAGATATGGCTGACCGGTGATATCACTCGCTGGTGAAGTGGATCATATATCGCATCCCAAGCCAGGCACGATTGGATCGCTGCGTGAATTCAGACAGGTTGTCCAATGTATCAAAGGAGTGTGCAGGTCTTACCGGGCACTTTCGAGCAGTGCTCTGATTGGTCTCCAGGTTGCGAGGTTGACCGGTAGTGATTGTGACCGGAGCATCCAATTTGATTGCTAAATAAGGACCGTTCGTACTTACGTAAGGATCGCAGTCGATCTTGCCATTGGTAAAAATATGCACTTTCGCCTTCTGGAAGGCTGGCTCTCAGGTATGCTATCTTATCGTGGCTTTCCAGTCATAGCGCGCCTGGACGGTTCCACAACATGGCGGTCTCCACCACCAGCAGCGGTGATCGTAAGCTAACGGCAAGCGGTGTAACGAGGATTACTATCCGCGCCCTAATTTACGTTGAAGCGCTTGATAGTTTTGCGATGGTTTCATCTACACAGCTCCGTTTGTAAGGGTATAATGATCATATGGCTGGCACAAGGAGGCCTATGGATACCTCTGTTCTGAGTACATGGAAAAAGCGTTTTGACGATGTAGCCAAGGAGAATATTCTTCATTTCTGGCTGCGGCACGGTATTGATCGAGAAAATGGCGGTTTCTATGGGATTGTCGATAATGATCTGCGCATTGATCGAACAGCTCCGAAAATGGTGGTCATCAATGCCCGCGCCCTGTGGACATTTGCCACAGCCTATCGCCTATTTGGCGATCCGGCCTACTTAGACGCGGCGCGCTGGTCTTATCAATTCCTGCTTGAGCATTTTTGGGATCGTCGGCATGGTGGTTTATTTTGGCAGGTAGACTATCGTGGCAACGCCCTCAATCCGCGCAAACAAATATATGGGCTTGCTTTTGGTATTTATGGCTTATCTGAATATTATCGCGTAACAGGCGATATGCAAAGTCTGGAGAAGGCAATTGAGTTATTTGATGAGATTGAAACTCATGGCCACGATCCACAATACGGCGGTTATATTGAAGCACTGGCGCATGATTGGCAAGCGCTGGATGATGTTCGCCTGAGTCATAAGGATATGAATTCACCAAAATCCATGAATACGTTGTTGCATGTGCTCGAAGCCTATACTAACCTGTTGCGTGTCTGGCGGAACGAGAAGCTGAAAAGTCAACAAGAACATTTGCTCGAAATCTTCCTGCATCATGTGATAGCAAACATGCCTTATCCACACCTTTCGCTGTTCTTCGATAAAGATTGGACATTGCAGTCGGATCATATTTCCTTTGGGCACGATATTGAAGCAAGTTGGTTGTTGTTTGAGGCTGCTGAGGTACTGGAAAATCCGGCTTTATTAGAACGTGTCCACCAGGCATCCTTGAAGATTGTACAAGCTGTTTACGAGCATGGGCGAGCGCCAGATGGCAGCTTGTTTTACGAGGCTAATCCCGCCGGAATTGTCAATTATGATCGTCATTGGTGGCCGCAAGCTGAAGCCGTGATAGGCTTTATGCACGGCTACCAGCTCAGCGAAGATGAGCGTTATCTGGACGCTTCATATGCTGCCTGGAGTTACATCGAACGATATTTCATTGATCATAAGGATGGCGAATGGTTCGGTGTGCTCGATCCACAAGGTATGCCGTATCCAACTACGCCTGATAACCATGATACAGTCAAGATCGGTCCGTGGAAATGCCCATACCACAACGCTCGTACCTGTTATGAGGGAAGTCATCGCCTTCAGAAAATACTTTGTAGGCTGCGATAAACTTGCATAAGACCGAAAACGAATAGGGCCAGTGCTGATATACCCAGCAGCACACGACTGATGCGCGGCCCGAACCGTTGTGCACCACCGAAGGCCAGTACGATTCCTGCCAGGGCGACAATCATGCTGCCATAAAAACCGACCAGGAAGGTGATCCCGATCAGCGGTGATGCTTGCCAGCCAGTCAGCAAGATCGGTCCTGTAACCAATCCCCAGTATAGATATGGTCCTGGACCAAGCAGGTTGACGAACGTTGCCTGCCAGATACTCTGGCGAGTAGATTGTGGAGGGCTATCTTGTGGTTGATGCCAGTGCTTTAAACTGCTCCAAGCCAGAAGTAGGAGAAAAAGTCCTCCCGCAAGATTAAGCAGGCGAATCATCCACTCGGGCAGATTATCTAAGATTAACAGCATCAGTAAGATGATCGGTCCATCGCTCAAAAAGGGTGCCAGCACGGCTGGAAGAGTACGCCGGTCGCCATTTGCCAGGGTGCGCGAGATGAGAAAAGTAAGAAATGGGCCCGGTTGAACTGCTGCAGCCATACCGAGACCTGCGCCTTGAACGAGATAGACCCAGAATGTTTCCATCATCTCTCCTCGTGAGCTTTGATTCCCGATTTTATCCCAATCCTAGGATTTTAGGATGTTCTATTGTTGCACTGTTGGATATGGTGTTGGCTCTAGCGAAAATTGGCTTATGTTTCTTATCTCGCAATTCATGTTGCTATATAGGTCAATGGTATAATGCCCGGCATGGAATCCATTGTTTCGATTGATTTGGAAACCACCGGCCTCGAGCCTGGCACAGATGCCATTATTGAGATTGGCGCCGTGCGTTTCACTGAGCGCCGAGTGGAAGCAGAGTTTTCCACACTGATAAACCCTGGTCGTCCCATTCCACCCTTTGTTGTTCAGTTAACTGGCATCACGGATCAGATGGTGCGAGAAGCGCCGCCCATCCAGGCAGTGCTGAAGGAACTAGTCGAATTTGTGGGTGATTCGCCTGTTTTGGGCCATAATGTTCGTTTCGACTTATCTTTCTTGCGTCGATATCGTATCCTGGGGTCGAATGATGCAATAGATACTTATGAGATGGCATCAGTCCTATTACCTACCGCCAGTCGTTACAATCTTGGCGCGCTTGGGCAGGCGCTCGGCGTTCCGTTGTCGGCTACTCATCGCGCCCTGGATGATGCTCGTGTGACGCGCGGTATTTACTTGCGCCTGGTTGATATAGCCTTGCACCTGCCGTTGCCCGCACTGGCAGAAATTGTTCGTCTGGCAGACAACGTGGAATGGGGTGGTTTTTTGCCGCTTTATGAGGCATTGCGGTCGCGTTCCAAGGAGACCATCTCGGCTCGCCAGTCACGCGCCGGTTACCTGGGACCCCTCTTCGATGGATACGAAGGGCGCAATTACCCCCCTTTGGCTCCCAATCCCAATCCTTATCCCTTGGACTCCGATGAGGTTGCGGCAACACTGGAGTACGGAGGTGCATTCTCTCGCGCTTTTCCGAATTACGAGCATCGCCCACAACAAGTGGAAATGCTACGTTCGGTGACCAGGGCATTGTCAGAAAGCCAGCATTTGTTAGTGGAGGCAGGCACTGGCACCGGTAAGAGCATGGCCTACTTGATCCCGGCTGCCCTGTGGGCAACCCAGAACAACACGCGGGTGGTCATATCAACCAACACCATTAACTTGCAGGATCAGTTGATCAATAAGGATATTCCTGATCTATGTATGGCTCTAGGCATTGATTTACGCGCCATGGTTCTCAAGGGACGTTCGAACTATTTGTGCCCGCGCCGCTTGGAGAACATGCGCCGTCGCGGTCCGGAGAATGCAGACGAAATGCGTGTGTTGGGTAAGGTGTTGGTCTGGCTGCAAACTTCTTCTTCGGGCGATCGCAGTGAGATTAATTTAAATGGCCCTACCGAGAGAGATGTTTGGATGCGTATTTCGGCTGAGGACGATAATTGCACCACCGAAACCTGCCTGCGACGAGCTGGCGGGATCTGCCCCTTTTATCGCGTGCGTCAGGGTGCTCAAAGTGCTCATTTGCTGATTGTCAACCATGCTCTTCTTCTGGCGGATGTGGCAGCTAACAATCGCGTGCTGCCCGAATACGATTATTTAGTTGTAGATGAAGCGCACCACATGGAGGATGCCACCACCAATGCCCTGAGTTTTAGCGCAACCCAAACCGCTATCGATCACGCTGTCCGAGAATTGGGAGGGCCAAATAGCGCCGCGTTGGGTCGTGTTCTGACTCTATTACAGAATTCGATCTCTCCAGAAGATTATGCCTCGGTCAACAATCTGGTGCAATATGCCTCAGATGTAGCCTTTCATTTTGATAATGCAATTCGGCGTTTCTTCGAGTCTATCGAACGTTTTGTCTTCGAGCAGCGCGATGGGCGACCGTTGGGTACCTATGCCCACCAAGAACGCATCTTGCCAGCCACGCGTACATTGCCTGCCTGGATGGATGTGGAGATGTGTTGGGAAGAAGCTGAAAAACCCCTTAAAGTATTGGTGGAAACACTGGGACATATTTTGCAAGCCATGCGGGATCTGTTCGAGACTCCGCCAGAAGACGCAGAAGATATTTACAGCGCCCTGGCTGGGCTTTATCGGCGTTTTGATGAACTTCGCCAGCATGCAAACGGCCTGGTTTTTGAACCAAATCCAGCAGTCATCTATTGGATCGAGATCAACTCCAGCGGACGGCGTATCTCTTTGAATGCAGCCCCGCTGCATATTGGCCCATTGATGCAGGAACATTTATGGCATAAGAAAACTTCTATTGTGATGACCTCGGCCACGCTGACAGCAGCAGGTGAATTTGATTATCTTCGCGGGCGACTATATGCTGAAGATGCCTATGAACTTTCGTTAGGCTCGCCTTTCGATTACGAATCATCAGCATTATTGTACCTGGCAAACGATATTCCTGAACCGAGTGATCGGCAGGGTCACCAGCGGGCTGTTGAGCAAACTCTGTTGAACCTGGCGCAGGCCACAGGAGGTCATATTCTGGTGCTGTTCACTTCTTATGATCAGCTCAAGCGTACATCCCAATCCATCGCGCCAATGTTAGCCCGCCAGGATATCCGCATTTACGAGCAAGGAGAAGGCGCGTCCCCACACACCCTGTTGGAGAACTTCCGGAGCGATGATCGTGCTGTTCTTTTAGGTACTAAGGCTTTCTGGGAGGGCGTAGATTTGCCAGGCGATGCATTACAAGTATTGGTGATTGTCAAACTGCCCTTTGATGTGCCCTCCGATCCGATCGTGGCAGCACGTTCTGAAACCTTTGAAGACCCTTTCAATCAATATTCTTTACCGGAAGCTATCCTGCGCTTTCGGCAAGGTTTTGGTCGCCTGATCCGTACCCAAACCGACCGGGGCGTGGTGGTGGTGTTGGATCGTCGTTTGTTAACCAAGCGCTATGGCAAGCTATTCGTGGAATCCTTGCCGACCTGTACCACGCGAGTTGGCCCACTGGCTGATCTGCCGCGTAGTGCCCAGAAGTGGTTGAATCTGTAATAAACGCAGACGACAGCCTGTGTGGAACCGACCAACAGAATGCCGCCTGCGTTATCTAATTGTTTGATGGGTGGCGAGCAGTACAGTAAGTATTACAGGCCTTCGACAAACGTGGCCAGTAGCATGAGTGCCAACCCCACCACCACAAGCCAGAAAGCTAAGGCCCCAGAAATTACTGGAATGGTTACTAGAGATCCCAAAACTCCGAGAATGCCGAGTATCAAGGCGATGATCCAGGTAATTTGTTTTGGTGCACTAAGTTTCATGTTTCCCTCCAGAAAGATATAGTTGATTTTGAAATGATCCATTGTTGACTCTCCTGGTTCCATGGCGGTCTCCCAGTCTTGGAGAGCTAACTACTTCCTGAAATAAAAAACACATTTTTCAGCATATAGTTACAATTTTCGCCCCTGTTGCATCTCACACATTCAGAACGATCGACCGTTTCTATCTAGTTCTCCTCAGTTATATTATCCGTGTGAAGCAAGTTTCTTATTTTCTCAATCGTTTCTTCTAATGCTGCCCACTCCGCTGTGTAAATGGTTCGTTGAGTGTACTCGGCCATGATATCTCGGATTTTATTTAAAGATGGCTGTCCGTGCTTTTCTATGATCTGATGCGCCCATGGAAAAAACCAGAGGTGGAAGTGGCTGGAGCGTTCCTCTTGAACCAGAGTCAACATTTCAACTCCAGTAATATTTTTGATCGCCCTATGGGTTTTCTTAACCAGTCCGGCAAATTCAATGTATTCGTCTTCGGCCATGTCACCTATAGAATTGATATGACGGACGGCAGCAACGACCAGGAAACCAGGCAGGGGAACAAGCGGATCCTGGTGAATTATGAAATGTGCGCTGCGCCTAATGATTCCTCCTGGAGGACACATAACCTCTCGAGCGATATCACAGCCCATGCACTGAATGCTCCAAGTGTTTCCCAAAAAATCTCGAGCAATCATCTCGTACTACTGCTTAAGTAATAGCTGAAAATGCTTGGCAACTCTTCCAAGATAAGGACCACCTGACATATGAATGCTTAGCGAAATTTTTAAGCTGAGCAATAATTGGATAAGGTTATGTTCAACCGTTTGGTGAGTGGGTCCAGGTGTTGGAGTAGTACGGGTTCCAGGTTTTCAAAGGGAGAAGGGCCCGTACCGGATTCTGCCCAGGCGGCGATGTCTTCCCAGATGGCCAGAAGAGAGCGTACCAACCGGTCTTCGATCAAACCCCACAAAGGAATAGAGATATAAGATTGTCCGTTCATCAAGCCCTGTACTGAGCTTCGCAGCAGCGGGTCCTGGTCAAATGGCGATTTGGTAAGTAAGTCCACGCGAGCAGGCATTTCCGAGAGCGGCAAGGCGCAGGCCGCCTGTGCCTCAGAACTAGCCAGAAACCGCACAAGTTGTAGCGCCAGACGCGGCTGGCGTGAGTGATTCCAAACTACCAGGTTGGATCCACCCACGAAGGCTGGACTGGGAAAAGTGCAAAGACCGTGGTTTGCCTCTACCACTGGTTCCAACGGCGGACCAGATATATCAGATATTTGAGATGCAAAATAGATGGCTGATTCTCCACTGCGAAACAGATCCCATTCTTGTCGATTGCGGAGGCGCAGTAATGCCGAACGAGAAAGATTGCTCAGCAATCCCAGATAGCGGCGGATACCCTGTACAACGTGTGGCTGATTGAAGAGAACTTGTCTTCCATCAGGTGTGGTAAAGTCTTGCCCGCTGGCCCATACCCAAGATGCCAGGCTGTGCAAGTTCGTGTTGAGGTTGATCTGGAGTGGTAGTTCCACAGGGATCTCCACGCCGGATTCTTTCAAGCGAGCCACTGTCTTTTCGATGGCCTCCAGCGAGACAAAGGCACTCTCTTCATCAATCCCTGCCTGAGCCAGCAGGTCTTTCCGATAGTGGATAGAATAAGTTTCGGCTAGCCAGGGCACAGCCCACAAGGCGCGCTCACCGACCAGGCGGCAGGTTTGCAAGCTGGCTGGTAGGAAATCTTCGGGGAGAGCGATGCGCTTGAACTCCTCGGGCGTGAACATGCGCAAGCCGTTGGTTACGATCAGATCGCTCACCCAGGTTGTCCCGACTTCGGAGACATCCGGGCCCCGATGATGGATAGCATAATTGTTTAAGGTGGCGTGGCCCACGGGCCAGTGAAGCACAGAAAGATTAACATCTATGCCGGCGGCTGCGCTGAATTTTTTCAGCAGGGGTTCCAGCGTGCTTTCGCTTCGCCCATGGTGATTCATAACAGAGAGTTCGATAGAAGGGCTCATGGCTCAATGGTATTGATTAAGGGGAATATTCAAACGATTGGCGACGGACTCCAGGTGCTGACGTAAAAACTTTTCCATTTCCTCATCTATAGTGGAGAGGAGGTTGGGTTAGCTAGGATCTCCTGCTAAACAGGGCTTTGACCAGTGTCGAGCGGGTGGATTCTTCTTGGGGTGCAAGTGGCTCGACTCGGCAGACCGGCAGGGTTCCCAAAGTTTCAGAACAGCGCGGATTCACGTTGTCATTGGTCGGGAATTTCACTAATTCAATCGCGATACAAAGCAAATTGTTAAAATTCGGCTCGAGCGGTTTCCCACGGTAAAACGCACATGTGCACCTTGGCATGATTTAGTTGTTCAAACTCCTGACTCTGTTATACCACAAATTCACTTTTGATGGAAAAATACTGCCAGCACTGGTGTAAAGCCTCTCGATATTCCAAGGATTGTTCTCAACTGCAGCGGTGCTCTTTACCGCAGCGGTGCTCTTTACCGCAAACTCCCTGTATAATAATGTTTAGCTGATCCCGGTTGTTCTCTCCGAACTTAACCCAGGCCGCCCGCTTTGGTCCGGGGGCGCTGGCGGCCATGCTCGGCGGGAGGCTGGACAACTCTTCTGGGCGGGTATGGTTCCACCCGCCGGCAGAGCTTGATATTCACGATATCCACCTGGTATACAATCCGGACAACCCCTGGGCGCAGCGTATCTAGGATATCTACCTGGCGGCAATGGAGCGCTGGCGGGGGGCAGGTGGTGATGGGTATGAACGATTTGGGTGGCGTGATCGATGTGCTCTCTACCTTCCGCCCATCGCATAGGCTGCTGATGGATCTGTACGATGCGCCGGGCGAGGTCGAGCACCTGGTGTGGGAGGCGCATACTGCCTGGCGGCACGCTTACGAAGATTTGAACGCCATCCTGGCATCCGTGACGCCGGGATACTCGGAGTGGTCGGTGACCTATTCGATCCAGCCCACCTACATCCTGCAGTCGGATTTTAGCTACATGATCAGCCCGCGCATGTTCAAGAAGTTCTGCTTACCCGAGCTAGCAGTGACCTGCCAATAGTTGCCGCACAGCTTTATTCACCTGGATGATGTCGGCGAGATTCCACACCTGGACATGTTCCTGGCGATCCCGGAGTTGGACGGCGTGCAGTGGGTTCCCGGCGATGGACAACTTGACTGCTCGCACTGGCCGGATATCTACCAGAAGATCCATGCCGCCGGTAAGCGCATGCAGGTGATCGGCTAGCAGTTTGAGACCCTGGACGCCGTGATTACCCAAATTGGCACGCCGCGTGGCGTTCACATGAAAGATATCATGGGATGCGTGAATCAGGCAGAGCAGATGCAAGATAGGGTAATCGCATTTCAAACGGCCAAGACCTTGAGCAAGTAGGATTCATCCC
>CAZVRZ010000109.1:0-4759 GCA_964629965.1 uncultured Anaerolineaceae bacterium
GTGTGACGCCGGGGGGCAGCGTTTGGGTGAGGGTAGGCGTCCTGGTGATGGTTGGAGTAGAAGTTTTGGTCGATGTCTGGCTGGGGGTGGGCGTCCTGGTCGCTGTTCTGGTGGCTGTGGAAGAGGGTGTCACGCCGGGGGGCAGCGTTTGGGTGAGGGTAGGCGTCCTGGTGATGGTTGGGGTTGCAGTTTTTGTCGATGTCTGGCTGGGAGTGGGTGTCCTGGTCGTTGTTCCGGTTGCCGTTTTGGTGGCTGTGGTGCTGGGAGACGGCGTCTGGGTGGAAGTTTGTGTCGGAGTCCGTGTTGAAGTTGTCGTGCGGGTTGGTGTAGATGATTTCGTCGGCGTGGGTGTGCGCGTGGCTGTGGAACTGGGGGTGGGTGTGATGGTTTGCGTCGAAGTGCGGGTAGGTGTTGGTGTAGGCGTGGGAACTACTCCGCCGCGTTCAAAGGCTCCGATATCACAAACTGTGCTGCCATCCCCATCCCCGTCTACCGGCCGGGTCGCATTGCGTTGATCGGCGCTCAAGCAGCTTGTTGGCAGGCCGGTATCGACCGCTGGGCTGTGGACTGCAACCGTGTACTTGAGTGCATGTGTGAGGGTAGAACCGCCGATATCAGCCAGAAGAGCAAGCTTGGGGTCGAGCGGGCTGCTGCTGGTGCCGGCCTGGTCGCCAGGTGCGGTAAAGCCGCTGCAGCCATCAGTAATGCCAATCAGGTTGTAACCGCCGCTGATGATATCAGAGCTATAATCAGAACAATCGGGGTATTTATTGGCTGCCGTTGGTGAGCGATCGAAGTTGGCAGCAATGATGCTGTTGGTTACTGTTATATTATTCAATACGGATCCATATTGGTAAATACCGCCACCATCGCCAGCGTCGCTCGCATCTGAGTCTGCCGCGTTGTCTGTCATCGTGAGGCTATGAAGTGGTCCATTGCTGCCTGACGAATATATTCCTCCTCCGTGGTTGCTGGCGGAATTACCGCTGATCGTGGCATTGGTGATGGTCATACTTCCAGAAGCATAGATCCCGCCGCCTGATATGGCGGTATTCCTGTAGAGAGTGCTATTGGATATTTCTAAGATCCCCACGGAGTAAATGCCGCCGCCAGAATTTGTCACGGTATTGGTGCTGATCGTACTGTAGGTGATCTCAAGTGTGTCAGATGATTCAATGCCTCCGCCTCGATACGCGCTGTTACGGCTGATCGTGCTGTTGTAGATGGCGATTGGGGCGTCTGCATTGATGCCTCCGCCATTTCCCACGGCCGTATTATTCATGATCAAGCTGCTTTCAATGGAATGAGAACTTTCGTAGGATGTCGAAGTGGTTGCTCTGATACCACCGCCGTAAATATTAGAACTGTTCCCTATCACCTGGCAATTGATCATGTCGAGTTGCTCAACGTAAATACCACCGGCGTAGTTGTCTGCGGAATTACCTTTGATCTCACTGTTAACGATCTCAAGAGCGGTAGCACGAATCCCGCCGCCAATGTTACTGGCATGGTTTTGTATGATCTGGCTGTTAATGATTTCCACATCACCATAACTAAGAAACAGAGCGCCGCCATTTCTGCTTTCATTCTCAACCAGACGGCTGCCCAGGATTTTCAATAAATCTTCTGTATTTGCACTATAAATGCCTCCGCCTTCAGTAGCGGTCTGGTTCGATACGATCAATGTGTTCTGGATCGTGACAGTTCCCCAATAATTGTAAATGCCACCGCCGTCGTCCGTAGCGCTGTTCAGTTCGATGGTGGCGTTCAGGATGGTCAGCTCGCCCCCATTGTTATAGATCGCACCGCCATTTTGCGCCTGGTTTTCGTTAACATAAACCTCCGTGAGAGTCAGACCTCCCTCGTTATAAATGCCTCCTCCTTGGGTTGCATAGCCATAACGAATATAGATCCCTGAGATGCTGACCGTCTCAGCCATATCGCTGATCGTGATCAGGGGCTCTCCCAGGGATAGATCTCCTTCGATGATCGTGTCAACCCCCTGGCCTTGCAGTACCAGGCTCCGACTGATCACAATATGCTCGGCGAAAGTACCGGCAGCTACGGTGATTTCATCGCAGGTTTCGTTATCCACCGCAGCCTGGATGGTAGTGTAATCGGCTCCGGGATCATCATCCACGGTGCAACTGCCGGCGCGCACCCGGAGAGAGAATCCGAAGAACAGGATGATCAACGCCAAACCGGCTGACAGCCCCACCAGAGATAACCGCCAGGTGCGATTCGATAATAATGCCGGAAGTTTACTTATCAAACGAATTTTTCCTAAACAGTGCCTGTAATCGTCTTCTCATCCCACAGCCAAGCAAATAGGATTGGTATTTAGGGATGCTTTTTCCCATGGTTCTGTTGTACCAAACCAGTATCAACAAACTATCAAAAATGCTAATGTATAATATATTCATGACTCTGCAGTTTAGTACAACTATGTCACTCCTGGTGTTAGGGGCATTTCAAGCCAGTATCAACGGGCAGCCTGTCCTGGATTTTGGGTATGATAAAGTACGCGCCTTGTTGGCCTACCTGGCGATGGAATCCGCCATACCTCAACGAAGAGAATTCCTGGCGACGCTGTTTTGGCCCGACCAGTCTCCGGAAGATGCCCGCCACAGTCTTAGCCAGGCATTATTAAAACTTCGTTCGGCGCTGCGCAAGCAGGATGATGCTCATGAGTTCATTCTTGCTGATCGCGATACTATCCAGATCCATCCCGAAGTGAATTGTGTTGTGGATGCCGGTGAATTTTCCCGGGCGCTTGCCGATTGCCAGGCTCATGCGCATCACGCACTTGAAGATTGTCCTTCCTGCCTTTTGCACCTGGAAAATGCGATAAATTTGTACCGAGGGGAGTTTCTGAAAGGCCTGGTGGTAGGTGATAGCGCCGAGTTCGAGAATTGGCTCGTGGTCTATCGAGAACGCCTGCGTATGCAGGTATTGGGAGCGTTATATCACCTGACACGATCTTCCATTTGCCGGCGCAATTACAGCCTGGCTCAGAAATATGCCTGGCGGCAGATCGAAATCGAACCTTGCCGAGAGGAGGCCCACCGCGAATTGATGCGTATTTTTGCGCGTATAGGCCAGATCAGCGCTTCTCTTAGCCAGTTTGAAAGCTGCCGGCGCATTCTGGCAACCGAATTAGGGGTGGAGCCTGCCGGCGAAACACAGACCCTATTTGAGCGCGTTCGGGCTGCGCAGAATGGAATTCGATGCAACCTGCCTACGTTTCCTCAGTCTTTCGTGGGCCGGATTTCTGATCTCACGGCTCTAGAAGATTGTCTCCAGGATAGTCAATGCCGCCTGCTCAGCCTGGTGGGCCCGGGTGGTATCGGCAAGACTCGTCTCGCAGTTCGGACAGCGACCGAAGTTATCAACGAATTCATCAACGGGGTGTTTTTTGTTTCCATGACCCCTGTCGAATCGCCGGAAGGGATTGCTTCAACCATCGCTGATGTTTTACGTTTGCCCATCTCGGGCCGCGAAACTCATCAAAGCCAGTTGACCAACTACTTGCGCGACAAAGAAATTTTACTTCTGTTGGACAATTTCGAGCACCTTCTGGAGGGCGCCGGATCCCTGAATGAGATTTTGGATGCTGCTCCGCTGGTAAAGATCATGGTCACCACGCGTACCAGGCTGGGCCTCAAAGCAGAGTGGGTTTTTGAGGTCACCGGCCTGCCTGTTCCCGAGGGTAACCTGGACGAATCTGCTGAAGAGTGCGATTCAGTGCAGCTATTTCGCCAACGCGCGCGCCAGGCGCGGGCCGGCCTGACTCTATCCGATGCAGACATACCTTCGGCCAACTTGATCTGCCGATTGGTGGGCGGCCTGCCGCTGGGCATCGAATTGGCGACTGGCTGGCTGCAATACATCTCTTGCCGGGAGATTGCTGAGAAGATTCAACAAAGCAGTGGTTTCCTAAAATCCGTTGTGAACGACTACCCTGAACGGCACAGCAGCATCCAGGCTTTATTCGATCAGTCCTGGAAAATGTTATCAGAGATAGAAAGAAGAGTCCTGCTTGGCCTGTCAGTGTTCCAAGGTGAATTTGGCGGTCATGCTGCTGCCCAGGTGGCAACTGCATCTTTGCCGGTTATATGCACTTTGGTGGATAAATCTCTGCTGCGAAAAATTGTTACCTCGGTTCAGGATGCTCAGGAACGATTTGAGTTACACCCCCTATTGAAACAGTATGCTGCCGAAAAACTTGCTGTTGACCCAGAAGAGGATCATAAGATCCGAAATCTACACTGTGACTACTACACAACCTTCTTGATGCTGCGTAAAGATGGTTTGATAGGAGCAAAACAAAGATTGGTCCTGGATGAAATCAGCAAAGAGATCGGTAATATTCGTAAAAGCTGGCAGTGGGCGGTGGAAGGCAGGAAATATACCCAGATTGCAAATTCCTTAGATAGCTTGTATCTTTTTTTTGAAACTCGCGGTTGGTTTCATGAGGGCGTTGAGAGTTTTGGAACAGCGGCCGCGGTTGTTGAAAGTGAAAAGGAAATCGTTGAACCACAGTACTCGATACTTTTGGGCCATCTTATCGCTTGCCTGGGATCCTTCTGTTACAGGCTCGGTTTATATGATAAGGCGGGCCCATATCTTTTAAAAAGCCTGGCTTTGTCCCAATCGGTGGAATCTGATGATATCCGTGCCTTTGCCCTGCTCTTTCTTGGCCAAACGATGTATGACCAGGGTGATTATCAGCAAGCAGAAACCTATTACCAGCAAAGTC
>CAZVRZ010000109.1:4769-18516 GCA_964629965.1 uncultured Anaerolineaceae bacterium
GATGAATTGCTCCTGCAACTTTTCCCGTTCTACCTCCGCTTGTTTGCGCTCGGTAAAAGCCAGGAAGCTCAACCTTTTTACAAGGAAAGCCTGGAAATCAGCCGGGCGATTGGAGATCAATTGGGGTATATCGATACCCTGCTTAATTTCGGGACTTTGAATTATTCTTTAGGAGATTATCCGCTGGCTCGTCAAGTGTATCAGGAGAGTCTGGATGAGTGCCGGAAAATTGGGTATCAACGCGGTATGGGAATCGCCTTAAATAATTTGGGGGCTATTGCCAGCTTTTATAAAGATTATTCCGAAGCAGTCCGGCTTTATCAGGAGAACCTGGATATCCGTTCGGCGATCGGTGACCTGGCAGGCAAAGCCTTTTGCCTGAATAACCTGGGATTTGCGGCTTATGAGCAGGGTAACCTGCGAGACGCAGTCTGGTTTTTTCAGCAGAATCTCAAGCTTTCTGATGAGATTGGTAATCGCCGTGGTGTAGCTAATGCTTTGTGTGGCCTGGGCGGGGTATATTGCGATACCGAGCGTTTTCGAGAAGCCCACAGTCATCTCACGGATGCTTTGAAGTTATCTATCGAAATACAGGCGCTGCCATTGGTGATGGTTATATTAATTGTGTGCAGCCGGTACTATGCGAGAACAGGACGGGAAGAAAAAGCCGTTGAGTTGATTGGGCTGATCTTATATCACCCAACCAGTTATGATGAACAGAAACAACAAGCCGGGAAGCTGTTGGCTAACCTGGAAGGCAAACTACCTTCAGTTGTCATAACTGCTGCGCTGGTGCGCGGCCAAAAGAAATCGTTAGCGTTGACAGCCGAAGAGTTTGCTGCAGAAAAGATTGCTTGATGATTTGGGAACGAACAGATGGATTATTACGTCTAGTAGGTATGGCGCTCTGGCGATGTTACATGGCGTATAAGGCTGGTTAGAAAGGATGGCTCTGAAATGTCAACGGTCCAAAAGAAATCTTGGGGAAGATCCAAATGTCTGTTAACAGGTATGATCCTGTTGGCGGTGGCTTGTGTGGTATCTGTTGGGGGGTACCTGGGCGTAAAACTATACCGTCAATGGAACGTCTCAGCCAATGGCCGGACGATCCCGGTCAATACCACGGAGAATACTGGAGCCTCTGGAGTCGAAACCATCATGAGCGGTGATCCACAAAATATTTCTGTCATTTTGAATGAGGGACAACCTCAGCCTACTCCGGCGGCGACTTTGCCGGTAGTGACTGGGGAGCCGCTTTCTGATGAAGAAACCCAACGTATCCTCAACCGGCTGCCGGTGATAACAGTCGAGCCATCCCAGCAGGTTGATTTTAAATTGCCGGGTGACCCGATCCCGCCTCCTTTACCGGGTGATACGGTCTCGGAGCCTTTTCCTCCCGAATCGCCTGTCGAGCCCGCGGATGTGGCCGCCTCTGGCCCGTTGGAGGTGCTGCGCCACGCCCCGGAGGGCGAAGTGGCAATTGCACCTTTTGTTAATGTAACCTTCAACCAACCGATGGTGCCGCTGGGAACGCTTGAAGATCTGGCAGCAGAAGATGTGCCGGTGCAGATCGAGCCGCAGCTTGCGGGAACCTGGCGCTGGTTGGGAACGCGGACGCTGAGTTTTGAATATGATTCTGATTTGATCGACCGCCTGCCCAAGTCAACGGAATACCACGTGCGCATCCCGGCTGGAACGCGTTCGGCGACGGGCGGGGTGCTGGCGAAGGCCGTTGAATGGACTTTTACAACGCCGCCGGCTAAAGTGGTTACAACGTATCCTTATAACGAGCCACAGCCGTTAAACCCACTCTTTTTTGTGGCGTTTGATCAACGCATTAACCCGGCCGCGGTGTTGGAAACTATCCGGGTGACCGCAGACAGCCAGAAGGTGGATGTGGTGATGGCCAGCGAAGCCGAACTAAAGGCAGACAAAACTGTTGGCAGCCTGTCTGCAACCGCCCAGGAATCGCGCTGGTTGGCTTTTCGCGCCAAGGAACCACTGCCGGCCGATACGATCATCACCGTGACGATTGGCCCGGGAACACCTTCGGCGGAAGGTTCTCTGAAAACAGTGGATGCGCAGACGTATAGCTTTCGCACCTATGCACCGCTGCGAATCAATGATCATGGCTGTTATTGGTCGGATGATCCCTGCCGACCTTTGACGCCGCTCTATATCCGCTTAAACAACCCGATCGATGCTGCTGCTTATCAAGATGCTATGCTGCGCATTGCCCCCGATCTGCCGGGCGCTTCGGTCAATGTGGTGGGCGATACGATTGAGATCCATGGTGCTACCCGGGGGCAAACGACATACACGATGGTAGTGAGCGGAGACTTGAAAGATACATTTGGACAGGTGTTGGGGAAGGATGCTACCCTTACTTTCCAGATCGGCCCGGCCGAATCTCGCCTGGCCGGACCCAGCCAGACGTTCATGACGATTGACCCCGCTGCTAAGAAGCCGGAGTTTTCAGTTTATGCCATCAATTACAGCAAGCTGGATGTTCAGATTTATGCCGTTCAACCATCCGATTGGCCGGCATACAAACAATATCTGATGGATTTTCAGCAAGAAAATTCGCTTCCCAAGCCTCCGGGCCGCCGGGTGCGCAATGACAGCCAGGCTGTGGAAAGCGCAGCAGATGCGCTGACCGAAGTCAAGATCGACCTGAGCAAAGAAATGGACGGGGCATACGGGCATTTCATCGTGATCGTTTCGCCGCCCAAGGGCTTGTTCCAAAATGTTTGGGACTGGCGCTACCAGACCGTGACTGCCTGGGTGCAAATCACGCAGATTGGATTGGATGCCTTTGTCGATCACAGTGAGATGGTGGTCTGGACAACGGCTCTCAAGGATGGCGCTGCTCTGGCGAATGTCAAGGTATCCAGCAGCCTTGGTTCGGCTCTGGCGACCACAGACGAAGACGGCGTTGCCCGCTTTAACATTCCTTCTGGCGCCACCTACCTGGTCGCCAGCCAGGGCAGTGACCAGGCTATGCTGCCAAACTCAACATATCTCTGGGGTGATAGCAGTTGGCGCCAACGCCCCGTGTCGGATGAGCTGCGCTGGTATGTGTTCGATGACCGGCAAATGTACCGGCCAGGCGAAGAAGTTCATGTCAAGGGTTGGCTGCGGCGTGTTGGAGGCAAGCAGACCGGTGATGTTGGCCTGGTGGGAAGCCTGGTGAAATCGGTTTCGTTCCGCGTCGTTTCTTCGCAAGGCAATGACCTGGGGAGCGGCACTGCGGACGTCAACGCGCTGGGCGGCTTTGATTTCGTGATCACTCTGCCTGAAGAAGTCAACCTGGGGTATACGCAGTTGATCTTGGATGCAAGCAGCGCAAGCCAGTTTAGCGGTTGGGAATATTACCACAGCTTTCAGATCCAGGAATTTCGCACGCCCGAGTTCGAAGTCACGGCGCGCAACGAGACCGAACCTCCTTACTTTGCCGGTGGCAGCGCCATTGTGGCGGTAGAAGCCGCCTATTATGCCGGCGGCGCCTTGCCCAATGCCGAGGTTACCTGGCAGGTCTCTTCTACGCCCAGCAGCTACTCGCCGCCCAATTGGCCGGATTTCGTCTTCGGTGTCTGGCAGCCGTGGTGGCGGTTCTATGATTATTACTCCAAAGGAACGTATGATGGCGGTACGACTTATGAATCGTTCAGTGGGCAGACGGATGCTACCGGAACCCATTACCTCGAGTTGGATTTTGCTCAGCTCGTAACCACCAGGCCGGTCAGCATATTGGCGGAAGCCTCGGTGATGGACGTCAACCGCCAGTCGTGGTCGGGGACGACCAGCCTGCTGGTGCATCCTGCCAGCCTGTATGTCGGCCTGCGCAGTGAACGTATGTTCGTGGAGCGCGGCCAGCCGTTGGAGATCAGCGTCATTGTAACAGACCTGGATGGAAAACCGGTCGTCGACCGCCCGATAGAAGTGCGCGCGGCGCGCCTTGATTGGAAATATGGCAGTAATGGCTGGCAAGAAGAAGAAGTGGATGCACAAACCTGCACTGTGGGTTCAAAACAGGAGCCGGTATCCTGCACCTTCCAAACTACGGTGGGTGGTTCTTATCGTATCACGGCGACTGTTACCGATGATAAGGGCCGCAAGAACCAGAGCCAGTTCACGCGCTGGGTGAGCGGCGGGCAGCGCCCTCCCTCTCGCAAGGTCGAACAAGAAGAGGCTACCTTGATCCCGGATAAGGAGAATTACCAACCGGGTGATACGGCCCGCATCTTGGTGCAATCTCCTTTTTCACCTGCCGAGGGTCTGTTGACGGTTTCACGCTCCGGCCTGTTGTACACTCAATCTTTCCACATCGATGAGGGTACGATTGTCTTGGAAGTGCCGATCGAGGCTGCACATATTCCCAACTTGAATATCCAGGTTGACCTGGCGGGCTCTGCTGCGCGTGTGGATGATCAAGGCAACCTGATCAAAGGCGTAGACCCACGGCCTGCTTATGCAACCGGCGCATTAAACTTGAGTATTCCACCGTACCAGCGTGCGTTATCTCTGGATGTCCAGCCGGATGTGAGCGAGCTGGCGCCAGGCGGTGAGACCAACCTGACGGTGGTGGTGAAGGACGCAAATGGGCAGCCGGTTGCAGATGCAGAATTGGCGGTGATCGTGGTTGACGAGGCCATCCTGGCCTTAACCAGCTACAGCATGAGCGATCCGCTGGCCCTCTTTTACACGGATCGCAGCGCTGACTTAAGCAGCCTGTACAGCCGTGCCAATATCGTGCTGCTCGACCCGCAGTCGCTGATCGACTCGCAAGCGGCAGACCAGATGGCTATGGCGACTCAAACAGTCGAAATGATGGATGAAAAAGAAGTTCATAAGGAGTATCTAGCTGCCGCGCCGGCGATGGATGCGGTGGGCGCCAGGCAGGATGAAGCGCAGCCGATGATTGCTATTCGCAGCAATTTCAATCCCCTGGCAGTGTTTTCTCCAGCGGTACATACCGGTGCTGATGGCGTGGCCCGCATCTCGGTCAAGCTGCCAGACAACCTGACGCGCTACCGGGTGATGGTGGTGGCTGTCAGCGGCGGTCAACAGTTCGGCATGGGAGAATCGAACCTGACGGCGCGCTTGCCGCTGATGGTGCGTCCCTCGGCGCCGCGCTTCTTGAATTTTGGCGACCAGTTCGAACTGCCGGTAGTTTTGCAGAACCAGACCAACGAACCGCTGGTAGTGGATGTGGCAGTGCGCGCTACGAACCTGAACCTGACCGGCAGCGCAGGCCTGCGCGTTACCGTGCCGGCTCGCGACCGGGTTGAGGTGCGTTTCCCGGCTTCTACCCAAATGGCCGGTACGGCTGTGGTGCAGATTGCCGCGGTTTCGGGTAGTTATGTGGACGCGGCCAGCGTGACAATGCCCGTATATACGCCTGCCACTACGGAGGCCTTTGCCACCTATGGTGTCCTCGATGAAGGTTCGGTGGCCCAACCGGTGCTGGCGCCACAGGGAGTATTCCCGCAGTACGGAGGCCTGGAGATCAACACTTCATCCACCGCACTGCAGGCGTTAACAGACGCGGTGTTGTACCTGGTGTCTTACCCATATGAATGCTCCGAACAGCTTTCTTCCCGTATCTTGGCGGTAGCGGCTTTACGCGATGTGCTGACGGCCTTCGAGGCCGATGGCTTGCCATCGCCTGCAGCGATGGAGTCTGCTGTGCAGCGCGACATCGAGCGCCTGCGCGGCATACAGAACTACGATGGCGGTTTTCCCTACTGGCGGCGCGGGTACGAGTCAATTCCCTTCAATACCATTCACGTGGCGCATGCTCTCTACCGTGCAGAGCAAAAAGGTTTTACGGTTCCTTCCGATATGAAACAGATGGGATTGGAATATCTACGCCAGATCGAGAATTATTACCCGGCCTGGTACGGTCAGCAAACCCGCTGGACTCTGAGCTCATATGCTCTATATGTGCGCAATTTGATGGGTGATGGCGACCCAGAAAAGGCTGTGAAGCTGATCAAGGAAGCCGGCCTGGAAAAGTTGTCCCTGGAAGCCGTTGGCTGGTTGTGGCCGGTGCTGCAGGACGCGCCCAATACTGGCGAGCAGCTCGATGCCATCCGGCACCATGTCAACAACCGGGTGGTTGAGACAGCCGGGGCAGCAAACTTCACTACGCATTATGATGATCAGACTTACCTGCTGCTTAGCTCTGACCGGCGCACCGATGCTATCCTGTTGGATGCTCTGATCATCGACAATCCACAGAGCGACGTGATCCCCAAGCTGGTCACCGGCTTGCTGGCTCACCGTACCAAGGGGCGTTGGTACAATACGCAAGAGAACGTTTTTGCGCTGTTGGCGTTGGATCGTTATTTCAACACCTTCGAGTCCCAGACGCCGGATTTTGTGGCCCGTTTCTGGCTGGGCGAAACGTATGTCGGCAGCCATAAGTACGAAGGACGGACAACCGAGCGGATCGAAACCGAGATTCCGATGGCCTATCTGGTGGATGAAGACTTGGGTGGCGGCGGTATGCAGGATTTGATCCTGAGCAAAGAGGGGCCCGGTCGCCTGTATTATCGCTTAGGCTTGCGTTATGCTCCTACCGATCTGCAGCTCGATCCGTTGGATATGGGCTTTGTGGTGCAGCGTCGTTACGAAGCCGTGGACGATCCCGGCGATGTGTACCAGGACAAAGAAGGTGCCTGGCATATCAAGGCTGGGGCACGTGTGCGGGTGCGGATCACGATGGTGGCGGATAATCGCCGCTACCATGTGGCCCTGGTCGATCCACTGCCAGCCGGTTTGGAGATTGTAAACCCGGCCCTGGCAGTTTCAGGCAGCGCGCCGCAGGATCCGTCAGAACAATCCCCCCGGTATTGGTGGTGGTGGACCTGGTACGAACACCAAAATCTGCGCGACGAACGCGCCGAAGCTTTTACTTCGCTGCTGTGGGATGGTGTGTATGAATATACCTATATCACCAGAGCAACCACACCGGGCGTTTTTGTAGTTCCGCCTGCTAAGGCAGAAGAAATGTATTCGCCCGAAGTGTTCGGCCGCAGCGCCAGCGATACCGTTATTGTGGAGGACCGCTAGGCAGTTATTTGGATGTTGCTAGCAATTCGTGGATCCGCGGCAGCCATTCGCTGATGGGGATGTGCTGTGGGCACAGATCCTCGCAGTTCTTGCAGTCCAGGCACTGGTCGGCGCGCTGATCGGCCGGTATCCACTGGTTGTATGCAACGCGAGCGTGTTCCAATTGGCCATACATCGCATATTCATTGTAAACGGCGAAGTTGCGCGGAATGTTGACACCGCTTGGGCATGGCAGGCAGTATTCGCATTGGGTGCAAGGGATTTGAGAGAGCGATTTGTACTGATCGCGTACCTGATTGACCAGGTCAAGTTCAGCCTGGCTGAGCGATCCAACGCTTGCCAGCTCAGCAGAGCGCAGGTTCTCTTCTACCTGCTGCATGGTGCTCATGCCGCTTAGAGTCAGGGTGACCTCGGGTTGGTTCCAGAGCCACTGCAGCGCCCAATCCACTGCCGAACGCCGGATGGGAGCACGATCCCAGAGCATCTGTACAGGCTGTGGCGGGTTGGCCAGGTGGCCTCCGCGGATAGGTTCCATGATCACCACGGCCAATCCTTTGGCGGCTGCATATTGCAGCCCTTTCATGCCTGCTTGTTCATCCACATCCATGTAGTTGTATTGGATCTGGCAGAATTTCCATAGGTCGGTTGCATCGATGATCTGTTGGAAGGCCTCGAAGTCGTCATGGAAAGAGAAACCCAGGCAGCCGATGCGTCCATCAGTGATTGCTTTTTCGGCCCAGGGCAACACACCCAGCGTGTTCATCTTGGTCCAGCGTTCCTTGCCCAGAGCATGCAGCAGGTAGAAATCAATATGATCCGTTTGCAACTTGTTTAGCTGGTCGTTGATGTATTTATCGAAATCTGCGCTCGACTCAACCAGCCAACAGGGCAACTTGGTTGCCAGGCGTACTTTCTGGCGATAGCCATTCTTAAGGAATTTGCCGACGAATATTTCACTTTGCCCGCCATGGTATGGGTAGGCAGTATCTACGTAATTAACGCCTTGATCGATGGCGTGCGCTAACATGCGGGCGGCCTCGGCCTCGTCAATCTTGGCTGAATTACCTTCCAGGATCGGCAAGCGCATGCAGCCAAAACCCAATGCAGAAACCTGCCAATCTAACTGGCCAAATTTGCGATATTGCATCATGATAAACCTCCTGCTAGGTACCCCTAATGCGACTCGAACGCATGTTTTTGGCTCCGGAGGCCAACGCTCTATCCACTGAGCTATAGGGGCAATGCGTTGCTATTCTACCACGAGAGTGTATTTCTGTAATACCTTTATTAAGTGTACTTGCTGCCCACCTCAAGCTGGAACATGCGGAGAGAGGTGGGCCAGTTCGGTGCGCAGTTTTTCTATGATGGCAGTGTTTCCGCTTTCATCTCCCATGGTCTGGCGCTGGTATTTCTTGAAGGCCAACTCACCGGCAGCCTGATAGAAACGCCGCGTGAGACCATACCGTCCGGAGAACAGGGCTGAAAAACCGGCATAACTCTGCGACCAGGCCGAGCAGGCCACGTTGTACTGCCGGGGTGTGATCACGCCAAGCTGCACTTCTTCGCGTAAATGGGCGGTGAGCCAGCGCTGTTCGCGATACAGCGCCCAGAGGATGAATATGATCATAACCAGCCAACCGGACCAATCAATAAAGGTGCCTATGGCCAGGCCGCTCAACCCCGGCAAAAAAGTCGCCAGGGTGTTGTGAGCTGAGTGTGCGAAGATACCAATACATAACCCGATCAGGGGAGCTGTTAACTTGACCAGCGTGCTTCGATTCAGGCGCGCAATGGCAAAGCCGATACCGGTGAAGGCAGTATAGAAGGGATGTTGCCAGCCGACCAGGATAACCCGCACGAATGTGAGGATGCCGATGCCGACAAAGCCACTCTCCAGGTAGCCATAATTATAAATATAGTAAGCGTTTTCTGTCGCTGCAAAGCCCAGTGCAGCGATCGCGGCGTATACGATCCCATCCAGGATACCGTCGAATTCTTTATGGAATAGGATGAATACAATCAATACGGCAAAACCCTTCAGCAGTTCTTCGATCACCGGCGCGATCAAAGAACCCGTGGCAATATCGGTAGCAGCCTCCGAACTGGTGAAAATATACACGCCTAAGCCTAACACCGTGTTGATTATGAAAGCCCCGCCTGCTGCAACCAGTGCGCCCCAAATGAAAACAATCCCCAACAGCAGCTTTGGCTCTTTTTCGTACCGATCGAGCCAATAGATGATATAGGCAAAGATAAACATTGGCACAAAGCCAAAAAACAATGAAAGTAAAAGGGCAATAGCAGTTTCCATTATTAACCTCCTGCAGGCTTCTTTTGGTTCGTTCTATGATTTACCGGCATGCAGAAACCAATGCATTGATACGCTATATCGAATAGATCAAGTGTAGCATAGCCTCAAACGCTGGGCAAGTGAGGCGCGAATAAAAGGCGGGTGCGATGAACGCGAGCGGCCAGAGGATCCAGGTTTAAAGCCGTAAGCAGGGCGTCTGGTCGGCCGGTGGCGCTTTCGCGTGCTGCCAGGAGCGCTTGCAGACACGGCAAACCTTCTGCCGTATCTGCTAAACGCTGCAAATCCTCAATCAGAGGTCGCAAATTATAGATTTTTCCTCGCCGTTCAGCGGGAATATCCTCGGCCGACAGGAGTTTTTCCAGGCGGGCATCGAGATTGGCCATGCTCTCGAGCAAGGTGATCTGGTATTCGGCGGAACGCACCAGGGTTTGTAAGGCAGGGACTGGGCCGGTAATTATTTCCAGGCCAGACAGGTAGATGCCGGGTGGTAAGGCTGCCTCCATCTGCATCTGGATGGTTTCTGTTGGCAGCTCGCTTTCCAACCAGGCGTCTAATACTTCTGCCGAGCTGGTCAATCCAAGAGGTAAGGCGCAAGCCAGGCTCAAGCGCGGTTGTGGGTGGAATCCCTGGCTATATGCTAGTGGCAGCCTGGCGCGGCGAAAGGTTCGCTCCCATGTCTTATGGAGATCGAGATGGCCGGTGAAACGCATATGCTCTGTCTTGTGGAAGAAGATGCGGATACGCATGGGGTTTGCTCATCTTTCCAGAGCAAGCGGGTCTGGTGGCGTTTTATCTCTGGAGCCGCGTTTGCTCTTGGGGCGAACTTCTGGACATTGCCATGTCTGACCTGGATATAAGCTGCGCAGCTCGGAAAAGGTAGGCAGTATGCCACAGGCATAGCAGTGCTCGCGGCAATCTGGGCGTGTTTTTCCTTGCAGGCTCATTTGGTAATCTTCAACCAGAAAATCCTTATGTACACCGGCAGCGATATGATCCCAGGGGAAAATTTCATCCATGCGGCGGGTGCGATTCGTGTAAAAAGTATGATCTAATCCGGCGGTTTCGAAGGCTCCCATCCAGATTTCAAAGCGCAGTTCGTCTTGCCAGGCATCAAATTTCGCACCATGTTGCCAGGCCGCATAGATTACCTCTGCCATGCGGCGGTCGCCGCGAGAAAGCCAGGCTTCTAAGAGTGTGTCGTTAGGATCCGTCCAGGACAGCTTGATATCCCGATCGCGCAGCTCATGTTTGAGCAGGCTTTGCTTGGCTTCGATCTGCTCACGGGTATCGCACGAAACCCATTGGAAGGGTGTATGCGGCTTGGGCACAAAAGTGCTGACTCCGGCGTTCAGGCGCGCCCGCCGCCCGATCACCTTACGTCCTTCTGCCAGCACAGCTTTGCACAAATCCACGATTGCTTGCACATCTTCGATGGTTTCGGCGGGGTGACCGATCATGAAGTAAAGCTTGAGCGTGGTCCAACCGCGCCCATATATTTCGCGAGCGATGGAGAGTAATTGCTGAGTATCTACCGGTTTGTTAATGATCTCGCGCATACGTTCGGTGGCAGCTTCCGGCGCCAGGGTGAATCCGCCATAGCGCGAGCCGCGCAATTCTTCCATCAGGTCAACAGAGAAGGATTCGATGCGCAAAGATGGCAGGGAAATGCCCAGGTGCTTGCCGGCGAAACGTGAACTGAGGATTTTTACCAGTTCAAGGATATGCGTATAGTCTGAAGATGAAAGCGATAGCAACCCCACGTCTTCAAAGCCGGTATGTTCGAGCGCTTGCTCAATGGCTTGAACAATTTCCTCGACCGGGCGCTCCCGGACAGGGCGATTGATCATTCCTGCATGGCAGAAACGGCAGCCACGCGTACAACCTCGCATGATCTCGACAGGAACGCGGTTATGAACGGTGTCGATATAAGGGACGATGAAAAGCGTCGGAGGGGGAGGCAGCTTGGGCACAATGCGCTTGAGCACGGGCAAGGATGCCTCGCTGGACAATTTCTCGATAGCCTGGATGGTCCTATCTTCTTCGTAAATCACCTGGTATAAGGATGGCACATAAACCCCCCATATCTTTGCCAGGGACTCAAGCAGCTCTTGGCGCGATTGGCCCGAGGAGCGCCAGGCCTGGTGAGCGGCAATGATCTCGTGGATAACTTCCTCGCCTTCGCCGATCACAAACGCATCGATAAAGGCATGCATGGGCTCGGGGTTATACGCAGCGTGTCCACCTGCAATGATCAAGGGGTTTTGTTCAGTGCGCTGGGCGGCGAACAAAGGAATACCCGCCAGATCTAGCAAGTTTAAGGCGTTGGTATAGAGCGTTTCGTAAGGCAATGAAAAGCCAATGATGTCGAAGGCTGCCAGAGGATGTTTGGTTTCCAGCGAATAGAGGGGGATACCATCCTGGCGCATGGCGCTTTCCATATCGTGCCAGGGTGCGTAAGCGCGTTCTGCCAGGGCATCTGAGCGCTGGTTAACCTGGTCATACAGAATTGCCAGCCCCAAGTTGGACATTCCAATATCATATAGATCAGGAAAAACAAGCGCTACCCGGGTGGGAGTCGCTTGCCAGTCTTTTACAACCTGGTTCAACTCGCCGCCTGTGTAACGGCCAGGTTTTTGCACCTTGGGAAGAACACGTTCTAAGCGGGAATAAATTTGCTCGGGAGAAAGCACCATCACGCTCACGGTATTTTATTCAAAAATCCAGCGATCGATTTCCCGCCCCCAATGGACAATTTCTTCGGGGCGGAACCAGAGGGCAACTTCCTTTTCCCCGTTCTCGACCGAATCCGAGGCATGCGTCAAGTTCCGGCCGATTTCCAGGGCAAAATCATGCCGTACTGTGCCGGGAGCTGCTTCTGTAGGGCGGGTAGAACCCATGGTCTGCCGGACTGCAGCTACTGCTTGGGGCCCTTCCCAAACCATTGCCATCACTGGAGCAGAGGTAATGTAACGGATCAAGCCGTCATAAAATGGTTTTCCTTTATGAATGGCATAGTGCATTTCTGCTAATTCCTGACTGACTGCCATAAATTTGGCGGCCGCCAGGCGCAGACCGCGCTTCTCCAAACGAGAGACCACTTCGCCGATCAGGCCGCGCTGCACGCCATCCGGCTTGACAAGAACAAAGGTTATTTCCACAATTACCTCCAAAAAAAGAGATTGTTTGAATTCATACAGATGGGTGCTTTGCGATACGATTACGCAAAACACCCATCTGGTAGGGGCAAGAGTTTATTATACTATGCGACTAATTCTTCCGCCCGAGTGTAAGCATCCAATGCATCTTGCAATCGATCCGTACGCATCAAGGCATCGCCCAAGCTCTGCCAGATCAGGTAATTATCAGAATGGGTGTAAAGTGCCTCACGCAGAGTCATAACGACATCATCCAGGTATACCTGGCGCCGGATCAATCCATCGAATTGGAGCATTGCATCTTCGGTGTTGCCACGGATCAACGCGCTGCGGGCATCCAAGAGCTGCTTCTCGTCTTCGTCACGCGGTTCTGCGCTGCGTTCATCCAGTACCACTCGAGGGCGCTCCGGCTCAACGTAATAGGTTACCAGGTAAGGCTCAAGAGCTTTGGCGGAATCGGGGTTGATGCCAGGAATTCGCGCCAGATCATCCAGGTTGTGGAAGGGGCCATTGGCATCCCGGTAGGCAACGATTGCCTGGGCCAAGATAAAGCCGGAACCAGGCAGGTGTTCCAGTTGAGCCAGAGAAGCTGTATTAATATCCAATTTCAGATCGGGTTGAGCCAGCGTCTCTGCAGTTGGTGTCTCTGTTTCCAGAATAGGCTTTTCTCTTGTGGGTTCGTTCCACAGATTGAGCTCTTCTTCCTCTACCTGCGTTGGCGTAATCATCCAATCAGGTAGGCTTTCCTCTTGATCCCATTCCGAAGCGGGTGTTGCCGTGGCTGCAGCCTCACTCAGTCCTTCTTCTTTCTCCAACTCTTCTACCAGCCAGGTGGGCAAGTCGCTTTGATCTGGTGATACTTGCTTCAGAATATCTGCAGACAGTGGGCCGGTTTTCTTGACCCATTCTGGCGGAGTCTCTTCGCGGGCTTCAGCAGGGGTGGTGAGCTGATCTTCGGGCACGCCTTGCTTGGCGGCCAGGCCTTCGAGCCATGCCAGGGCCGCATCGGCATCGCTGATTTCAGCGGGGGCAACCTCGGCGGTTGGCGGAACGACCTCTTCAGCAGTTGGGAGCGTTAGCTTGGTGGGTTGCGTATCTGATAACGCTTTTGCTTCAGCAAGCGCTTCTGAGGCAACAGCCTCGCCTTCATCACTGACTTCTTGCAGCCAGTCGGGGGTGGCGGCGCGGGCTTCGGCCGAGGTGG
>CAZVRZ010000110.1:0-191 GCA_964629965.1 uncultured Anaerolineaceae bacterium
TGTCAATGCAAAATAGAAATGTCCCCTATTCTGCAAAGTAGAGATGTCCCCTTCGGGAAGGGATGGCCCGCAAAATCGCGGTACAATAGAGATGCGCCCCGTGCGCATTTCTATTGTTGGAGAATGATGTTATGCCCATTTACGAATACGTGTGCAAGGACTGCGGCGCCTTCTTCGAAGCCCTGCGCCCC
>CAZVRZ010000110.1:201-18310 GCA_964629965.1 uncultured Anaerolineaceae bacterium
CCCCATGCAAGATGCCGACCGTCCCATTGCCTGCAAGAACTGCCAGGGAACCCACATCACCCGCAAAATGTCGCTCTTCGCCGCCCAGAGCGGCGGGAAAGCCATTGCCGGCACCAGCAGCGATAGCTGCGGCGGCTGCTCCGGCGGCTCGTGCGGTTCCTGCGGGCATTCTCATTAAGAGCGCACCCAGCCCAGCGATATCCGGCCGCGTTCCGCCTCCACCTTTAGAATCTCCACCTCGATCACATCGCCCACGCTCAAGCGCGCCTGCGGCGGCAGTTGGCTGCGGTGCAGCAGGCCGTCATGTTTCACACCGATATCCACAAAGGCGCCAAAGTCGACCACGTTGCGCACCGTGCCCTTGAGCTTCATCCCGCTCACCAGGTCTTCCATCGAAAGCACATCGCTGCGCAAGACCGGCGCGGGCGCATCCTGGCGCGGGTCACGTCCCGGGCGCGCCAACTGCTCGAAGATATCCTCCAGCGTGGGCAGGCCGGTATTCAGTTCCCTGGCCAGCTTTTCCAGCGGCTGCGCCGCCCGCAGCGCCTCCAGGGCAGGCTTGCGCTCGGCCGGCGTGGAATGCAGGCTCAGACCGGCGCGCTGCAGCAAGGCCTCCGCTACGGGGTAGCTTTCGGGATGGATGGCCGAGGCATCCAGCGGGTTGCGCCCGCTGCGGATGCGCAGGAAGCCGGCCGCCTGCTCGAAAGCCTTGGGCCCCAGTCCCGGCGTCTTGCGCAGCTCGGCCCGGTCTTTGAAAGCCCCGTTCTGGTTGCGATATTCGACCATTTTTTCGGCCAGCTTGGGCCCGATGCCCGCCACATAAGTCAGCAGCGCCGGCGAAGCCGTGGCCACGTCTACCCCCACCTGGTTGACCACGCTCTCCACCACCCCATTCAGGCCCTCGGATAACTGCTTTTGATCGACATCGTGCTGGTACAGTCCCACACCGATGGACTTGGGATCGATCTTGACCAGCTCGGCCAGTGGGTCTTGAATGCGGCGGGCAATGGAGACCGCTCCGCGCAGGGACACGTCCAAATCGGGCATCTCGGCGCGCGCCAGCGGGCTGGCGGAGTACACGCTGGCCCCGGCCTCCGAGACGATCACGTACTTGAGCTGCGGGGCATGCTCCTGGATCAATTTAGCCACCAACTGCTCGGTCTCGCGGGAGGCCGTGCCGTTGCCAATGGCTACCAGCGTGACCTTGTGTTTGATCGTTAGCGCTGCCAGGATCTTCAGCGAGCGCTCGATCTCGCGCTGCGGCTCGTGCGGGTAAATGGTAGCGGTCTCCAGCAGCTTGCCGGTGGCATCTACCACCGCCACCTTGCAGCCGGTGCGGAAGCCCGGGTCCAGCCCCAACACCACCTGCCCGGCCAGCGGCGGCTGCCCCAGCAGGGCGCGCAGGTTGGCAGCAAAGACCTGGATGGCATGCGCTTCGGCCTTTTCGCTCAGCTCGCGGCGCCCGTCGCGCTCGATGGCCGGCAGCAGCAGGCGCTCGGCCGCGTCGGCAATCGCCAGTTCTAGCTGCTCGGCCAGCGGGGAACGCTTAGGGGCAAAATACGCCCGGATGACATTCTGCCAATCGCGCTCCAGGATCTCAATCCTCACCCGCAGCACCTTATCCGCCTCGCCACGGTTGAGCGCCAAGACCTGGTGCGGGCGCAGGCGTTCCACCCCCAGCTCGAACTGGTAATACGTGGCGTACACCTGGCGTTCGTCCGGCGACGCCTCGCCGGCAGAGGCTTCGATCTTCTCGCTGCGCAGCACGCCCCACTTGAGGGCCTTTTCGCGCGTCAGGCGGCGCACCTCCGGGTGGTCGCTGATCGTCTCGGCCACAATGTCGCGTCCCCCGGCCCAGGCATCTTCCAGAGTGGGCACCTGCTCGTTCAGGAAGGGTTTGGCAATCTCGTCCAGGGGCGTGCGCGTGGCGGGCTGCTGCAAGATCCAATCCGCCAGCCCTTGCAATCCCTTTTCGCGCGCCTGGCTGGCGCGCGTGCGCCGCTTGGGCTTGTAGGGTTGGTACAGGTCTTCCAGCGCGGTCAAGGTTTCGGCGGCCGTGATCTGCGCCTGCAGTTCAGGCGTCAGCTTACCCTGCTCTTCGATCGAGGTCAGCACGGCCTGCTTGCGCTCGTCCAGCGCGACCATCTTATCGTGCAGCGCGCTGACCTGGCGCAATTGTTCCTCGTCCAGGCTGCCAGTGGCTTCTTTGCGGTAACGGGCAATAAAAGGCAGGGTATTGCCGGCGGCGAACAATTCGATAGCCGCGGCGGCCTGCTCCGAACGGATATTCAATTGCTGGGATATTTTCTGTGCGTAATTCATGGGCCTGATTATAACGCGCCATTTCACCTGCCGGGGGCGAGATACCGACCTCTTCCGAAAACAGAACCCACCCGGTATATCAGGCTCTTATCTTTTTTTGCAACTTACGGGCGCGCAAGAAAGAATTTCCCATACATAATAAGAAAAAGGCGCTGATCACAAACAACCATTTTGAGGCCCCCAGTTCTTCATTCACATAAGCAAAATATCCACAACCGCCAAAAAACATGGCGAACAAGCCATACAGCAACTGGTGACCTAAAGCATAGACAAGGCTTACACTTTCAGCCAATCCCTTGACTTCTAATTCTCCCCGGTTCGCTTTGGTGAGGACGCTCTGAAGATTTGCCGGTATGGTGATGGCGGAAACAAGGATATCCTTTACCGCGGTCTCGATCAACTTGACCCAGTTCTTATTTTGGCCAAAGACAAACTCTTCCAGATAAGGTTGGATCGTTTTCATCGGGTTCATGCCAGGGCTGAGCGATGTGCATAAACCCAGTAACAGTAAGATGGTACGCGACAACAGTACCAGGTCTTTGGGTATCTGGAAAGCTGCCATCAGTTCCCGCAGTGAGATGTCCATTTCCGAAAAATCCACCATCATGTCCAATTTGTCTTGCATGCTCACATGAATATCGGACAAATTCCATGATTCAACCGTCATCTGTTTCAGGAAACGACCATAAATATAGTCCACCAGTTGTTCGACATGGCGAGTGTCTTCGTGCAGAGCGATGACCCCCATCTGGTGTAAGGCAGCAGAAATCTGATCATTGTCTCGCTTTAGAACCCCCTGAAAGAATTGAATGATGCCCTTTTTCATCTCATCGGATAATTTGGCAACCGCTCCAAAATCCACAAAAACGATATTCCCGTCGGCCTGCACCAGGATATTTCCCGGATGAGGATCGGCATGATAGACCCCGTCCCGAAAGATCATCTGGCAATAGGCAGTTACCACTCGTTCTGCAAGAGCTTGCCGGTCAATATTTTGTTCGGTTAATTTCTCAAGGTCAGATATCTTGAACCCTGGCATGTATTCTGTGGTCAACACTCGTTCTGACGATAGTTCATGAATCACCCGCGGGAAAAAGACGTGAGGATCACCTGCGAAATTGGCTGCAATGGTCTCAATATGCTCTGCTTCAAGGCGAAAATCCAATTCTTCTTTGATCATTGCGCTAAACTGGCTGTGCAGGTTTCCAAGCCCTTTAATGCGGAAAAAGAAACCGTAAAAGGAAAGCAGCCGCTTGATCGTCTGTAAATCGATTTGGGTATTGGCCTCGATATCTAAATACTGGATTTTTACCGCCACCTGGCGACCGTCTTGGAGCCGGGCTAAATGAACTTGCGCCAGGGAGGCGCTGGCAATCGGCGCCCTGTCGAATGCTGCAAACAGCAAATCCGGGTCTTTACCAAATTCCCTGCGGATACGCTCATACATTTCGCTGAGCGGCCGCGGCGGGATTTTGTCTTGCAGTTCTTCCAATTCTTTCCGGAAATAATCGGGCAGAAAATTACTGAGAATACTGATCAACTGCCCGGCCTTGATGAAGATGCCTTGGAGTGAAAGCAATAGCTGCTTTAACTTTTGGGCATTCTTGCCGTAAACCGCCGGCCTTCTCGCGTTTTCCCATTCTGGCCCCAAAAATTTGCCCAGGAGATGGAATAAACTCAGGCTGATCACGATTCCTAAAGTTACCCACAGGGCTAGCAGGAAACGGAATCTGGTGGGAGGAATATGGGTGGAAACGCTCATCGTATCGGAATCATCGTTTTTAATGATTTTCATATTTGCCTAAAGTAGAGGGGGCGAAACGCGCCGAGGCAGCGATCAAGTCTTTTCGGTAGCCGTTGGGGCAACAGACGCAATGATGCTTCTGAGTTCATAGATTGTATCATGCCACTCAGGTTGAAAATGCTCAAGGTATTTCTCAATGGAATGCGTGGATAACATATGAGTATGAACAGATTGTACAGCCAAAAAGCCGATCGTAGCAAGCCAGAGGACCAGTCAGGTTTGCTTTTGGGCAGAACCACTCGTAATTTTGGAAACTCGAGATATAATTATTCGTATGAAAATCTTAGTCGCCTATGCCACCAACTCTGGCACCACCACCGAGGTAGCCCAGGCCGTCGCCGAAGAACTGAACCGCGGCGGCCACCAGGCAGAAGTAGCGCGTCTGGCAGAGGTCGCCAACCTGGAAGCTTACCAGGCCGTGGTGCTCGGCGCGCCAATGATCGTGGGTTGGCACCGCGCCGCCCGCAGCTTCCTCAAAAAGCACCGCCAGGCGCTCACCGGGATGCCCGTGGCGCTCTTCATGACCGCCATGAGCCTCACCCAAACCAGCGAGAGCCAACTGGACGGCATTCCGCTGGTGGTGGACGGCAAGCTGGCGCAAGCCCCCGCCCGCGCCGGGCGCCTGACCTTCAAAGAGCGCTACACCACGCCGGGCAATTACCTGCGCCCGGTGCTCAAGGCCGCTCCCCAGGTCAGGCCGGTCAGCGTGGCCATGTTCGGCGGCCGGCTGGATATTTACCGCCTGAAGTGGTGGCAGGCGCTGTTCGTCATGCTGGTCATCCAGGCCGCACCCGGCGACCGCCGCAATTGGGACGCCATCCGCACCTGGGCGGCCGAATTATTCTCGTAAGGCTTCCGCTGCACCATTCCCCGCTGGGGGAAGCGCTCCAACCCATTTATGGAGGGGCGCTCGACTATATTAGAGTAAAACGCATCGTAAACACCCGTTTTGGGTTACAATACCACAGTAGAAACCTTATGATAGAGCCGCTTTGCGTCTTATTGATCGAAGATTCCGAAGATGACGCCTTTCTGATCGAACGCCAACTCAGGAAGGGCGGTTTTGTCACTTCGATTCACCGGGTAGATACCCTGGCCGCCCTGCAGCAAGCGCTAGACGACAACCTGTGGGACCTGATCCTATGCGATTACAACCTGCCCGGCTTTGACGGTCTGATGGTTTTGCAGATTATGCGGCAGGCCCGGCGAGACATCCCCTTCATCCTCATCTCCGGCGCCATCGGCGAAGAGATCGCCGTGGAGGCCATGCGCGCCGGCGCCCACGATTACATCAAGAAAGACAACCTGACCCGCCTGGTACCTGCCATCGATCGCGAGCTGCGCGAGGCCGAGATGCGCCACGAGCGCACCAGGGTCAAAGAGATGCTGGCCGAGTCCGAAGAACGCTACCGCTCGCTGGTGGAAAACATTCCCATTGGCGTTTGCCGCCTGACCAACTGCCTGGAAGGCAAAGTGCTGATGGCCAATTCTGCCTTTGTCGCTATGTTCGGCTTTGATCAGCCCGAAAAAGCACTGGGGTATCCCGTGCGCGAGCTCTTCCGCCACCCCGAAGACCATTGCGCTTTCTGCCAGCAGTCGCTCGAGCAAGGCGGCATCGACAATGTAGAATACCAGTTCCGCAAAGCCAACGGCGGCCTGATGTGGGGTTTGGCGACCACTCACACTGCCTTCGACTCCAATAATCAGCCCCTTTATCTCGACTGCACCATCGAAGATATCCACGAGCGCAAGCACTCCGATAAACTAAAAGAGGCGCTTTACAAGATCGCCCGTGCTTCTACCACCACCTTTACCCTCAAAGACCTGATCCGCGAGATGCACCAGATCGTGGATGACCTGATGCTCGCCGAAAACTTCTTCCTGGCGCTTTACGACGCCCCCAGCAACACCATCTCCTACCCCTACTACGTGGATACCTACGATGAACCTCCCGAGCCCATCCAAATGGACAAAGGCCTGACGGCCTACGTGCTGCGCACTGGCAAACCCCTGCTGGCGCCGCCCGAGGTCTTCGAACAACTGGTGGCTTTCGGCGATGTCGAGTCCATTGGCACGCCCTCGGTAGACTGGCTGGGCGTGCCGCTGATGGTGAACGACGGGCAGATCATCGGTGCGTTGGTCACTCAAACCTATGATGAGAACATCCGCCTGACAGAAAGCGACCGGGATGCCCTCTCGCTGATCTCCACCCAGATCGCCGCCGTCATCGACCGCCGCCGCGCCGAAGAAGACCTGCGCTCCAGCGAGGCCTGGCAGCGCGCCCTGCTGGGCGCCGTACCCGATTGCATCCTGGTGATCAATTCGGCCGGCATTATCGAAGAGGTGGCCAGCGCCACCGGCAGCATCGATTTTGTTGGCGAGCAGACGCGGGGCCAATCCTTCTACAGCTTAATGAACACAGAAACTGCCCGCCAGGCCGAGTGGCACATCGCGCAGGCCCTGGCGCACAGCGATATGCAAACCTTTGGCTTCTCCCTGCAGCCCGATGCCCTGAGAGAAGCCCAATCCTACGAGGTGCGCCTGACGGCCATCGACAACAACAAAGTCCTGGCACTGATCCGCAACGTGACCGACATCACCCAGGCCACCCGCCGCCTGCTGGATCAGCGCGCCTTCTTGAAGCAAGTTATCGATATCAACCCCAACCTGATCTTTGCCAAGGACATCCATGGCAAATTTACCCTCGCCAACCAGGCCGTCGCCGATATCTACGCTGTGGCGGTGGAAGACCTGATCGGCAAAACCGAAGACGAATTCAATCACAACATGGCCGAGCTCGAAGCCTTCCACCGCTCTGACCTGGAAGTGCTCGAGACGCTGCACGAGAAGGTCATTCCCGAAGGCCAGTTGACCGATGCCCAGAGCAACCTCCACTGGATCCAGACCGTCAAACGGCCGATCCTTTCTCCCTCGCCGGAGAACATCCAGGTGCTGGGCGTCTGCACCGACATCACCGACCGCAAGCGCGCCGAAGACCAGTTGATCCACAACGCCTTCCACGACCCGCTCAGCGGGCTGCCCAACCGCGCCCTGTTCCTCGACCGCCTGGATCGCGCCATTGAGCGCAACCGCCGCCACTCCGATAACCTGTTCGGCATCTTGCTGCTCGACCTGGACCGCTTTGCCGTGATCAACGACAGCCTGGGCCATTCCACTGGCGACCGCCTGCTGATCTCGGTATCGGCCCGCCTGGAAGCCTGCCTGCGCACCGCCGATACCATCGCCCGCACCGGCGGCGACGAGTTCGCCATCCTGCTAGAAGACCTGGACGGCGTCACCAGCATCACCCACGTGGCCGACCGCATCTTGCAAGAGCTGCACCTGCCCTTCACCCTCAAGAACCAGAACGTGGTGGTCTCCGCCAGCATCGGCATCGCCATCGGCTCGGGCAACTACGAACGCCCCGAAGAGATCTGGCGAGACGCAGACACCGCCTTGAACGAAGCCAAGGCCACCGGGCGCAATAAATACGTCATCTTCAACAGCATCATGCGCGCCAGCGTGCTGGCCCGCATGGAAATGGAAAGCGCCCTGCGCCACGCCATCGAAAGCAACGAGCTAGAGCTGCACTACGAGCCCATCGTGGACACCCACACAGGCCAGATCGTCAGCCTGGAGGCGCTCGTCCGCTGGCGCCACCCCACCCGCGGCCTGATCTACCCCGGCGAGTTCATCCCCTTCGCCGAAGAGACCGGCCTGATCATTCCGCTGGGCGAATGGGTGCTGCGCCAGGCCTGCAGCCAATTCATAACCTGGAAAGAGATCAACCCGCTCACCAAAGATATTTCGGTCAGCGTCAACCTGTCTAACCGCCAGTTCTCCCAACCCGACCTGTACGACCAGATCGTCTCCGTGCTCAAGCAAACCGGCCAATCGCCCCACAGCCTGCGCCTGGAGATCACCGAGTCGATCATCATGGAGAACGCCGATAATGCCATCGCCATCTTGCAGCAGCTGCGCGACCTGGGTGTGCAAATCCACATCGATGATTTCGGCACCGGCTACTCCTCGCTGGTCTACCTGCACCTGCTGCCGATCAACGCCATCAAGATCGACCGCTCTTTTATCAGCGGCAACAGCGGGCGCAGCAACGGCATGGAGATCGTGCGCACCATCGTGCGCCTGGCAGAAGACCTGAAGCTGGAAACGATCGCCGAGGGTGTGGAAACCATCGGCCAGTTGAAGCGCCTGACCTCTTTCGGCTGCAAATACGCCCAGGGCTTTCTGCTCTACCACACCCTGGATCCGCAAGCCGCCGGGCTGTTGATGAAGGACGGCGGCATCAAAGACAACCAACTTTTAAGGGTATTAGAAGAGAATTCGCGCTTGAATTAGAATGAGAGGCACTTATGGTCAGTGTAAAAGCCAAGATCAGTATTCCTGATGATGTGTATTTCCAGGCCCTGGTGGATGAAGCTGTGATCCTGCACACCACCAGCGGAAAATACTTCGGCCTGGACGAAGTGGGCACCCGCATGTGGAACTTGATCGCCGAGCATGGCGCGCTCGAACCCGTCATCCCCATCTTACTGGCCGAATACGAAGTGGATGAAGAACGCCTCACCCAAGACCTGGTCGAGTTGGTAGACAAGCTGGCCGACCGCGGCCTGGTTGCCGTCGGCGAGGAACAGACCCATTGATATGACCGCTCGGCCGCGCCTCAACCGTTGGATCGTGAAATTCAACCGGGCGAGGAAGTTTCGTTTGCGAGAGTGGGTGGATTACCTGCAAGCCTGGTTCCTGTTGTTCGTCACGGACCTGGGCTTGCGTACGTTAAGCTACCCGCGCCTGCTGGGGCTGCTGGCCGGCCTGCGGCGGCTGCCCAGGCTGCGCAAACCGCCCCCGCCCGCGGCGGTCCCTGCGGAGATCGACCACCTGTGGCGCATGGTCAACACGGCCGCCCTCAATCACCTCTATGCGCAAACCTGCCTGCGCCGCTCGCTGACCCTGCAGCACTTGCTGGCCCGCCGCGGCATTCTCACCGACCTGCGCTTTGGCGCTCGCCGCACAGAAGACGGTCTTTCGGCCCACGCCTGGTTAGAATACCGGGGGGCGCCCATCGGCGAACCCGAAGCGCTGACCGAGCGCTTTATTCCTTTAGTGTCCATCAATGAACGAGAACGGGAGGCATAATGTTATACCCACAAAATAACCCCCATCGCCAGTTCGTTGACCTTTCGGGCTTCTGGGATTTTCGCTTCGATGAAGCCAACGAAGGTATGCTGGATGAATGGTGGCAAGGCTTTCGCGGCGCCCAGCCCATTGCCGTGCCCGCCAGTTGGAACGACCAGTTCGCCGAAAACCGCGATTTCCTCGGCCCAGCCTGGTATCAGACCCGCTTCAACCTGCCCTGGGGCTTCGAAGGCGGGCGCGTCTTCTTACGCTTCAACTCGGTCAACTACCTGGCAGAAGCCTGGTTGAACGGCACCCCCCTCGGGCAGCACGAAGGCGGTCACCTGCCCTTCCAATTCGATATCACCTCGCAGGTGCAGCCCGCCGATAACCTGCTGGTGGTGCGCGTGGATGGCTCCCTGGCCTTCGATCGCGTCCCCCCCGGCAACGTCACCGGCGACGAGGCGGATTTCTTTGGAAATAACGCGCAGAACTATCCCCAGACCCAGTTCGATTTCTTCCCCTTCTGCGGCATCCAGCGCCCGGTGCTGCTGTGCTCCCTGCCGGATGAAGCCATCCAGGATGTGACCGTCGCCGTTGGCCTGGATCGCGGCACAGGATTGGTCAAAGTGCGCCTGCAAGCCCAGGTCAAGTCTGCCGCCATGCTGCGCCTACACCTCTCTGGCAACGGCATCGACCGCTCGCTCTCTGCACCCCTCAAAAACGGCATCGCCGAGGCCGACCTGGAAATTCCAGACGCCCTCTTGTGGGAGCCCGGCGCGCCCAACCTGTACCAACTGCGCCTCGACCTGCTGCGCGATCACCAGGTACTGGACCAATATTCCCTGCCGGTGGGCATCCGCACCGTCACCGTCAAGGACAACCAGCTCCTGCTGAACGGCAAGCCCATCGTGCTGCGCGGCTTTGGCCGCCACGAAGATTTCCCCGTGCTGGGGCGCGGCCTGTGCGAACCGGTAATCATCAAAGATTACGCCCTGATGCACTGGGTGGGGGCCAATTCCTTCCGCACCACCCACTATCCCTATTCCGAACAGATGCTGGACATGGCCGACCGCTTGGGCTTTTTGGTGATCGCCGAGACGCCCGCCGTGGGGCTGTACTTCACCGCCAAGGGCCTGCCCCGGCGCTTGCAGCTCTGCCAGCAGTACACCCGCGAGATGATCGACCGTGACAAGAACCATCCCAGCGTGATCATGTGGAGCGTGGCCAACGAACCCCACTCCAACCGCCCCGAAGCCGAGCCGTTCTTCCAGACGCTCTGCCAACTGGCCAAAGCGCTCGACCCCTCCCGCCCGGTGACACTGGTCAGCACGGTGGGGCTGCTGGAAGAATCGTTCAAGCACTGCGATGTGCTCTGTCTCAACCGCTACTACGGCTGGTATTCGCAGACCGGGCGCGTTGAGGAAGGCGCCGAATTCCTGGCGCGCGAGCTGGATGCGCTCTACGAGCGCTACCGCAAGCCCATCTTGCTGACCGAGTTCGGCGCAGACACCCTGCCCGGCTTCCACGCCCAGCCGCCCGAGCTTTTCAGCGAAGAGTACCAGGTCGAGTTCATCAAAACCTACCTGCGGGTGCTGGAAAGCAAAGACTATGTGGTCGGGCATCACATCTGGAACCTGTGCGACTTCAAGACCTCGCAAAGCATCGTGCGCACGAACGGCATGAACCATAAGGGCGTCTTCACCCGCGACCGGCGCCCCAAGATGGCCGCCCATTACCTGCGGCAGCACTGGCGCAAATAGGTGCCTGCCAGGCCCGTGCCATCTATGCGCAACCAAGCCGGCGTCTATCGCCCTATGACCCTCAGCCTGTCCTGGGATGGCCGGGCGCTTTCCTATTGCTCGCTGCCCGGGCTGCCGGAGTGGGACGAACTCACCCCCGCCCAGGCACTGCTGGCCCGCCTGGCCGATCTGCCCGCCGGCGGCAAGGCCCTCTTCCTGGGCTGCGGCCACGGCGCGGCGGCTGCCATCCTGGCGGGACGCTTTGCCTCCTGCGCTCTCTGGCTGCACGATGACCTTTACCCGGCACTGGCCTGCGCCCGCCAGACGCTGGCGCTCAACCAGGTCGAGAACGCCCAACTGCTGGAAGATATCGCCTGGCTGCCGGCGCACCTGGATTTTTTCGACGTGGTCTTGCTGAGCATCCCCAAGGGCCGCCGCATGGGACGGCGCTGGCTGCTGCAGGCCTTCCTGGCGCTCAAGCCGGGCGGCGTGCTGTACCTGTGTGGGGCTAACGACCAGGGCATCCAATCGCTGGCACAAGACGCGGTGGAATTATTTGCCAACCCGGGGCGCGTGGCTGCCTACAAAAAAGGCAGCCGCCTGCTGCACTTCCGCAAAGGGGAGACGCCTGCGGAGAATGAGATTGCTTCGAGCACAACCCGCTCTCGCAATGACAGAGCAAGCTCCCTGCCCGCCTGGGCGCAAGAACCCGGCGTGGCCCCGGGCAGTTGGTTCGAGTTCGAGGCCGCCCTCGGCCCGCGCACCTACCGCCTGCGCACGCTGCCGGGCGTCTTCGCCTACGACCACATCGACGAAGGCACCCGCCTGCTGCTGGATAACCTGCCCGAGCTGGCCGGCCTGGACGTGCTGGACGTGGGCTGCGGCTGCGGCATCCTGGGCCTGGAGGCGCTCGCTCGCGGCGCGGCATCCGTGGACCTGCTGGACGCCAGCCTGCAAGCAGTGGCCAGCGCGCAGGAAAACCTGAAGCTCAACCCCAGCCCGGCGCCGCCGGCCCTCGACACCCACCTCGATCAGCCATACCGCCGGCAGCCGCCGGCCCGGGCGCTGGCCTCCGACCTGCTGCAGAACGCCGGCCAACATTACGGCTGCATCCTCTCCAACCCACCCTTCCACACCGGCAAAGAGACCAATTATGCCATCACGGCCGCGCTGATCGACCAGGCCGCCCAGGTGCTGCCCCGTCGCGGCCGGCTGGTGCTGGTGGCTAACCGCTTCCTGCGCTACGAGCGCCTGATGCAAGAACACTTTACCACGGTGAAAATCGTGGCAGAGACCTCCCGCTTCCATGTGCTCGCCGGGATGCTGTAAAAACCCGTAGAACGTTAAACCTGTCCTATAACAAACAGGAAGATCATCCCTGGTCATTTTGCCAATCCTGGTGTAATCTATAGATAGCGGTTCCGGCGCAGCCTGGCTGCCGCCGGCTCATACTCACCCATCCTGGAGAAGGCAGGGAACTCGATGAGACTCTATGTGGATAACGCCAAGTGTTCTGGTTGTAAAGCCTGCATGGTCGCATGCTCGCTCAACCTGTTCGCTGAATCTAACCCCAAGAAATCGGCTTTCAATTTGATCGCCCACTTCCCCATGCCGGGCGTCTACGAAATGAAAGTGTGCACCCAATGCGGCGAGTGCGCCCTGGTGTGCCCCGTGGAATGCATCCGGCTCAACGCGCGCGGCGCCTATTACGTGGAATTTGACGAATGCACGCTGTGCGAAGCCTGTGTCAGCGCCTGCCCGGAAGACGTGATGTTCGTGCGCCCCGAGCTGGCCAACGCAGCCTGGAAATGCGACCTGTGCGGTGACTGCGTGGCGGTTTGCGGCACAAGCGCCCTTTGGATTGCAGAGTAGGAGGCAAACATGTACGGTTACGGTGGAAACATCCTGCGCGTCGACCTGGCTACCGGCAAGGTCACCCGCCAGCCCACCTCGCCCGAAGTGGTGCGTAACTTCGTCGGCGGGCGCGGCTTTGGCGCCTATTACCTGTTCAAAGAAGTGCCGCCCGATGCCGACCCGCTTGGCCCGGATAACAAATTGATCATTTCCAGCGGCCCGCTTTCGGGGCTGTTGGTGGCCGGCGGCGGCAAGTGCGATTGGACCACCAAGTCGCCGCTGACCGGCGGCTATGCCAGCGCCTCCATGGGCGGGCATTTTACCGCCGAGATGAAATACGCCGGGCTGGATACCATCATCCTGGAAGGCATCAGCCCCAAGCCGGTGATCCTGTTCATCGACGACCAGAAGGTGCAGCTGCTCGATGCCGCCGCCCATTGGGGCAAGGGCGCCATCACCCTGGAAAAAGAGTTCAAAGATCAATACGGTGAAGAATACCAGGTGGCGGCCATCGGCCCGGCCGGCGAGAACCTGGTGTCGTTCGCCTGCATCAACCACGACTACGGCCGCCAGGCCGGGCGCGGCGGCGTGGGCACCGTGATGGGCGCCAAGAAGGTCAAGGCCATCATCATCCACGGCACGCAATCGGCCGCCGTTGCCGATGTCGCCGCCTATCGCCAGGCCGGCATGGAGCTTTACCGGGCCTGCAAGCAGGCCGAAGGGCACGCCGAATGGACACGCTACGGCACCACCATCGTCACCAGTTGGTGCGACGAGGTGGGCGCCCTGCCCACCCGCAACTTCTCGGCCGGTTCCTTCGAGGGCGGCAAGGGCATTTACGGGCAGACCATGCGCAAAGAGATCGTCATCACCGACAAAGGCTGCTTTGGCTGCCCGTGCCCGTGCGGCAAATACAGCAACATGCGCCGCTACAACACCGCCGTGGAAGGCCCCGAATACGAAACCATCGGCATGATGGGCTCTAACCTGGGCATCGATGACATCCAGGCCGTGGCTGAGGCCAACCGCCTGAGCGATGACCTGGGCCTGGACACCATCAGCGCGGGCTGTTCCATCGGTTGGGCGATGGAATGCTTCGAAAAGGGCCTGATCTCGCTGGAAGATACGGACGGCCTGGAGCTGCGCTTTGGCAGCGTCGAAGCCACCTTCGCCGCCCTGCACAAGATCGCCTACCGCCAGGGCCGGCTGGGCGCACTGCTGGCAGATGGCGTCAAGCGCGCCGCCGCCAAAGTGGGCCAGGGCAGCGAAAAGTTCGCCATTCACGTCAAGGGCATGGAACAATCGGCCTACGCCACCCACAACGCCACCGCCATGCTGTTGGCCTACATGACCTGCGACGTGGGCGCCCACCACAACCGTTCGTGGGCCATCACCTACGATTTGCAGGTGGGCCGCGAGCTGGTGGTGCCCGAGAAGGTGGCCCGCATCATCTGGCTGCAAGACTTTCGCCCCATGTTTGACGTGCTGGGAAGCTGCCGCCTGCAGTGGGTGGAGCTGGGCATCGACCGCAACCTGTACATGCCGCTGCTCGAAGCCATCACCGGCGTGCACCGCACCTGGGAAGACCTGGAAGCCGTGGGCGCCCGCATTTGGAACCTGACCCGCATGTATTGGGCGCGCGAGAACGAAGGCTTTGGCCGCTCTTGGGACCTGCCCGCGCCGCGCTTCTACGAGGAGCCGCCCAAGACGGGCGCTACCGCCGGGCAGATCACCAAGTTCGAAGATGTGCAGCGCCTGCTGGATATGTATTACGAGCAGCGCGGCTGGGATAGCAACGGCCTGCCCCGCCCCGAGACGCTGGAAAAGCTCGGCCTGGCCGAGCTGGCAGGTTAACATGTCCTTGCGAGCGGTCTATGCGCCTGCCCTGAGGCACGAAGGGAAGCAATCTCCAACAAATCATGAGCGCCACGATTAAATCCCTGGGGATGCTCAAAGGCTACACCGGCGGTGAAAGCGAGCGCCAGGTGCCCGCCGGCATCACCGTGCGCCAGGCGCTGGGCCAGCTCGGCATCCCCTCGGAAGTGGTGGCGCTGGTGGTGGTCAACGGCGAAATGCAAGACAAAGACTACCTCCTGCAAGAGGGCGACGCCGTCCGGCTGATGGCCGTTATCGGCGGAGGCTAAACAGACTGGCGCGGCAAGAACTGTGCGCCGATCACCGCCGCCAGGATCAGGCCGCAGCCCAAGATCTGCGCCGGGGCCAACCTCTCGCCCAAGAGCAGCCCGCCGGCCGCGGCCGCAAACACCGACTCCAGGCTGAGCAGCAGCGCCGCGTCGGCCGGGGGCGCATGCCGCTGACCGCGCGCCTGCAGCGTATAACCGATGGCCACCGAGAACACCGCCGTATACAGGATCGCCCAGGCCGAGCCCACCACGCCCGCCAGGCTGTTATCTTCCCAAACCAGTGCCATCACCAGGCTGAGCACCCCCGCGGTGAGATATTGGACAATGGCAAAAGGCAGCAGTTCCATGCGCTGCATGGCCTTGCCCACCAGGATCAGGTGAAAGGCCCACAGCAGCGCCCCGCACAACTCCAACCCATCGCCGGGGGCCAGGCGCAGGGACAGCCCGCCGGCCGAGAGCAGCAGCGCGCCGAGGCAGGCCACGCCGGCCGCCAGCCAGATGCCCCAGTGCGTCTTCTGCCGCCAGACCAGCAGCAGCACGATCGGCGTCAGCACCACGTACAGGCTGGTGATGAACCCGGCATTGCCGGCAGTGGTGTATTTCAACCCCGCTTGCTGAAAAGCGCTGGCCACGAACAACACCACCCCCACCCCCATCGTAAAGAACAGGTCAGGCTTCTTGATCTGCAGCCTGAATTTGGCCGCTGCCGGCAGCAGCACCAGCACCGCCAGGAGAAAACGCAGCCCGTTGAAGAGCATAAAACTCACCTGGCCGGCTGCGTAACGCTGGGCGGCAAAGGCCAGCCCCCACACCAGCGCGGCGCCCAATAATTGCAAATCTGCTTTGAACCGGATTGACAAATTCAGACTCCCGTTTTGCTGATAAAATCACCGCTGGAGGTTCGCCCCATGTCACCCACCGTTCTGGCGCTGCTATGCTCCATCCTGGGAGCAGTGCTGATCGTCTGGCTCGAACGCAAAGGCAGGCCAAAGAAAGTCCCTGGCCTGTTGCTCTATTGGCTGGCGTGGGCGTTCCTGTTCGGCGGCTTATTATACCTGCTGATCGAGTTCGGCGAGAACCTGCGCCGCCTGGTGCGCTGGTTCCTCAGCCTGAGTTTCCGCCTCTAGCGCTCGATTTCCAGGTTTTTCACCAAAAACGCCCAGCGGTCGGCCAGCTCGGCAATGATCTTTTCGGTCGGCTTGCCCATGCCGTGCCCGGCGCGCTGCTCGATGCGGATCAAGACCGGCGCCTCGCCCGCCTGGGCATGCTGCAGGGCCGCGGCGAATTTGAAAGAATGCGCCGGGAAAACCCGGTCATCGTGATCGCCGGTGGTGATCAACGTGGGCGGGTAGGCCGTGCCGGGGTGCAGGTTATGGTAGGGCGAATACGCCCGCAAGACCGGGAAATACTCGGCCTCGTCCGGCGAGCCAAAGTCCGAAGCCCAGGCCCAGCCGATGGTGAACTTGTGATAGCGCAGCATATCCAGCACACCCACCACCGGCAGGCAGGCCCCAAACAGGTCCGGGCGCTGCGCCAGGCAGGCGCCCACCAGCAGGCCGCCGTTGCTGCCCCCCAGGATGGCCAGCTTGGGCTGCGAGGTGCAGCCCTGTGCGATCAGCCACTCGGCTGCGGCGATGAAATCATCGAACACGTTCTGCTTGTGGTGCAGACGCCCGGCATCGTGCCAGGCGTTACCATACTCGCTGCCGCCGCGCAGGTTGGCAAGCACATACAGTCCGCCCATCTCCATCCACACCAGCGGGCCGACTGCGAAGCTCGGCGTGAGCGAGATGCCGAAACCGCCGTAGCCATACAGAACGGTGGGCGTGCCGGCGTTCGGCTGCACATCCTTGCGATGGCACAGGAACATGGGAACCTGCGTGCCATCCTTGCTGGTATAAAACACCTGCGTGGTCTGGTATTCCTGCGGGTCGAAGCCCAACTGCGGCCGGCGGAACAGCTCCATCTGCCCGCTGGACACATCGTAGCGGTAGATTTCTTCGGGCACAGAGAAATTGGTGAACATGAAGAAAGTCTCCGGGTCGGCCTGCTTGCCGCCAAAGCCGTAGGCGCTGCCGATGCCGGGCAAGGGCACTTCGCCCAGCGGCGCGCCCGCCAGGTCGAAGAGCTTCACCTGGCTGTGGGCATGGTGCAGGTACACGGCAATCAGCTTACCGCCCACCAGGCTGGCCCCTTCCAGCACATCCTGGCTCTGCGGGATGATCGCGCGCCAATGTTCGCGGCCGGGATTGGTCACATCGATGGCAACCACCCGCCGCAGCGGCGCTTCCAGGTCGGTCAAGAAATAGAACAGGCTGCCCTGGCTGCCGATGAAGGTGTAAGAGGCGTCGAAATCTTTGAGCAGTTCCACCACGCCCGCCTGCGGGTCCTGCCAGTCCAGGTAGAACAGACCGTTCTCGCGCTGGGTGCCCAGCCAGATGGAAATGATCAGGTAATGCCCGTCCTCCGTCACGACACTTTCAAAGCCCCACTCCTTCTGGTCGGGGCGCTCGTACACCAGCCGGTCCTGCGCCTGTTCCGTGCCCAGGCGGTGGTAATACAGCTTGTGGTAATAGTTGGCAGACTTCAACGCCTGCCCCTCTTCGGGCGCGTCGTAACGGCTGTAAAAGAAGCCCTGTCCATCCAGCGTCCAGGAAGCACCCGAAAACTTGACCCACTCCACCCGGTCGGGCAGATCCTCGCCGCTCTCCACCCGGCGCACGCGCCAGGTCTGCCAGTCCGAGCCGGCCTCCGAAATGCCATAAGCCAGCAAGCTGCCGTCCTCGCTGAAGGCAGAACCCGTCATCGCCGCCGTGCCGTCCGCCGAAAGCTTGTTCGGGTCGAGCAGCAAGCGCGGCGGTTCGGCCAGGTCTGGCGTCCAATACAGCACGTACTGGTTTTGCAGGCCCTCCTTGCGGCTGTAGAAATAGCGCCCGCCGAACTTGGCCGGTACGGTGCATTTCTCGAAATCCCACAGTTCGCGGATGCGCTGCAAGATCGCCGCCCGGGCCGGGATGCCTGCCAGGTAGGCGGCGCTCAGTTCGCTCTGCGCCTGCACCCAGGCCTGCGTCTGTGGGCTGTCGATATCTTCCAGCCAGCGGTACGGATCG
>CAZVRZ010000111.1:0-15495 GCA_964629965.1 uncultured Anaerolineaceae bacterium
AGGGCAGCCTCGGAGAGCTTGGGGTTGACCTGGCCCTGTTCTTTCCCCTCACGAACCAGACTCAACATCAAGCCGGTCATTTTCTCCTGCGCCGCCGTGCGGATTTTCTTGATCTCGGGGTCATTTTGCAGGTCCAGGCTGCTGAAAATCACCCGTTCTGCGGCGGATGGCTGACCAGAGGCCATCATCTCGGAAATGAACCGGATAACAGCGGCCATTTTTTCTTGGAACGACATTTTGGGGGTCAAGATCTCCTGAGCGCTGCTGACCAGGTGTTCCACAGCGCCGGTCACAAATTCCCGTACCAACGCTTCCTTATGGCCAAAATTGTTGTAAATCGTTGCCTGGGAGACGCCCGCCTTGCGTGCGATATCTGCAATGCTGACCTTGTCAACGCCAAACTGGCTGAACAGCTCCCACGCGGCGCGGCGGATATCTTCCTTGCTCTGTTTTTTACGGCGTTCAAACCCATCCATGTTGATCCTCCCAACCCTGGCAGAAACCGACCAGGGAAGTTTTTTTTGGCTTCCCATTAGAATTGTTAGACTTTATAACATTGACAATTCTAGAATTGTGCCTATAATCATATTCTGTAATCTATATAGTATTTTACTACAACATTTCCATTTAGTTGCGGTCAGTTATTTGGATGACAATGAAAACCATAATCCCCTTCACATCCCTCGAACTCCCCCCACTTAATCAGGCGGGAGGCAAAGCTCTGACTCTGATGCAGATGACCACCGTCGGGATGCCCGTCCCACCGGGGTTTGTGCTGACCGTCCAATTTTTTGAGCCATGGCTGGAGATATTAGAACAATCCCCAGTCTGGAAGAATCTAACCCAAATCGATGAACTCCCCCAGGCGGCCAAGGCGTTACAGGTTTTGTGCGGCACGCTCGAACTGACCAGTGATCAGAAAAACGCCCTCAACGAAGCCCTGAAAACCTTCGGCGAGCAGAATCACGGCCATTTGTTTGCTGTGCGCTCCTCGTCGCCGGAAGAAGACCTGGAGGGGGCCTCCTTCGCCGGGGGCTACGAGACCACCCTCGGAGTGGCGGTGGACGGTATTGAGGCGGCCATCCGTCATTCGTTCACGTCCAGTTTCGATGAGCGGGTCTTTCTCTATAAAAAAGAGCACGGTTTCAGCATCGCCCAATCCCGCATCGCGGTGATTATCCAGCAGCAGGTGGATGCTAACGCTGCCGGAGTGGCGTTTTCGCTAAATCCGCTCAACAACTGCTACGATGAGGCCGTCATCAACGCCAATCATGGCCTGGGCGAATCGGTGGTGGCTGGGGAAGTGGAACCAGACCTGTTTGTGGTGGACAGGCTCAGGGGCGAAATCCTGGAAACAAGAATCGGGAGCAAACAGGCCGTCATCACGCTGAATCAGGCGGGCGGCACCATCAAATCCACCCGAAATAACCACACTGAAACGGCTATCACACCTGCGCAGACGCTGGATCTAACCCGCCTGCTCGAAAAAGTGGAAGCGTATTACCAGAAACCAGTCGATATCGAGTGGGCGCTGGCGAATAACCAGTTTTACCTGCTCCAAGCGCGCCCCATCACGGCCTACTTTCCACTGCCCAATGAAATGGTCACTGCGCCGAGGGAACCCAAACGCCTGTACGCCAACTCGGCGCTGATTGAGCAGGGTTTGCAGGAGCCGCTCTCGGTGCTGGGAACCGATTTCCTGGGCCATGTGCTGAACAAGGTCGGCGGGCCGGTGGCCGAGGGCGCAATCGGGCCAGACGGTATCGCGTTTACGGCGGGCGGCGGCTATTACATGAACATCTCGCACGCGCGGATGGTGGGCATGAAAAACGCCTCGCTTGCACCAGGCAGCATGGGCGACCCGCGCGTGACGGAAATTCTGGATGGCATCGCCATGCAACAGTATATGGGCGGCGAACTTCCCGCCAAAATGAAGGCCATGCGCGGCCAAACGGTTTTCAAGATGCTGCCGATGGCCGCCGGCGTGCTCGAAGCGTATTTCCGGCCCGCGCACGTCTTACAAAAGTACCAGGCCGCATTACCCGAGGAAATTCGCCGCCTTGAAACCTTCTCGGCCAATGGCCGCTCCTTGCAGGCGCAGGCCGCTGCGCTGACCGACCTGCTGACCTTCTTTTACGGTGACTACGGCATCCCAATGATTCTGTCGGCGCAACTCGCTCAGCAGCGCATCCAGGGGCTGTTCAAGCAGGAAGCAACACAGGTGCAGGGTCATCTTATTAACCTGGGGATCGCCCTGCCGGGCAACAAGACGAAGGAAATGGGGGAGGAGATGTACGCCCTGGCCGCATCGCAGGAGTTCAGGCGCTTCGACACCCCGTCTGCGTTTCTTTCCGCACTCGAAGCGGGTACTGTTGACCCGGAGTTTGCGCGGCGCTGGAAGCACTTCCTGGCGGAATACGGAATGCGCTGTCCCGCCGAGATTGACCCCGCCACGCTGCGCCCCAACGAACAGCCGGAGCAGTTTTTTGAACAACTCAAGCACATGGCGTTGGCAGTCAACGGCGAGCGCTCCTTTTTTGAAGATGCCCGCAAAAAACGTGAAGCCGCCTACCAGGCGCTCCATGAAATTGCGCTGAAAAAAGGCAAGCGCAAAGCCCGCGCATTTGAGCGCTACTACAACCGCTGGCTGACCTTTGGCGGCTACCGCGAAACGCCCAAGCATTATGTCATTAAGGTGATTGACCTGTTCCGCAAACAGGCGCTTTCCGTGGCTCAGACCTTTGTTGCTGCCGGTCGCCTGGACACTTCCGAGCAAATATTTGACCTGACCATCGCCGATATTGATCGCGCTCTCGCTGCCCCGACTCTTGACCTACGGGCGCTGGCAAAGGAACGTTCGGCGCCGATTAACAAAATCCGCAAGAGCAAACTGGTGGCGCGCATCATCGACTCGCGCGGCAAAATCTATTATCCACCTCGCAAAGCCGCCGCGAACGGTGAACTGAGCGGCGTGCCCATCTCGCCCGGTGTGGTGCAAGGGCGGGTCAAGGTGCTGCACTCAGCCAGCGAAAAGAAACTGCTCCCCGGCGAGATTCTCGTTGCCCGCGCCACCGATCCAGGTTGGACGCCGCTCTTTATCAATGCCAAAGGCATCATCTTAGAAATCGGCGGGGCGCTGCAACACGGCGCAGTGGTGGCGCGTGAATACGGTATCCCGTGCGTCTCAGGCGTGGATGACGCCACCCGCCTGCTGAAGGATGGTCAGTTGGTGGAAGTGGATGGCTCCAATGGGATTGTGCGTGTCCTGGATGGAGATATTCCAACCAGCCGGCCCATCTCTGATGCCGAGATGCAAAAGCAACAGGAAGTGCAAGCACAACGAGAGAAAGAAAACGCCCAACTCCAGCGGCAGCAAGTTCTTTTGCGAACTATCCCCCTGGTGTTGTTGCCACTTTTCATGCTTTGTTTGGCGGTTGTGGGGTTTGCGCTCATCCAATTGCTGCGGGGGCAATCTTTTTCGCAGATAGGTACGCAGCTTGGGAAACTATGGCAGATTGGCATGCCATACCTGATAATTACAACTAACGTGATGGGCATCCTGATCCTGCTTTCCGCCTTGTGGAAGAATAGAGGAAAGATCAAAAAGATGCTCAGCCGGCAGTAAAGAGGGCGCAATGACCCCTAGAGTGAATTGAGAAGTGCATCGCACTTCTTTGCACAGGAGAAATTTATTGTGACCACATTCATCGGCATCATCCTTGGCATGTTCGGTATCAGCATCATGCAACTCATCCTGGCGACGGCTATGCCGTTCATCGTCATTGAAATCGGCGGCGATTATCTCTACGGCTGGGTCTTTTCGAGTTATATGCTGGCTTCCCTGCTGACTATCCCGGTTTTCTCGAAGCTGGCCGACCTGTATGGAAAAAAGCGGTTCTACCTGCTCGGCATGGGATTTTTTGCCGTCGGCACCCTTTATGGCGCGCTGGCCCCCAATATGGAAAACCTGATTGTCGCGCGGGTCATCCAGGGCCTGGGAGCGGGAATGATGATCCCCGTCTCCATCGCATTAATCTCAGATCTGTTTCAGCCCGAAAAGCGCGGCGTCATGATCGGCGCATTCAGTTTCGTCCAACTCGTTGCCAACCTGCTCAGCCCGATTCTGGGCAGCGTTATTACCAAACAACTCGGCTGGCACTGGATTTTTTACATCACACTTGTGATGGTGCTGATTGCCATCCTGTTGGTGGCATTGGATAACAAGAAAACCTCCCCGACCAACGCCTCAGTTCGCTGGACGGAGATTGACATCCTTGGCGGCGTGCTATTTGGGGTTTTCTGCGTGCTCACAGTTAGTTTTTCCAACTCCGTCAGCAAACTGGGCCAGCTTGAGCTGACGGGTATCTCCCTGTTGATTGGCGCGGTCGCCACCGGCCTGATTTTAGCCTGGAATGAATCTCGCCACAAAGATCCGGTCATCAAACTGACCTTTTTCCAGACGAAAGTACTGCGCCAGTCGATTTTCAGTTCCCTGATTGCCGGAGGCATCATGTACGGGCTGGTCACACTTCTGCCCCTGTGCAGCGCCAGCCTGAAACAAAACGGCTTCAATGCAGACGAGAGTCAACTCCTGATGATTTTCATGATTGGAACCACCCTCGGACTGATCATCACCAGCCGCTTCATCAATCAGCTCAACGCACTGTTCCCGAAAATCATCTGGGGGGTATCCCTGCTTGGTGCTGGGGTGCTGTATTACGCCATCAGCGTGAGTCATTTTGTGCTTTTCAGCATCATTACTGGTCTGCTCGGACTCAGTCTTGGAGGCATCATGGCAACCTTGCTGATTAATTCTCAAAATGCCGTCAGCAGCGAGGACAGAACGGTTTTGAGTGGCTTGGTGCAATTGGGACGGTATTTGGGTGCTGCGATTGGGGTGACCATCCTGACCGGTATTCTACCGGAGGTGAGCCAGATCAGCGGCGCCGTACAATTCTTAGGGGCGTTTGGTTTGCTGGTAGGCATGTACATCCTGGGGCTGGTGAACGAATTGATATAACACCCGATTCGCAATCTGGCGTAGTTGCTCAAAGCATAATCTAATCCCTACCCGTTTACAAATAAGACACGTTAACGTACGGTACCCCCGTGGGGGCACACGCAGTTCGCGTGTCTTATTGATAAAAGGGTACTGATTTACGATGGCCGTAAGCCTGTACCCTTTTATCAAGGCCAAACCTGTTGTGCCGCACAAGAGGGTACTCATGCCAGATCTAAGAGATTTTATAACAACCGAAGAAGCAGCTCGCATCTTGCAGTTCCACGTTGAGCACGTGCGCCGGCTGCTGCGCGAAGGCGATCTCAAGGGGGAGAAAATCGGCACAGCCTGGCTGGTGCTCAAGAAGTCGGTGGAAGACTACCAGGAGCAGAATAAGGAGTTGAGCAAGTTTGACCCAAGGCGGGGGAGGAGATAAGTTCTCTATCACCTATTACATTTCTTCATAAGAATTCTTCACAAGTATCTTGAATTCCATTCGCGCAGGATGATCTATCCCCGTCGTAACGCGGGGAAGATCACCTTGCAATCGCGATATTTTTATAGGTCTTTATTTAGCTCTTTTGTTTTCAAGCCACCAGGCGGTTGAAGAAGGAGCGGTAGTGCTGCAATGCCTTGCGGAAATCTTCAGTAGAAACATCATTGCCCTGGTTCCACTGAACCTCGAGCAAGCTATGTTCGTTGGCAAACATCTGGGTGATTTGCGTGATCACCTCAGACACCAGCGCATCCGCCTGTTCAACAGCAGAACGCGGTTCATCCACAAACTTGCCCTGGATCTCATTCCAGCGCGTACGATAATGCTCTGATTCCTCACGGTTAAGCAGGGCCGCTGATGATTCGGTATTCGTGCCAATAGGAGCTTTGGGGGCAACCGTCTCGCCCAGTGGAGCCATACTGGGAATCGGCTCTGTCACCCGCCCGAAGGAATCGTCAGCGACTGTTTCGGCCACAGAGGCCGTGTAAGGGGTCGTCTCACCTCTTAGCTCCTCGTGCACTATCTCCTCGTCCATCGGGCCAACGACAACATCGGTCTCGCTCACCAGCGTCTCGGGGATAAGAGTCGCCTCCACCGGGATATTATCGGCAAAAGGATCAGAATTTAATACCGGGATGTTCGTGTCCTTATTGGTTTCCTCAACGCTATCTGAGGTATAAAAATGTTCTCTTAACTGTCCATTCATCTCTATTTCTCCTTTTCAACGACCGGTTCTATTTTTAGGAGTTCATCGAACAGAGACCGGTAATAAATCATTGCCTGTCTTAATTCTTCAGTATCTGCCTGGTTCTGCTTATTTTTGAGGGCGATCTCCCGCGCTGCGCGGTAATTACTCACCAAAGCAGGGTATTTGACCGAGATATCGGCCGACCGTTGCTCAAAATCAGATACTGGATAGGAACGGACCTGCATGACTTCAATGATCAGGCGGTCGGCTTCTACGATCGCCTGTCCTGGTTCGTCGACAAATTTCGATTGGACAGCCGTCCAATCGGCTAGGTAACGCTTGCGCTCGCTGTCAGAAAGTGGACGGATATCCAAAGTATCAACATGCTTCTGCCGTTCGTCCAGCTCTATTTGTGCTTTTTTCTCGTCCCCCATGGTCTGCACAGTGCGATCGTACTCAGACCCGAAGTGATCACGGAGTTGCTCCGAACGCCGACTGCGAGCAAAAACCAGGCCTACTATGACTCCTATGATAACCAATACCAGAACAATGGGGATAATAATATACATAGTATTCACAAACACCTCCTTTTGAATGACCTATCGGAAGCCACTCAGTCAATTAACCGAGTGGCAGTTGACCTAACAATCTAGTAACAGGTATGTCTCTTATGACCATGCAAGAGACTACATCCTCCTCTCAATTAATATAAGTATAGTAGCCGAGAGTCCCAAAAGCGTCACAATACGCCGCCTGGTTGTGTTGATCATCCCAAGTCCACATTGTCGCTGGCGATGCCGAGAATGACTGACGGAAAGTTATCGAGAATGATTTACGAAGCCAGCAAAGACGGAAATGGCAGCGATTTATCTTGCCGTCAGTCGAGGTGCCGATTTTCCTCTAAGCAGAAAGGTCAGCGCAAACCCTGCGATAAATCCGCCGATGTGCGCCATATAGGCCACGCCACCCGTGTCTGCCGTAGCCACAATAGAACCGATGCCGCTAAAAAACTGTAGAACGATCCAGAGCCCAATAACGATCAGTGCGGACACTTGGATCGTTTGTTGGCCCTGCAATACTCTGACCTTTCCCTGGGGGAACAGCAAGATGTAAGCGCCGAGCACCCCCGCAATCGCTCCTGAGGCTCCCAGATTCGGCACGTTTGATCCGGTGCTAAACACCAACTGGGCAAAAGTTGCCGCAAGCCCACAAATCAGGTAGAAGATTGTGAACTTGATATGCCCGAAACGGTCTTCCACGTTGTCGCCGAAGATCCATAAATAAAGCATGTTGCCCCCCAGGTGAACCCACCCGGCGTGCATGAATAAGGAAGTGAAGAGCGTCAGAAAATCAGCAAAGGGATTGGCAAGGAAGCGAGCAGGAACAAAGGCCCATTTTTCAACGAAAGGATCGCCGCCGCCCAATTCTACGAGGAAGAACACGATGTTCAGAGCGATCAGGGCATACGTGACTACTGGAACCGTTCTACGTGCACTATTATCATCACCGATTGGTAACATAGGATTTTTCTCCATTTCCGAGATTGGTGTCAGCCAAAGATCGGAGAGCAATGTGGATTCTTGGCTTTTATACTAAAAACCGTTCTGGCTACGGGTTTTGTGTTGCCAGCGGATTCTGGACGGGCTGGCCGGCATTGCCGCCCTGATAATAGGGGAAGGTCACCGGCAGGTCAAAACCGAAATACGCGGAAACGCGCGCCACAATCTCGCCCTTGATCTGCCCCCGGCGGGTGTTGTAGGCTCTGACGGCATCATTCCAATCGGTGCCAGCCAGTTGAATGGTATTCATCGCCTCATCAACGGTATCACCAAGCGCCAGGGTAACCTTAGCGTCTGGCACAGGTGGAGGGGCCTGGGTGATGGCGTTGACATAGAGCGTAAAGCCCTGGCCCAAACCGTCGGGTAATGCGCCCTTGCCTTGCAGTTCATTCAAGTTCAGCTTGGTCGGGTCTAATGGTTTGCCATTTTCATCGCGGTAATTATTCAGCAGATTGGTCAGAGCATCCGCTTGCGAACGGAAGTTACCAGTCCACACCTCACCACTGTTGCTGACCGCGTCGTAATAATCTTTGGTGATCTGCGATTTGGCCTGGATCTTGGCATACTGTGTGTCCGTCACCAACTGAAAATTGGCCGCAGCGGACTGCACGCCCTGCACCAATGCAATCAGCTCGTTGTATTCTTTAGTGCCTGAATCCACGATGCTGCAGCCGGACACTCCGGCTAACATGGCAATCACCACGAAAATGGGGATGATCTGTTTTAGATAGTGTTTCATGTCTTAATCTCCTTATTCTTAATTGCCTCGCCCAGAACGTCCACTGCCGCCGCCGCCACGCGGCGGCGGACTGCTCCTGCCTCCGCTAAAACCGCCCGTACTCCCGCGGGAAGGAAATCCCGTTCCCCCGGAACCCGAGCCGTAGGGATTGAAGGTAATCCCCATCCGTCCCAACTGGGTGAGCACCAACATCAAAAACAGCAGAAAGAAGATGCCCACACACGCCAGACAGCAGATGGCCAAAATGCCCAGCGGCCCTGAAGGCAGCGATGGCGGGGTAATCGTCTCCAGGGTCGGCGTGGGAGAAATCAGCGGCGCATATTTGCTGCGCGCAACTGTGTCGAACCCCTGCACCAGGGTCAGCAGCGCCTGATCCATACTGAGGGTAGATTGGTAAGCAGCCTCAGCGGAGCGGTTGAGCGTTGTCAGTTCGGGGGCGGTGAGCGCCGGCAGGCCCAGCCCCACGCCGTAGTGCACGTCAATGCGGGTGGGTTCAACAACGATCAAAAAGACAAAGCCGTTATCCTTGCGCTCACCCGTCAGCAGTCCGAGTTTCATGTAACGCAGGAAATGCACGGCGCAGTTGACCCGGTTGCCAACCTGGGCCTGCGGCCTGATCAGGATCATCGTCTGGGCAATGGAATCTCCATTTAGCTGGTCGAGGACCGCGTCCACCTCAGTCACCGCCTGCTCCGAGGCATAATCTTGCCAATCCACCGTCCAATGTGCCTGCTGCAGATCATAGGTGAAGCCGTAATCCGGAGCGGAGCCATTGCCGCACAGGGGCGCGTCCAAAATCACGCCAGCGCTGGCCGGGGTGGAAAGGCTGAGCGCCAACCCCATAACCACTGCGACGCCCAAAACAATCAGCGTGATGCTCCGCTGGGCTGTGTTCCGATTCACGGCTACCTTCATTGCGAAAATCGCTTATTCTTGCTTCGCGTTGGACTGCGAAATTTCCTTAACCATTGTGGCAGTTTTTTCGGGTTGATTCTAGCGCATCGCCACATCCGCCTGAGCAATGATCCCTACAATCTGCATACGATAATCTCAGTATAGTGGCGCGGAGTCTCAATAGCGTCACAAGAACACGCCGCCTGGTTGTGTTGATCGGATTTCCGTTCAAACTGCGATCTGGCATTCCACATATAATTAACCTGGATGCACACCCTCTCGCGCCTAAGACACGTTAACATAAGGTATCTCCTCCTCCGTGGGGGCACTGCTTGCAACACTCAACGAAACAAGAGTGAATATACCCATAAGACCTATTACCATAAAAAGGTACAGACACCCTCATTGTGGAGAGGCAATCAGACGGCGCATGAGCCACCAGGATATGAGCATCAGGACCAAACCGATGGCGGTCAGGCTACCCAGGAGTGACCAGTTTGGATCGATCCCTCGCAGGGCGATATCCCGCAACAGAAGCGTGCCATAGGTCGTGGGCAGCAGCCAGGAGATGACTCTAACTGGCTGCCAAAGCATATCCAGACTCATGATGAATCCGCCGAAAAAGACACTAGCCAGCAAGATGATCATGCTATATTGAACAGCCTGGCTGTCGGTCTCCGAAACGATCGAAATGGTAAAGCCGATCCCCAGGGAAGTAAACAACACGGCGGCGATAACCAGGGTGAAATACCACCAGTTACCCAATATGGGTACGTGTAAGCCAAATACTAAAAGAGCGGTTAGGATGGCTGCGATCACGCCGCCAAACACCATATAGCTGATATATTTACCAAGCAGGGCTTCCGCCGCTGATAAGGGTGAAACGCGGAAGAGCTCCATGGTGCCCACGTGGCGCTCACGAACGATGGATAAAGCAGCGAATGTGACTGCCAGATGCTGAAGTAAGAGCGCCAATACCGCCGGAGCGAAGAAATCCGGAAGAGCGGGCTGGATGTTTGCCACGCTTTTTACCTCGCTGCGGAAAGGGCTAATGATAATTGAAGGGTCAATGCTCTGAAACTCTGCCAGCATGCCCTCCAAGGCGATAATATCTTTGTCTACTTGATCAAGGATTGCCAGCCGCTCGTCCTTAGTACCTGTGCTGTCGCCAAGCCGGTTAGTGTTTTGGCGCAGATCGGTGAGCGTACTCTGCATAGAAGCGGCATTACCCCCATTAAGGCCGATCGCTTGCTGCAGACTGTCCAATAAGATCAGGCTGGCGCCAATCGCCTGGGAAACGGTATCCACGTTACCGGCTAACGCCTGTTGGTTTAGCAAAGCAAGCATTTCATCTCCACTCTGCACGGCCTGGCGCATAGCAACCACGTTTTGATGGGCTTCTTGCAGACTGGTGGGCAGGTTAACCGTGTCCTTCTGCCCCTGCACGACAAAGGAGAGCAGCACCTGTTGGTTGACCGCGCCCACATAGAGCCATCCCATATAGTTGACGTAGCTTACCTGTATAGGATCGATTTCGTGGTGGTACAGGGCGAAAACAGCCTGCTGGTTATCCTTGATGGTGCTGATGGCATCCCCGGGCACCAAAACGACCAGGTCGACTTGCCCTCGTTGTAGCTGATCGAGGGCATTACTCTGGTTGTCAGTGGATCCGGCATAGGTGAATATTGAGCCCATAGATTCCCCATACAGTTCGATATCCTGGACGGAGATGGAACTATCTGACTGCACCACGAACAGCGTGCGCAAGTCACGCGACTGGGCACGGTAACCAATTCCAAAGATGAACAGGATTAAGAATGGCCCCAGCACCAAGATGGCAACCAGCCGAGGCTGACGCAAAATCTCAAAAATTTCCTTCCGAAAGAAAGAGGATGCCCGGATTATGCCTCGAAAGAAATTACCCATGAATCACCTCCGGACGTAACAGTTTTACAAAGACATCTTCAAAGGATGGCGTATATTCCTCTACTGCCTGCACCTGGATATTTTGCTGCTGCGCCCATTCCATCAATTCGAGGGTGGCGGTGCTGGCCTGGTCTACAATGATACGCATGCTGTCGGAACCCGTTCGAATGGTTTTGGCCTGCACAAAGGACAGCGAGCGCAGTACAGCCTCGGCCTGGAAATCGAATGGCTGTGTCGTGCGGAAATCGATCATATCGCCGCCGTAGGCCTGATGCCTTATACCTCGAGGGGTATCCACCACAAGCAACTGCCCATCGTTCTGTACACCCACCAGGTCGCAGTTATCTGCTTCGCTGACGTATTGGGTCGTGATAAATATCGTGCGTCCCTGGTTTTTAAGCTCCCTGAAGTGATCCCAAAACTTGTGTCTCAGGATGGGATCAATCCCAGCGGTGGGCTCGTCCAGGAAGAGCAGTTGCGGGGCATGAACCAGAGTGGACGCCAGGCTGAGACGACGCAGCATTCCGCCCGATATATTTCGGGCGAGCTTCGAACGGTGCTCGTACAATTCCACAAATGTCAATGCTTCCTTCAATCGTTTTCCCCGGAACAAGCTCATGCCATACAGAGAAGCGGCGAAGTTGAGGTTTTCCCATACGGTCAGGTTAGGGTAGAGCACGAAAAGCTGTGGCATATAGCCAAGGAGCGCCTTCTCACCCTGGCTGAACTTGGCCGGATTGCGACCTAACACAATTACTTCGCCATCCGTAGGTGTGTAGACACCGGTCATTAAACGAACGGTCGTAGTTTTTCCCGATCCACTGGGTCCAATAAAACCGAAGATGGAAGCTCGTGGTACGTCAAAAGAGACATCCTGTACTGCGGTCTCAGCACCGAATTTTTTGGTCAAGTGTTTGACACTAATAACAGAGTCTTCAACTTGGACCGGCTGGGGTTGGCTCGGTTCAGGGGGGGAGGCTAATGCCATAATTACCTCATTATCTACGCCATTAGCTGGCGTTCTGTAGGGCAATATCCCAGTTGATCAGCTTGTCGAGCACGGCATTGACATAGTCAGCGCGAAGATTCTGATAGTTAAGATAGTAAACATGCTCCCAACAATCCACCGCCCAATGTGCCTGCTGCAGATCATAGGTGAAGCCGTAATCCGGAGCGGAGCCATTGCCGCACAGGGGCGCGTCCAAAATCACGCCAGCGCTGGCCGGGGTGGAAAGGCTGAGCGCCAACCCCATAACCACTGCGACGCCCAAAACAATCAGCGTGATGCTCCGACGGGCTGTGTTCCGATTCACGGCTACCTTCATTGCGAAAATCGCTTATTCTTTCTTCGCGTTGGATTGCGAAATTTCCTTAACCATTGTGGCAGTTTTTTCGGGTTGATTCAGGCGCGTCGCCACATCCGCCTGAGCAATGATCCCTACAATTCTATTATCGTTGTCCACGATAGGAATGCGGCGCAACTGATGCTCAGCCATCGCATCCAGCGCTTTCTGCAAATCATCCTCAGCCCGGCAAGTCACCACCTGGTGCGTCATCACCGTCTCCACTTTCGTGGAATTGGCATCCTGCCCTTTGGCTACGATCTTCAAAGCCAGATCGCGATCGGTCACGATACCGACTAACTTTTGGCTCTGCTTGTTTTCAATCACAGGGATCGAACCGATGTTCTCACTCTCCATCAATTGCGCCACGGTTGCCACCATGTCATCTGGCTGGCAGCAAACGGTTTTTTTCGTCATTACTTCATTACACTTCTTCACAAGGATTCTCCTTTTAGGGCGAACGATTACCATCTTGCACACGATAATCTCAGTATAGTGGCGTGGAGTCTCAATGGCGTCACAAGAACACGCCGCCTGGTTGTGTTCATCGGATTTCCGTTCAAACTGCGATCTGGCATTCCACATATAATTAACCTGGATGCACACCCTTTCACCAATAAGATACATTAACGTACGGTACCCCCGTGGGGGCACAGAGCAAACTCCTGTCTTATTTGTGAAAAAGGACAGGAGTTTTTTATTACCCCCATATTTCATCACCAAAGTCGAGTTGGGTTACGTACTCCTTGCTGCTGGATGCGCTTGCACCAGGTGGTGTTCGAGGTAGATAATAAGCGGTTCGATCCTGATGCTTGTGGATGAGAAAAAGAATGAGAATTTGATGATTTCTTAACGCCCCGGCCCAAATCCCTGACCGCATTTTTACATCGAGATGTAGATAATAGTAACTGACACGAGAAAGGTCGGTGCTATGTTCTATGATTTTATTTTAGCCGGGCTGGTTTGCCTGGCGCTGCTGCTTTATTTGATCTATTCGCTGCTGCACCCGGAGAAATTCTAATGACCGCGCGTGATTGGTTTCAGTTGATCCTATATTTCGCACTGGTCCTGGTTTGCACTCCCGCGTTGGGCGGTTACATGGCGAAAGTGTATGCGGGTGAGCGCACTTTGCTTTCTCCACTGCTCCATCCTGTGGAGACCTTTGTTTATCATCTGCTGAGTGTGAAGGAGAGTGATGAGCAAACCTGGAAGGAATACAGCGCGGCTGTGCTGGTGTTCCACCTGCTGGGATTTTTGTTTTTGTTTGTCTTGCTGCTTGGGCAAGGCTTCTTGCCTCTGAACCCGGCAGGAATGAAGACCGTGGAATGGATGCTGGCTTTCAATATCGCCACCAGCTTTGTCACCAATACCAACTGGCAATCCTATGCTGGCGAAATCACGCTCAGCTATTTGACCCAAATGGTCGGCCTGACCGTGCAAAACTTTGCCAGCGCGGCCGCGGGAATGGCTGTCTTGGTGGCGTTGATCCGAGGCATCAAACGGCATTCTGCCGCCACGCTGGGAAATTTTTGGACTGACCTGCTGCGCGGGGTGCTGTATATCCTGCTGCCCCTCTCGCTGTTCCTGGCCTTGGCATTGGTCAGCCAGGGAGTCATCCAAAACTTTTCGTCCCCTGTTTCTGCAAACGGATTAGAAGGCGCAGGCCAGGTAATGCCGCAAGGACCAGCAGCCAGCCAGGTGGCGATCAAGCAGCTTGGCACGAACGGCGGAGGATACTTCAACACCAACAGCGCCCACCCCTATGAGAACCCCACACCGCTAAGCAATTTCATGGAGGCTTTGGCGATCCTGCTGATCCCCGCCGCTTTGACCAACACATATGGACACATGGTCGGCTCGCAGCGCCAGGGCTGGATTATTTTCGCTGCCATGTCGGCTGTGTTGATTTTCTCGCTGGCAGGAATGTTGGCGAGCGAATACACGCCCACCCCGGCGCTGGCTGGTGCCTCCTCAACGATGGAAGGCAAAGAGGTGCGCCTGGGTATAGCGAACAGCGTGCTGTGGGGTGCAGTTACGACAGCCGCTTCGAACGGCTCGGTCAATGCCATGTTGAGCAGTTTCAAGCCGCTGGCGGGCGGGCTGGCGATGCTGCACATCCTGCTTGGCGAAGTGATCTTTGGCGGGGTTGGATCGGGCCTGTATGGCATGCTCCTGTTTATTTTCCTGACGGCCTTTATCGCCGGGTTGATGGTGGGGCGCACCCCCGAATATTTGGGCAAGAAGATCGAAGCGCAAGAGATCCAAATGACGGTCATTGCCATCCTGCTGCCCAGTGCTGCTATCCTTTTGCCCGCTGCTGCTGCCGTCTTAATCGATCATGGATTGGTCAGCCGGGCAAATCTTGGGCCGCATGGGTTCAGCGAGATCCTGTACGCTTTCACCTCTGCTGCGGGGAATAACGGCAGCGCCTTCGCCGGGTTGAACGCCAACACGCCGTTTTATAACTTGCTTTTGGGGTTGTGTATGTGGTTGGGCCGGCTGGGTGTCATGCTGCCAGTCCTGGCAATCGCTGGTTCCCTGGTACGGAAAAAGTATATCCCCCCATCCTCGGGCACATTGCCAACCGACACACTGCTCTTTGCAGGGATGTTAATTGCCGTGATCTTGATTGTTGGGGCGCTTACCTTTTTCCCGGCGCTGGCCCTGGGGCCGGTGGTGGAACAGTTGTTGATGGCTGCCGGGCGAGTCTATTAGAGAGGTTGATTGGTATGGGAAAGAAAACTCTTCCTTTGTTTGAAGCAAAAATTGTGCGCCGCGCTCTGGTGGATGCGTTGATCAAACTCAACCCTCGCCAGATGGTGCGCAACCCGGTCATGTTTGTGGTGGAAGT
>CAZVRZ010000111.1:15595-18027 GCA_964629965.1 uncultured Anaerolineaceae bacterium
GCCCAACTGGCTTCGCTGGCAGATGAAACCCCCGAAGGCCGCTCGGTTGTGATCCTGGCTAAGGAAAAATATGGCTTGCGCGGGCGTGACCTGGCCTCCCAGCAGGTTCAATTTGTGCCTTTTACGGCCCAAACGCGCATGAGCGGTGTGGATTTTCCAGCCAATGATGGCCGCCCAGCCAGAAAGATACGAAAAGGAGCGGCCGACTCCGTACGGCGCTATGTAGAAACCCAGGGAGTAAATTTCCCACTCGAAGTGCAGACCACAATCGAGACAGTAGCCAAGAACGGTGGCACGCCGTTGGTGGTGGTGGATGGCGCCGATCTGCTTGGGGTGATTGAATTACGCGATGTTGTCAAAGGCGGAATCCGCGAACGCTTTGCCCAACTGCGCTCAATGGGCATCCGCACTGTGATGATTACAGGCGACAACCCCCTCACCGCCGCGGCGATTGCTGCTGAAGCCGGCGTGGATGACTTTATGGCTCAAGCCACCCCTGAAGATAAACTCAAGCGCATCCGCCAGGAACAGGCAGGCGGCCACTTGGTGGCGATGACCGGCGATGGCACGAATGATGCTCCGGCGTTGGCGCAATCGGATGTGGGTGTGGCGATGAACACCGGCACCCAGGCGGCGCGCGAGGCCGGCAACATGGTGGACCTGGATAGCGACCCCACCAAGTTGATCGAGGTGGTGGAAATTGGCAAACAACTGCTGATGACGCGCGGCGCGCTGACCACTTTCAGCATTGCCAATGATGTGGCCAAATATTTCGCCATTCTGCCGGCTATGTTTGCTACGTTGTATGCAACCTCTCCTGGTGGAGTTGGCCCGCTGGCGGCTTTGAACATTATGGGACTGGCCTCTCCCCAAAGCGCCATTCTCAGCGCGATCATCTTCAACGCCCTGATCATCATCGCCCTGATCCCCCTGGCGCTGCGCGGCGTTGCTTACCGGCCTATGAGCGCCGCGGCAGTGCTGCAACGCAACTTGCTTTTGTATGGCGCTGGCGGCTTGATTGCGCCGTTCATTGGCATCAAGTTAATTGATCTGCTTTTGGTGGCTTTACACCTGGTTTAATCGTTTGGATGGAGGTTCGCAATGTACAAACAGATCCGCCCCGCCTTCTTAACCTTGCTTGTGCTGACGCTGTTCACCGGGATAATCTACCCACTGGCCATCACCGGCCTGGCGCAGATCATTTTTCCCTTCCAGGCCAACGGTAGCCTGGTCATTGTGGAAGATAAAGTTGTTGGTTCACTCCTCATCGGCCAGGCGTTCAATGCGCCACAGTATTTTTGGCCGAGGCCATCTGCGGTTGGTTATAACCCCTTGCCATCCTCCGGCAGTAACCTGAGCCCAACCAGCCAGGTGCTTTTAGAGCAGGTACAGCAAAGAGAACAGGAATTGCGCTTACTGTACAACCTGCCTGCAGATGCAAGCCTGCCCGCCGATTTGCTTTTTGCCTCGGCCAGTGGCCTGGACCCGCATATCAGCCCCGCAGCGGCGCGGCTGCAAATTGATCGGGTGGCCCAGGCGCGTGGATTGACCGAAGAACAGGTGGCGGCTCTGGTCGAGCAATATACAGAGCCGGCTCAGTTTGGCCTGCTTGGGGAACCGCGCGTGAATGTTTGCTTGTTAAATCTTGCCTTAGATGCGCTACAATAACCATATGGATGATCATCGACCAGACCCCGATCAACTGCTGGCTGCCGTTCAACGGCAAGAAACTAGCCAAAGCCGCGGCAAATTGAAAATCTTCTTGGGGATGGCGGCTGGCGTTGGCAAAACATACGCCATGCTGGAGGCTGCCCGGCAGATCAAGATCACAGGAACAGATGTAATCGTTGGGATAGTAGAAACGCACGGTCGCACAGAGACGCAGGCCTTATTGGCTGACATGGAAATCAGCCCCCGGCTCGAAATCGAATATCACGGCGCAGTTTTGCAAGAAATGGATCTGGACGCCATCCTGTTACGCCGCCCGCAGCTCGTTTTGGTGGATGAGTTGGCGCATACCAATGCCCCTGGCTCTCGCCACGTCAAACGATACCAGGATGTGCTTGAAATCCTGGAGGAAGGGATCAGCGTTTACACAACCGTGAATGTGCAGCACTTCGAGAGCCGCGCCGATTCTGTGCAGCAAATCACGGGCATCCGTGTCCACGAAACCGTCCCAGACACCTTGATTGACATTGCCAGTGAGATCGAGTTAATTGACCTTTCGCCAGACGAGCTGCGGCAGCGTCTTTTTGAGGGCAAGGTTTATACGGCAGAACGGGTGGAAGTGGCAGCAGACAATTTCTTCCGCCTCGGCAACCTGACGGCGCTGCGCGAAATGGCGCTCCGCCTGACCGCCGAGCGTGTAGATCACCAACTTCAGGATTACATGCAGGTCAAGCATATTGCCGGGCCGTGGAAATCTAGTGAGC
>CAZVRZ010000112.1:0-3585 GCA_964629965.1 uncultured Anaerolineaceae bacterium
ACGCTGACTAAAGGTCTCATGGTAAACAGCCATGGGGCTTTTGGTTTAAGAGAGGTTCGAGCCCTGCATCCTGCGGCTGCTTGGCGCCCACCACGCTGACTAAAGGTCTCATGGTAAACAGCCATGGGGCTTTTGGTTTAAGAGAGGTTCGAGCCCTGCATCCTGCGGCTGCTTGGCGCCCACCACGCTGACTAAAGGTCTCATGGTAAACAGCCATGGGGCTTTTGGTTTAAGAGAGGTTCGAGCCCTGCATCCTGCGGCTGCTTGGCGCCCACCACGCTGACTAAAGGTCTCATGGTAAACAGCCATGGGGCTTTTGGTTTAAGAGAGGCCTCGACAGCACGCAGTAAGGGCAATCCCCCCTCAATCCCCCCTTGGTAAGCTGACTTTTACCCACATTATGACCAATGAGAACTGGGTGTATTGTTAAGTTAACGTAGACAACATAAAACCTGAAACAACCCACAGAAAAAAAGCCGAAAGGTTGGCATCCCAGGTTAGGTTTTGCAACAGCATAGGTATCACATCAATTGCGCCAGCAATCGACCCTGCTGGCCTATCCTGGCTGCGCGGTCGCCGCTCGTTGGCCACTCAAAAACTCGTCGAAAAGTGGTGCACATGACCACGTTTAAGTGCTGCTATACCCATAGGCATAGGGTTTGGCGAGTATTTCCCATTTGACAAATATTATACATCCAGTTGGCGATGGCTAATCGAATTTCTAATGATCGAACCATTGGCGCAGGCTGTGAGTAATTGTTATTCACTTGATTACTATGGGCAGTAAATTACAATACCAACCCGCAGTAACCTCCACATCGTAACCAAGAGGTGCTGGAGGAGACTCGATGTTCCCCGCATGGTCGTGAGCTTGAGTATAGAAGCCATAGCGATGGCCAGGGAGACCCGTAAATAAGGCCGAGGCGTTGGTCGTCCCGGATTGCCATAAATAAGCCGGGGCTGCATCTTCTAGATCGTCCACGTAGACATCGAAATCATCTATGCCCGACCCTCCCGAATCGTCTTGTCCAGTCCAGCTTACCCAGAAGCTGTTACACATCTGGGTTCCGGTTGGTGATTGCACTGCCGATACCGGTGGGGCAGCATCCAGGGTGTTAACGAACGGGCCGCTGGGAGGCGCTGGATTATATGGATTCAGATCGAATTTAACGAAGGACTGATTGCTGATCACTGTTCCCGAGGCAAGACCGGGCTTGGGCGAGACACTGAAGCCTACCCAACCGATCTCCCAGCCCGAATCCGTAATGGGTGGTAAGAAACCCGCCAGAGGCTCGTCAGGCGGATCAAATGTGCCCGGTTCAAGGGCATGGAATTCCCAGTGGATCTCCCCGGTGGTGGGATTGAAATTGCCTTCTACATTGACCGTCATAGTTACTACCGGGGCATTCGGATAATAAGGAGACAGATCTATCCGGACGTTTTCAACATCCAGGTTGAAATATTGGGTTGGCTCCAGCTGCTCCTTCCAATCCAAAAAGCCGATTTCAGTGAAGCTGAACGTAGACCAATCGAGGTCTGCATCGAGTGTATCGGTGATGATGACGTCCACGGTTGCCGCGGCGGCGTCTTCCTTGTTCCAGAAATCGATACGATAAGCCAGTTGCCGGTTGCTGGTGATCCAACGTCGCAGCTCACTGGTGGGTGTATCGGGTGGATCCCAACCGGCTGGACCGAATTTATCTTCGGGTGAAATGGATGTTACTGCCATGACATCTAACACCGCGCCAATCATTGCATCAATACAGTCCGAAGTGGTTTCTATCGTAGATAGGACATCCATCACGAGATTTGCGACGAAAGTGAATGGATATAAATCGCCGGCGCAGGTGACTAATACGCCTACCATATTGTCTATCATGCTGAAGATACCCCCAGGGGGCGACCCCGAGAAGGCATAATTATAAACCCAGCAGCCCGCATCTAAAATACAACTCGCACCTGGCAAGGCGTCAGCTGCTTTTTTTATAAGCCCGGAGATGCATTTCTCTTCTGGTGTGCCTGGTGAACAGAGCATACCCATTGGATTGATCCGGGCGCGGAGTTGCAGCTGCCGGTTGGATGGCACTGTGATCGTAACTGGGATTTCGCCTGTATAGCCAGGGGGAATTGTCGGAATCAACAGTGGGATCATCACCTGGTTGCCAGACTCGACATGCTTGGGAATCTGATCCCAATCGATCGGGTTTTTCCCTACCGGTTGCTGGGGCGACGTGATCTCGATGCCAAGTTCCCAGGTAGCGTCTGCGGGAATGCCATCGATCCAAAGCGGTATGCCTTGTGCATCAACACTGCCCGTATTGCCATACCGTACATAAAAAGTTTGCTGCCGCCCCGCTCTAATCGTCTGGCGTCCCACAATCTCCACCCAGGGCTTTGACTCACCTCCGTTCTCCACTGTAAACGGCAATGTGGCCGTAACAGCTTGAGAGTTGGGATTGGTTATCTTGATAAACCATTCTCCTGCGACGGATGCAGAAAGATCGAAGGTGGCCGCCAAACTACGCCCATCGCTCTCGACAATGACCGTAGGAGCGCAGACATTGCTCTCCCCCGTGCGCGTCAGGCAGACTTCAGGCTGCGGGTCGAAGCATTGGCCTTGGATTTGGATCGTGACGGGTCCAGCAGTACCACCTTTCGCCGGCGTAAAGCTGGTGATCGTTGGCGCAGGGCAGCCGGGTGGAACAATTGGTGTCACATCTGCCCGGATCAGGTGATCCCGCTCCTGATCGCTTCCCTGGATCCAGGCCGAGTCGCTAAGATGGGCATAATAAATTCCAGGCTCAGGCGATGGGATCTCCAGGCTCATAGTCGGACCGCTTGTAGACCAATAAGGAGTATTCCCCAACGCGCCGGGATATACCTTGAGCTGGCTCCACAGCCCGATGGTTTCGACTTTCATGAAAAGGGAGTTCTGCCCAGCGGGTACAGTAACCTGGTACCAGGCGCTGCCCCAGGAATGTAGAATGGAGCCCACTTTCCATTGCCCCAAGGGTATTTCGGGAAGAGCGATATCCGCAGTCAAACGCCCACTACCCGAACCGGACACTGTAAGGTAATAACTTTGGGCCCCTGGGGATGGCAATTGCAGGATTTGGTCTGAACTACCTGAGGCAGAGGCCAGCACAGTATTCCCATCATATAAAACCAGTTCGCATCCCCATGAGGCATACTTCTGCAAGGTGATAAACAAATTCTCGGCACCGATTGGCACGTCAATCCGATAGGTTATAGGGAAATCGGGTAATACGAAGATCTCTTGAGTGGCACCCATGGGGAGTACCAATTCAGTATCTCCTCCTTGCAGGGAAAGAACATAATTGGCGGTATCCGTGCCGCCGTTGTCTCCTACCCAGATCACGTAAGTATCTGTTATGGACAAAGTTTGCCTGATTTCTACCAGGTCTAGCGACGACCAGGCCGATGCGACCAGACTGCCATCCAGGGTGTACAGGCGGATCTCAGGGTCGAAGTAGTAGCCATTGTCGCTCAGCCTCATCCAGACCTTATCTCCGGCGCTGGCTGTGAAGGTGTAGGTGTGCATCTCGGCCAGGAGGGAGACTGTGC
>CAZVRZ010000112.1:3685-18024 GCA_964629965.1 uncultured Anaerolineaceae bacterium
TGTCGCTCAGCCCAACCAGGATCACATCCCCGGCGCTGGCTGTGAAGGTGTAGGTGTGCATCTCGGCCAGGAGGGAGACTGTGCCGGCTGCCGTCTGGCCGAAGGGGAGGGGCGCAGCATTACCGGGGTTGTTGAGCCGCTGCAGGAAGAGACCGTAGTTGGCAGTGTCTGTTCCATCGTAGTCGCCGGTCAGGAGGGTGTAGCTGCCAGAGAGGGAGAGGGTTTGGGTGATCTCGGCGTGGTCGCCGGTAGACCAGTTGGCGTTGAGCAGGCTGCCGTCGGGGTTGTACAGCCGCACCTGGGGGTCGAAGTAGTAGCCATTGTCGCTCAGCCCAACCAGGATCACATCCCCGGCGCTGGCTGTGAAGGTGTAGGTAAACACCTGACCCGGTGTTGCGATGGTTCCGGTGATGATTTGGCCATAGGTAATCAGCCCTGTATTTTCATCGGTTTTATCAATGGATGGGTTATCTATCGCTATCATTCGCAAGAACCAGCTGGTTCCGGGCATATTTGATAATAGGGGAGGCCAGATAAAGACCATTAATAAAAAGGCCACTGCTCCCAAGGCGATTAAGCCCCAGATTGAGCTGGTATGAAAAGGGTTGATTCTTCCACGCAACATAGATTCATCCTCCCCAGGAAAATTTCAAGGTAATCGGTTTAGGAATTACGCAATTCGGGGTAAAAGTTTTCGGTGTGAATCTCCATTGTAACTCCTGATGCTTTTAAATTACATCGGTTTGCGGCGTTCATTTTCTTCGATTATAGCCTTACTTACCCACAAACACATAGCCTTACCCCCATCATTTTCCGACCCTGTATCATGGAAACCCCCAGGCGAGAGAGCGGTGGGGGAGTCTTTTCGCGCCCCGGCTGGTGCAAGAATGCGACCCTGCAAGGACAGTACGGAAACGAGTTTCCGGTCGCTGTTTTAGCGTGACTTGTAACACGAAGCCCTGGTCACTTGCCTGGCTTCCTAATCAGGCTCACCCTAATGTGGGTAAGAGTCAGCTTGGTAAGGGGGGCTGCAGCCCTGACACCCCTCGGAGCATGCAAGGAGGGGGGTCAACTCCCGTTTAGCGGTGGATTTTACTGGTTTCGGCCCTGCCCGCGTATGCTACCACGCTGATCCCATCTTTGCTGAGATGGCCATTATATTTGCTGCCGCTGCCAGACGAAACCCAGCCATCCATGACAAAGGGAAGCTCCCGCTCGGCGGAAATCCATTCGCCGTTGTAGCGCCGGGCCACGTGCGTGTGTGTGCCGTTGGTGATGCCGCCCTCGCAGGATGGGTGACCGATGCGCTCGCCGGCGTACAAATAGGTGCCCGGCTCAACCCGGTCACGGGTTTCGATATGCATGTAGAAGACAACCCAGCCGGTTTGCTCAAAGCCATCGGCGGATGCTGCGGGGGTGTCGATATCTTGAATGACCTGGCCCCACTCGGCGCGCACCACCGGCCCATCGGCCATGGCTACCACCCAGGCATTGCTGGTCAAACAACCCACCTGGTTGCCAGGAGGGGCAAAGTCCAAAGCGGCCCAGGGTGAGCCCGCTCCCCAGCCATCGTGCGGGCCGCCGGTGAAGTTCCACACTTCTCCACTTTCAAACGGAAGCTGCAAAACGGGCTGGGTGAGCCCCGCGGGGATGAGGGGTTCAACGGAGCGGCTGAAGGGGAAACCGAACAGGGCGTTATAGGTGGCATAGACCCCATTTTCGGAAACAGCCTCTTCCCAATCGGCCTGCCCATCTAAGAGCGCAAACATCTGTTGGACGGCGGCCGTCCCGGCATTGATGACCGGCGAAACGGGGATCAGGGTCTCATCTGCCAGCCTCCAGATATTCTCGGCGTTGAAGCGCCACAAATAATAGCCGCGGTTGAGGTTGTCTGCTGCCCAGGAAAGCTGGTAATACAGGCCTTTCCAGCGGGCATTTTCATGCCTAAGCGGGTATTTCAGGGTCTCAGGGTCTGGGTCGGGTTGGGTGAGCCAGCCGCTCTGGTACTCGAGCACTGCCAGGAGCAAGCGCGGGTTGACCGAAAATTCTTGCGCCACGCGCTGCACGATCTGCGCGCCGCTCAGGTTTTGGTTTTCAACCCATTCATCGTAATGGGCCAGGTACCCGTTCTGGCTGGCGATGAACGACCCCACATCTAAATCGAGGCTGCCAGGGCTGTAGAGCGCTTCTGAATCGGGGATGATCTTGAAAGATGGCCCATTGGGAGAGAGCGGGTGGACTGGAATGGTCAATTTCTGCCCAATGCGCAGGTCGGCCGGATCCAATTCATTTTCTGTGACAATTTCCTCGATGGTCACATCGAAATCCTGGGCAATCTTGCCCAGCGTATCGTCGGCCCGGACGGTATATTCCACCGGTTGGGTGCGCATCTGCGGCAGATTGTGCGGCGCATCTGGGGTTGGAGAGGCCAAGGGGTAAACGGCTGTAGGGCTGTACCCAGCCCCCGGGTCAGGCGTGAGAACAAGCGGGGTAGCGACTGCCGGCGGCGGTGCAGGCACCGTATTCGTGGGCGCCGTATTCGTGGGCGGCTGCCCCTGGGTGGGGAAGACGAGGGCGGGGGGTGGGGGCGGGGTAAACTGCACCGGCGCGCCGGCCAGGAAGTTGCAGGCACACATGGCGAGTGCCAGGATGGCGGCCAGGAAGCCGTATTTATGATCGGAGGGGGTGCGCTGTGATCCCATAGGTTGCTGACATTCTACATTAAACGGATGGGAACGTCAAAGCGTAAGCGGCGAGTCATCCGCTGCCCAGCCAACATCCATGGGATCGGTTTCGATGATTGTCAAAAGATCGGAAATGGTTATACTTGTAATAGGTGTGGAAATTTCGTTCAACCACAAGGAGCGAACCCATGAACCATTGTCGACGTTTTTTCAGCCTTATCAGTCTGCTGGTATTGGCAGCCTTCCTGGCCGTTCACACCGGGCTTGCCGCGACACCCCTGGATGCGCAGGCCCCCAGCGCCGCGCCCAGCCTGGACGGCAGCTTTGCCCCGGTGCTGGTCACGGCGGCAAACGTGCGCGGCATTGTACCGCTTTCCAGCGGCAAGGTGCTCATCTACGGAGACCTGAACTCGGTCAATGGCACCTTCCGCAGCCAGGTTGCCATTCTAAATTCTGACGGCAGCCTGGATACCAGTTTCACGCTTGACCCGCTCCTGGCCAAGTACGGCATCATCAATACGGTGGTGGCGGTATCCGGCGGGAAATTTCTCATAGGCGGATCTATGATCGTTCTAGGCGCTACCAGATCACAATCTTATCTTTTCCGGGTGGATGCCAGCGGTACGATTGACCCAACATTTGACGCCGGTGGATATATCTACACTCCATACGGGCCTTACGGGCTGAACGGCCCGGTGAATGCACTGTACGTGGACGGCAGCGGCAGGATCCTGGTGGGTGGCGATTTTACCTCTCCGCACAACCACATCACCCGGCTGCTGCCCGACGGCGCCCCGGATGCCAGTTTTGATCCCGGCACAGGCACGGATGGGATCGTTTACTGCATTGCTATGCAGTCCAGCAATCACATCATTATCGGCGGGGTCTTCAACACGGTCAACGGCATCCCCAGCAATAACATAGCCCGGCTGGGGGTCAATGGCGCCTTGGATGGCGCCTTCTTTGGCAGCGGGGTGAGCGGCAGCAGCATCGGCAGTGATGGCGAGGTCAACGCCGTGGCGGTGCAGAGCAACGATGCCGTCCTGGTTGGAGGTGGGTTCGTGTACCTCAATGGCGCGATCGCTCCCCAACTGGCACGCGTCCATTCAGATGGCAGCCTGGACACGACTTTTGTGCCCATCGCCCGTGACTATCTTGATGAAGTCACCAGCGTCCTGCCCGTGGGCAGCCAGGTGGTGGTGGGAGGCTGGAACCCGATCATCTATGGGCCCAGTTATCCACTGCACCATGAAGCGCGCCTGTATGTGTTATCCTCCACCGGCGGGGAGGTGGATTATATGCCCTTCGCTGGTGATGGGACAGATGTATGGGCGTTGGCGCAGCGCAGCGACGGGAAAGTGCTGGCCGGCGGCAGTTTCGTCAAGACAACAGAATATACTCCCGTGAATTACGCCGGGGTGTTCCTGTTCACACCCTCCCCCTTCGCCGCCGATCCGGACTTCAGCCCCCAAATTGGCGGGCAGGCGACCGTGAGAGCGTTGGCGGTCCAGAGCGATCAACAGATCCTGGCCGCGGGCAACTTCTACTATGCCAATGGCAGCCCGCATGGTGGTTTGGCCCGCCTTTCCAGCGCGGGGGCGCTCGATCAGACCCTATCCCCCGATACACGCTTCTGGACAGCCGTTGGGGTGAGGCCAGATGGAAAGATCGCTGCCGGGCAAGACGACGCCGGCTCCCTGGCCCTGTTCGAGCCGGACGGCAGCGCCGGCGCCACGGCATCTCCCGGGTGGATCTACCACCTGGTCGTCCAGCCTGACAACAAGACCCTCACCGCCACCAACCATGCCCCGGGTGTGACGCGCTTCCATGCCGATATGTCCCCAGATGCCGACTTCAGCACCAACATGGGCTCTGGCATCTCGAACGCTTTCAACCCGGATGGCGAATTCGACCGCGTGGACGCGCTGGCGCTGCAGGGGAGCAGCATCATCGCCGGGGGCTCGTTCAGCACCTTCAGCGGCGCGGTGCACCAGAACCTGGTGCGCCTGAACGCCAACGGCTCGCTGGACGCCACCTTCACGCCGCCGGCTTTCACGGTACACAGCTTCCGCAGCGAAGTGTTTGCCCTGGTGGTGCAGCCGGATGGGAAGATCCTGGTCGGCGGGCGCTTCATTACTATTGGAGGCGCAGCCAAGCCCAGCCTGGCGCGGCTGAACTCCGACGGCACGCTGGATGCCACTTTCCAATCCCCCCTGGGAGACGGGCAGATTGTGTATGCCCTGGCTCTGCAGCCGGATGGAAAGATCCTGGCAGGCGGCATCTTTGGCCTGGTGCGGCTGAACGCGGATGGCAGCCGCGATGCCACCTTCAGCCCCAACGTGAGCGGCACGGTGAAAGCCCTGGCCTTTGTCCACCCGAACAAACTGCTGCTAGGCGGCAACTTTACCTCCGTGGAAGGGCAAGCGCGCTTCAGCCTGGCACGCTATACGGTGCCGGACGCGGTCACCTGGAAGGATGTATTCCTGCCGCTTTTGAGGAAATAGATCTGAGGGCACTGCTGTCGGGCTGGAGTTGTACTCAACTCACGGGTCTGGCGTTGCTAGCGATGCGCCTGGGCGGCCAGGATGATGGGATCTACACATAAGCCGGCGGTGCAAACCCTTGAGCGTGACACTCTGACCGCGCTTGATCGCCTGGTAGATTTCATCCAGGAAAGCATCTACCACCTTATCCACTGTCTCCAACTTGGTTGTAGTCGCGGCGCATGCGCTACCCCCGGCGAGAAACGTTTTGACGGTGCCAATCGAGTGCTTCCAGGTGCGGCCAAAGAGCTTGCTCTGCCGGGCCGAGAATGGAGCGGCTTTCCAGGGTTAGCAAGTGACCGGGAACGTTCTGGGTGATGCGCAGCTCGCCCGAGAGCAGCACCAAGTACCTGGCCGAGACGCCCAGCAGGCCCTGGTCAAATGTCCAATGGCATAGACCGCACATCGCCATGCCGTTGTGGGGATCATCGACCGTAAAGTTCACGGTTTCATGGCTGATGCTCCAGGGGATGATGTGGCCGGCATCTACCGCCGTGCGGCCATCCGAAGTCAACATGCGCACCCCGCAGAAGGCGCAGCGGTGATCGTAGATACGCACCACTGCGGGAAAATGTACAGCAATTTCGTCAAAAAGCTTGTCAACCGGGTAACGTTCGCGTAACATTGGAGGTAGCCTCGTTGGGAAAGGGTTGGCCTGGTAACCAACCTTTTTACCAAAGAGGCTTTCGTTTTGTCAATTGTTAATGTGCCGCGGTGCGTGTTTCGCACCAGAAACTTGTCTAGTGTGACGATTGTCCGGGTGCAGGGTTTAAACAAATCGATAATGCAAACCCATCATCGGGATCATTACCAGTGGATCAGCTTTGACACTGACAAAAGAGGAGAAGCTATGCTTCAAAGATTTTGCGATAGTTCGTTTCCACCAAGGGCGTCAAAACATCGAAAAGATGATCCAGCTTCTGCAAGTATGCCTCTGCTTCGGGGGTAAGCTGGGCTCCGCCGCCGTGCAACCCACCAATGTGTGTATCGAGCAGTTTCACGCCCAAACATTCTTCCATTTCGTGCACCTTTTGCCAGGCAGTGCGGTAGGGGATTCTCATCTGATCTGCCGCGGCATTGATCGAGCCTGTGGCAGCAATCGCCTTGAGCAAATTGCCCCGCCACAGCGAAAGCGCCACCTGTCCATCAACCTCAATCCATAAGTTAAACCTGGGTTTCATCAACCAATCCTTCCAACGCTATTGCTTTTTCCGCGATTCTGCGCGAGAATGTAAGTCCAGTTAAATAGTTTTCGAGTAGATATACTAGTGCCCCCGATCCTCCTTCCGCTCCGTTGTATTGTGAGCGCCAGGCCGAGAAAGACCCCAGGCTTGGTTTCAGGAGAAGAAAGGGGCGCTATTATTTTACAACATAACGCTCTGTTCACCCAACCCCCAAAAAGGAGAAAACAATGCCAAGACAAATCTTACGCGTTAATATGAACGATCTGACTTTCAAATATGAGCCAGTTCCAGAAAAGTGGGCTCGCTGGGCTGGGCGCGCCATGACATCGGCCATTGTCTCGGATGAGGTCGAGCCAACCTGCCACCCCCTGGGCCCCAACAATAAACTGGTCATCGCGCCAGGATGGGCCACCGGTTCGCCGGCGGCTCCTAGCAGCGGGCGAACATCCTTCGGCGGCAAAAGCCCCCTGACCGGCGGAATCAAGGAATCGAACGCGGGCGGATTATCAGGGCAGAAGATTGCCAAGCTGGGCCTGGCAGCCATCATCCTGGAGGGATCTCCCAAAGACAAGCAATGGCGCCTGCTGGTGATCACCAAAGATGGCGTTGATTTTCAAGATGCAGCACACTTGGTGGGCAAGGGTATGTACGATGTAGATACAGCTCTGTGGGAGAAATATCCCGACACAGCCGTGATTGGCATTGGCCCGGCGGGTGAGTATCTGATGTCCAACGCCGGCATCTCGGTGAACGATATAGAAAATGCCCCCGGGCGTTATGCCGGGCGCGGCGGCCTTGGCGCCGTGATGGGTGTGCGCGGTGTGAAAGCGATCGTGATTGACGATACAGGCGGTCCTGGCGTAGAAATCGCCAACAAGAAACTGTTCGAGGAAGGCCGCAAGAAGCTCACCCAGTCCATCATGGAGCATGCCTTGACCAAGCGCGGCGGCGGCCTGCCATCTTATGGTACGGCAATCCTGGTCAACCTGCTCAATGAGGCCGGCGGCCTGCCCACCCGCAACTTCAGCAGTGGACATTTTGAAGGCGCAGCGAAAATCTCTGGCGAGCGGATCGCCGAAGTAATCAAAGAGCGCTGCGGCGACAAAGGTCCCGGCACGATGGGGCATCATTGCCATCCAGGCTGTATCATCAAATGCTCTAACATTTACCCCGATGAAAGCGGCGCAGTGCTTGTTTCCTGCGTTGAGTACGAAACAGCCTGGTCTTTGGGCGCAAACTGCGGCATTGATGATATTGATTATGTCGCCAAGATGACACGCGAGTGCAATGATATCGGCATCGATACCATCGAAGCCGGTAACACCATTGCAGTTGCCATGGATGGCGGTCTGCTCAAATTCGGCGACAAAGTCGGCGCGCTGGCGCTGTTCGATGAAATCCGCAAGGCCACCCCGTTGGGTCGCCTCTTGGGCCAGGGCGTGGTAACAACCGCGCGCGCCTTCGGTGTTCACCGCGTTCCCACGGTTAAGGGACAGTCCATGCCAGCTTACGAGCCGCGCGCCGTCAAAGGCATTGGCGTCACCTATGCCACTACTCCGATGGGTGCAGATCACACTGCCGGCTACACCATTGCGCCTGAAATCGCCGGCGTGGGTGGCAAGGCAGACCCGCTCTCTGATGCAGGCAAAGCCGAGCTCTCGCTGACCTTCCAGGCTGCGACTGCATTCATTGACAGCACTGGCTACTGTCTGTTCATCGCCTTCCCCATCCTGGATATTCAAGAAGGCTGGGCCGGCATGGCTGAAACGGTGGCAGGTGTTACCGGCATGAATATCACCGGTGCGGATGTCATTCCGATTGGTAAAGAAATTCTGAAGATCGAGCGTCTCTTTAACGAACGCGCGGGCTTCACCACTGAGGATGACCGTCTGCCAGAGTTCATGGACTATGAAAAACTGCCGCCTCACGATGTTACCTGGACAATCACAGATGCCGAATTGGATAAGGTTTTTGCCTGGGTGCACGAGGATTGAAAGCCTGTGAAGGTTGAAGTGGTTGTATTTGCTACGCTGCGCCGTTACTGGCCCGATTTAAAGGTCGGCGGCTCTCGGATTGTGGAAGTTGAGCCAGGCACCACCCTGGCCGCCTTACGCGACCAGATGGGCCTGCCCGCAGATGAGGTGCGCGTGGTCATGCGCAATCACTTACAGGCTGAACTCAGCGAAGAAGTGTGCGAGGGTGACCGGGTGGCCTATATCCCAGCAATCGCCGGGGGCTAAGGCCATCACATTCTTTCCTTAATCTTAGGATGCGGCTGGACGAGATGAATTTTCCCGCCAGCCGCATCCTTTATATTTTGAGGTATGATCAAGTATGACCACTTTTCAGCACGTTTTGTGGGGTTACGAACTCACCTACCCTGACGACTGGATTCATCAGACTTTGGATGATGTTGAGGGATTTGCTGCGCTCCCCGAAGCGCTGAGAGCAGACTATCGCGGGGAGAAAAACGGGTATTTACTGGTGCGAGCAGAGTGGAATGGTTTGATGCAAGCCCTTGAATCGCTCTGGAACCAGCACATCGGCCTGACCGCGGGGATGTTGGGGGCCAAGAAAGTGGGAGCGGCGCCTTGGAAAATGGGCGGCGCTGTGGGCATGGAGGCTGAGATCAGCTTGCCCAAAAACAGCGGCCAGCGTTTGTGGGCCGGCATCCTGGAGCGTGGACCGGTGGTGCTGCACTTTGTGGTTTCGCACAACCTGGAGGAACGCCCCTGGTTTGAGCCGCTGTTCACCCAACTGATTTCCAGCTTGCGCTTCCCGGCCAACTGGGAAGGATTTCCGCACGACTCAACCGGCCTATCCCTGCCGCCTGGTTATACCTCCGCTGCGCCAACAGAGATCATTCAAGATATTGCTGACACCGCGCTCTGGCGAGCTTACCGCGGCCAGAGCGCCGTTGGTGCTCTGCAGGCCTTTTACCTGCGCGAGGCGCAGCATCATGGCTGGGAGATCGAATCCTTTGATCCGTTTCCTGGCCCAACAGACCTGGGGTTTGCTCGCTTTCAGGTGCGCCACGGCGAAACATCCTTCACCCTGGGCCTGATGCCATACGGTGGCGAACGGCTTAGCCGCACCAGCCCGGCCAACCTGGTGATCAAGATCAAAAGTAGCGAGTAAAAAACATGGGAATGAAACCTGATATCATCACAGAAATAGACGCACAGGGGCGGTTGATCTTGCCGCCGGAGGCAGCCGCACACCTGGGGCTGCTGCCTGGTACGCCCGTTCAAATTATGGTCAGTGAAAACGAAATCCGCATCGCCCGCTCGATATACCACATGGCACGGGTGTACGTTGAGCCGACCAACGCCTGCAACCTGAACTGCGTCACCTGTATGCGCCAGGTATGGGACGAAAAGCCTGGCATGATGTCTGAAAAGACCTTCGCCCAGATCATGGCGGGTTTACAAACGCTTACGCCCCGCCCCACAATTTTCTTTGGCGGGTTTGGAGAGCCATTATCACACCCCAGGATCATCGAAATGATCCGGCAGGCAAAGGCACTGGGCGCGCCGGTAGAGCTGATCACCAACGGCGTTCTTCTCTCAGAGAAAATGGTGCTGCGCTTGTTGGAAGTAGAACTGGATATGCTGTGGGTTTCGTTGGATGGCGCATCGCCCGAAAGCTATGCGGATGTGCGGCTGGGGGCAATGCTGTCGCAAGTCATTGAGAACTTGACCCGGCTGCGCTACCTGCGCTACCGCGGTTCACGGCTGAAGCCGACCTTGCAGTTGGGTATCGCCTTCGTCGCCATGCAGCAAAATATTGCCGAGCTTCCCCAGGTGCTGGCTCTGGGAACAAAGCTGGGCGCCAAAAAATTCTCAATTACCAACGTGATGCCCCACACTGAAGCGCTGCGCCAGGGAATTTTATACCGAGGCGTCATGTATAACGGCCCATACCAGTTCAGCGACACGCTGCCGCGCGTCAATTTACCGCGTATGGATGTCAATGAACACACCCAACAGCCGTTGGCTGAAGTGCAGCGCGGCAACTACACCATCCAGGTGGCCAACGGAGCCCTGGGCCAGGGTGTGTACACCTGCCCGTTCATCGAAAAAGGGAGCCTGGCCATTCGCTGGGATGGCGCGGTCAGTCCGTGCCTGCCCTTGATGCATACCTACGACAGTTTTTTGGATAAGCGTCCACGCCGGGCGCATGCCTACAGCGTGGGGAATGTGCTAGAGCGTGACCTGCAGGATATCTGGCGAGACCCAGAATATGTGGCGCTGCGCCAGCGCCTACAATCATTCGAGTTTTCGCCGTGCACCGATTGCAACTGCTGTGAGCTGCCCGAAGAAAATCGTGAGGATTGCCTGGGAAATACCTTCCCCGCCTGCGGCGGTTGCCTATGGGCGCAAGGACTGATCCAGTGCCCCTGAGATCAGGTCTTTTCGTACACATTGTGCATTGCGCCAACATCGGCTAAGACAGCCTGCAAGCGCTCAGACATGCGCACACCATCGCGGTATTGGTAGGGCCACATATGCCGGATGGAAAAAATGCCGACATGATCATTCTGGTGCAGAGGTTCAGTGCGCGAGGCGGTCAAGCCGGGCATATCGCACACCACAGAATTAATGAACAGGTAGCCGCGATCTGCATCAGCAATATCGAGCAGATCCAGCAAATCACCCACACAGGCGCCGGCAGGCAGTTCAATCTGTTTCTGGGCGACAAAAGAGCCGCCGGCTTTAGGAGCGATATCGCCATACAAGGCAAGATCAATCTGAATCACTGCAGGCTGTTCAAGTGTCATAGTGACCTCAGCGTGATTATTGTAACATACAAAGACATATCACTTCTCGCATCCACCATCACCAGGTAGAGTAGAGAATGCGCCGCCAGCATCAACACGCATTAGGAGGTAGAACCATGTTACTGCCTGAAAACCGCACCCCCACCCATCCGGGTGAAGTATTACTGGAAGAATTTCTGACCCCCATGGGGATTTCTCAGGTTGCCCTGGCCAAGCACCTTGGCCTTCCTGTGCAGCGCGTCAACGAGATTGTGCGCGGCAAGCGGGTGTCACTCCAGACACAGCCTGGCTGCTGGCACAGGCCTTCGGCACCACGCCGGAGTTTTTGATGAATTTGCAGATGGCGTATGATTTAGCGCGCAATAAGCCGAAACAACAGATTGAGAGTTTGGATGCTGTTGCGTCATAGTTCGTATCTTGAGCACTTCATGAGGCAAATAGGCCTGTAAAATATCGCCCAACCGCCCGGGGCGAATGTTGCGCTATAATATGAGCAGCTCGTCTACCACGTGTAGAAAGAGTAACGGTGCCGTCCTTCGGGGCGGCTCCAGCCTTTTTAGAGGCTTCATATTCTTGCTGAGGTTTACATTCCTGGTGGGGCAATAAAACACCCCGACTATCCTTGATTTTGATCAGAGTGTGCGGCCGATAGGCAACTTTAAACTTTTCGGCTACCGTGTCATTTACCGTTTCATCGCCTCATGCGAACACATACCGCATCTGAGGGCCGCTGCCTGAAGAGCCTAATATCCCACGCTCAACCAGGTTGGTTAAATCACGATAGGCGCTGGAAAGCGAGATGCCGAACCCGAACCAACTGCTGCTGGGCGGCAACTTTACCTCCGTGGAAGGGCAAGCGCGCTTTAGCCTGGCACGCTATACGGTGCCGGACGCGGTCACCTGGAAGGATGTATTCCTGCCGCTTTTGAGGAAATAGATCTGAGGGCACTGCTGTCGGGCTGGAGTTGTACTCAACTCACGGGTCTGGCGTTGCTAGCGAGGCGCCTGGGCGGCCAGGATGCTTTGGCTGCCTCGCCGCCTTTGCCGGCCATGGAGACCCGCCCTTACTGCGTGCTGTCGGGGCGGGGTAGGCGTTGTTAGCCAGGGTGTTGGGATCTGGACATGAGAAGGCGGGGCGCTTACCCTTTCCACGCCCTCGCTCCCATTTCCACCAGATTCCAATTATGCTCGCACTCTAGCGTGAACACCGTCTTGCCCGCGGCCAGCCACTCGCGGCACAACACTTCCAGCTTGCCGCCGGGCGTAGCATGGATTACCAGCACCCGCTCAGATAGGTCTGACACCAGGCGGTTGCGGCGGGCAGTATGCTCAGCCTGGGGGCGGCGGAGGCTGCCGGGGAACGGCGAGAGTAGCAGCAGACGCCCGGCCTGCAGTGGATTGCGCCAGGCTTCCGGGATGCGCATGCCCTCCAACCCCCGTGCCGGGCAGATAACGAGCGTCCCTTTGCCGCGCAGTAGCACGGTGAGCATCTCTTTCTCCACCGGTGAGTGGAACCCGCCAACCACCGCTGCTCCTGCCTGGCCCAACGCCGCGGCCAGGTCTTGCGCTTGTATGATCAGGCTGGCGGGGCAGCGTGAGGAGCAAAATAGAGCCAGCAAAGGGGAATGTCGGATTACTGGATTCCCCATGCTGGCCATCTCAGAGTCTGCAAAGGTCAGAGGCATATCAGACAGGTAGCTCAACCTGTAAGGGCGATTGTGTGACCGGCGCTGTGGGCATCTCTTCATAGGTTCTGCCGTGCAACTGGCGGCCTGTGCGGTGCTTGCGCACGCCTCCCCATTGTTTGAAAAAGAAGGGGACATTCACTGCCTGGCACTGCTGATAGATGGTTTCTACCCAGGCTGGTTCCATCGAGCGCGCCCCCGGCCCTGATTCTCCCCCCACAATCACCCAGTGAATGCCCGCCAGGTCAAGGTGATCCAATGGCCCAAGCAGCGGTTCACAAGATAGAAAGCGCAGCGCCGCAGGCACGGTTTGCAGATCACGTATGCGGGACGCCACCGCAGCATTTTCCACCGTCACCCCCGCCCAGATATTGCCAGGCCAGGGCAGCAAGTGTGCCAGCGCCGCCAGCCGCCTGCTGCGCTTGGTGAGCACCTGGAAGTTGTGCTGCGGGCATTTTTCCATTGTCGAGAAGAGGCGCTGGATAAAGTCGAAGGGCACATCTTCGTGGAACAGGTCGCTCATCGAATTGACAAATACCAGGCGCGGTTGTTTCCACCGCAGCGGGAGATCAACCAGATCTTCGTGCAGTGTCACTTGAAAGCCGTTCTGGTAGCGCGTCATGCCCATTGCCTGCAGCCGCCGGGCCATGCGCTCGGCGTAGCAGTTTTTGCATCCCGCGCTGACCTTGCTGCAGCCGGTGATCGGGTTCCAGGTCACCTCCGTCCATTCGATCTTCGTTTGAGTAGCCATTCTTACCTCTTTAAAATATTCTGAGCGATCTTGACCGCGGTAGTCGAACCGCGCGGGTTGCCCGAGGCAAAGCACAACAGGTAGAGAGGATTATTGCGGGAATTCATCAACGGCAGTGGGTTCTCGGCTACCGCAGGAAAGATAGTTTTTAGACGGCGCACAAAGAACTGGCTGATTGTCTCGAAATCGGCCTGCTTGGGCTGGCTGTATTGCTCGCCCCACAAAGTCAGTTCTTTCTTGGAAGGATAGAAAACATCGTTCCATTCATCTGTGCCCAACAGCCTGGTTAAGGAGGCTGCCCAACTCTCTCGCGGTGGCCCTCCCCTGGTCAGCAGGCGGTTGACCGCTACCCCCAACGGGAAAAGGATCCACAAATCGATCTTTTGTGTACGGGCAATTGCTTCGATCAGCGACCACTCCACTTGCATGCCGTATGGGTCGAGAAAGATCACCGCCCGCATGAGCGCCCCCATCTTGGCGCACCAATTCCTCAAGTAGGAGTTTGCATCTTGATTCACCACCCGGATGGTCGCAGCGCGCTGAGGAAAATCGACTTTCAGATTTTCCAGTTCGCTGGCCCTTTGAGCATCCCGCTCGATAAAAATATACTCGCGGAAGGGCGGATCAACTTCCAGGGCAATGCAAGCACTACCTTTGACTTTTGTTTTCGCTAACTGAAAGGAGGTGAAGAAGTAGTAATGGGCCCAAAACA
>CAZVRZ010000113.1:0-14846 GCA_964629965.1 uncultured Anaerolineaceae bacterium
ATTCGATCGCCTTCTGCAGCCAGTCTTGGAACAGGCTAAACATATCAGAACCGTGAATTAACTCTTGAGGATTCACAGAGATGACTGTTCGAGCGTTCCTAAGATTCTGGCTAGCCTCCGCCAGTCGTGCGGCTTGTGGGGTTAGCATCAACAACTCAGGGCAGGCTTTCAATGCTTCCAGTTCTTCCTTCTCAAATGCCAAACGCATCCGATTGCGAAATAATTCATCCTCGATACGCTGGCGCGCAAGCTCAGATTCCTTTTCAAGCAATGCCTTTTTTAATTCTGCTTTTTTCATATCGAGGACATGCTCCATCTCAGCGATCTCATGATCAGCCTGATACTTAGATTTGGCTGCTGCCAACTGCGCCAGTTGATTCAAGCGCTCAGTTTGCTCAAACAAACGGGCTTGTTCTTGTTGGCGCAAAGCATCGGCAATGGCTGGATCGGCCGGTTCCAACGATTGAACAGCCAAGGTGATCAGTTCTACGCCGAATTTTTCCATTATGAATGTCAAGTGTTCATTTAGGTAATCTAAGATGCCTGTGGATGTAATTGCACTGATCTCAGAGCGCTCCGTATACTCCTTTACTAACCCCTGCACAAGCACCTGAGCCTCACCAGCAGCATGCGCGACTGCATCGGTACTCCATCCCCCCACCCGGATTAGCGATTGAATATGCTGAAGAGAAGGCGCAAAAGAGCCAGCCAATTTAACTCGGACACCAAGGTTTCCAGCAGCAATTGCATCAATGGTCATTTGAAGCGGGTTGGTTGTGCGTTTGAGTACTAACGTAAAGTGACGCGGATAGAACAGCCCCGTACGCAAACTAATCTGATATCCCGAATCATCGCGGGCCTTAGACTCGTAAAGTGCAAAAATATCGGGTTGACGAACCCGATACTCGAATAAAACGAAAAGTATGCCCCCGATAATCAAAAAACTAATAACGATAGCCAGGAATACATCCACACGACACCTCCTGCAAAATAATATACACTTGTCATCCACAGCTAGTAGAATAAATGATCTAGAATATGGCAGCTATCTTTTTCTGATAGTTGTACAAAGTTCGGTGAATTATACACAATTTTGAAATTCGAGCATGAACGAATTGGTAAATCTATCAGGCGCATCCAGAGTTATTACCCGATTCACACTTTATACGCCACAAAGAACAGTCGCTGGAAAGGAAACAAGATCTTACGGTTCTGCTGCTCTGGGTAATCTTCCAGGCACTCTTCTAGCACTTGGATTTGAAATAAACGACGCTGCTCATCATCCTTTATTCTTTCCAGGTAAGATTTCATGCCGGTGCTTGAATACCAATCAATTAGATCCTGGTGGCTTGCCATTATGTGGTAGTAAGTTGTGTGCCAGATATCGAAACGACCAGAAATGGATGCTAATTGATCGTAGTAGAAACTAGCCGGATGATATATCATCAACTGGTCACAACCTGTCATTAATGACAACCAGGGTTCTCTCCCCGACACCCGTAAAACAGCCTGATGTAAGGGAGAAATGTTGTTGGCCGGTACTTGCACCGCCAGTACACCCGAGTCAGCCACAAGGGCAAACAATCGTTTAACCAAGCCTTCGTGACCAGTGATCCATTGCAGAGTAGCATTGGAGAAGACAATGCTATAGCGCTCATCGGTCTTCCAACTGGCAGCATCCGCCAACAACCATTTCTCCCCTGGATAAGCGCAATTGGCCTTTTCTACCATCTCCGGCGAATTATCCAGTCCCAGGATGTTCGCCTTAGGCCAGCGGTCTCGTAACACTTTTGTACTATTTCCAGGTCCGCAACCAATATCAACTATATTGGACGGATCAATAAGTTCAATCCTGGCAACCAGATCATAAGATGGTTGGGTACGCTCATGTTTGAACTTTAGATAGAGATCAGGATTCCATTTATTCATGATACACCCCACGATGAAGCACAAAATACTAATCATTACCTGCCAGGGTCTTTAGCTGAGACAAAATATTGGGCCAACTACACCTGCCTATTCCGTTCCAGGCAAGGAAGTGTTTTTCAAGGCAGCAATCCGATGATCTTTCGCGCCAGATCGGTAAGCAGCGCTGGATCTCCTCTGTCTCCGCCAGACAAGAAGGCTGAAAGCTGGAAAAAGGTATCGCCCTTTAGTACCTGGAGGATATCTGCCACCCAATAGGAGCGGTCGCCCAGATTATCTACCGGTTCAAGTGTCATATTCACCATCTCCGCTCCAGCAACAGCTTGACGTTCAAATTCATCGGTGGTTACCGGCGTTTGTACCTGTAGGATGAATAAACCAAACGAGTCATCGGCAGGCACAAATTTACATTCCTGAAACACCCCTACGGTACCTAACTCGCCCACCTTGGAAGGCTTGCCGAGGACTCGTTCGGCATCTGCCGCATTCAGTAGTGTGCAAGGGTCAAGTGTCGTAGTTAAGCCACCTTCTCCGCCGCTTGCATCAGTTGCGTCCAGGGTAGGATCAATGTCTCGTGTTGGCAACACATCCAGAGTAGGAGCGCCTTTCGGCGTTGGCATTGCATCTTGGGTAGAAACAACATTTGGCTCTGGCGAGGCTTGGGCCACTTCAGTCCGAGGAGTAGACGTAGGGGGAACTTTTTCGCCTGAGAAGTTACAAGCTAAACCGGACGAAAGTAAAGCGAAGATGACTACAAATAGAAATAATTTGTTTCTCATAAAAACCCCTTTTCGGAAATGGTTTTTATACCTAATTATTATCGGGATAAGGGCTTGGAGTGGTTTTGCAGCCCAGATAGCTCTCTCTTATCCGGACTTTAATACCGCATTGACTCCTCGAAGGCTCAATTGCTCCGCTAAGTGACAAGCTACCTGGCGGCCTGGTTCGATCTCTCGCAAGGTTGGTGTTTCGCTCTGGCAGCGATCGATGGCATACTGGCAGCGCGGGTGGAAATAACAGCCGGAGGGAGGATTGGCTGGATCAGCCACATCCCCTTTCAAAATAATGCGCTGAGGGTTACGCCGGGGGACAGTCTTGGGCACAGCCGACATCAAGGCCTCAGTGTAAGGGTGCCTGGGCGATTGGAACAGATCGTGCGTTGGAGCAACCTCTACCAGCAGACCTACATACATTACAGCCACTATATTCGCAAGATATTCAACCACGCTCAGATCATGGGAGATAAAGAGATACGTCAAATCGAACTCGGCCTGTAGATCCTGCAACAGGTTCAGAATTTGGGCCTGAACCGAAACATCCAAAGCCGAAACAGGCTCGTCGCACACAACCACACGGGGATCTAGCGCCAAAGCGCGGGCAATACCAATGCGTTGGCGCTGTCCACCTGAAAAAGCATGCGGATAACGGCGCATATACTCTGGGCGCAAGCCAACCTTGCGCAGCATCTCGGCCACTCGATCTTCGATTTCCTTGCCTTCGGCGATCTTGTGTATGCGCAAAGGCTCAGCAACAATATCCATAACAGTCATTCGCGGATTTAACGATGAATAGGGGTCCTGGAAAATCATACGAAGTTCGCGACGGTACGGTATCAATTCCTGTTCCCGTAGTTTTGCCAGATCCACCCGTTGTTTATGCTCATCCTGATAATAGATAGCGCCCGCAGTGGGATTGTAAGCACGTAGAATACAACGTCCAATAGTTGTTTTTCCACAACCGCTTTCTCCCACCAGACCCAGTGTTTGCCCCCGCGCCACAGAAAAGCTAACATTGTCGACTGCTCGAACATTGCCCACTATCTTGCGACCAAAACCTTTACGAATGGGGAAATGCATTCTAAGGTTTTCAACGGACAACAGCGCATCACAAGGTTTCAAGTCGGTCATATTATTCTCCGTAAAGCACGCAGCGCACCTTATTGCCCGATTCCAGGCGAGTGAGCGGCGGTTCCTGTAGGTCGCACACGCCAGGGATGAACTTATCGCAACGAGGGTGGAAGGCGCAACCGCGAGGACGATTATAAGGATCGGGAACCATACCCTTGATCGGATCGAGGCGTCCCTGATTACGCTGTCCAAGTTGAGGAATGGAGCGCATCAACGCTTGGGTGTAAGGATGCTTCGGATGACTAAATAGTGAAACTGAATCGGCCTGCTCGACCACTTGTCCCAGGTACATAACCACGATCCGATCGCACATCTCAGCAACCACACCTAAGTTATGGGTAATAAGCAAGATAGACATTCCCAGGTTGCTCTGCAACTCAGACATTAGCTCAAGGATCTGCGCCTGTGTAGTCACATCCAACGCAGTGGTCGGTTCGTCGGCTATAAGCATGCTAGGATGACAAGAGAGCGCCATAGCGATCATAGCACGCTGGCGCATGCCGCCGCTGAGTTGAAAAGGGTATGTATCGAAACGTTGTTCAGGCTTTGGAATGCCCACCTGCTGCAACATATGCACCGCCTGATCACGAGCCTCTTGAGAAGTGACCGGACGGTGCAGCCGGATAGCTTCTACGATCTGTTCGCCAACAGTATGAACAGGCGATAGAGAGGTGAGCGGCTCCTGGAAGATCATAGCGATCTCGCCGCCGCGAATGGATCGCATATGGCGGCTGCCAGGCTTGAGAGAAGCTAAATCTACGATCTCCCCACCGGTTGATTCGGGCCGCTGCCAGAGAATCTTACCAGCCACAATCCGACCAGGATGTTCAACAAGCTGCAAGATCGAATAGGCCGTAACGCTCTTACCGCAGCCGCTTTCCCCAACAATGCCTACGGTGGAACCGCGCTGGATCTCCAGATCAGCTCCATCTACTGCTTTAACAATACCTTCATCCAGAAAAAAATGGGTTTTTAATCCGCTAATCTCTAAAAGTGGAGTAGTGTTCTGCTTCATCATCATATCCCAATATGGTTTATCCCACTCAACGGGTGTAAGGATCGGCGGCATCACGCAGCCCATCGCCTAAAAAATTCAAGGCCAATACAGAGACAACGACCGCAATAGCAGGAATCAACAACCAAGGCGCAGTAGCGATCGAGCGGATATCTTGCGCATCTTGCAGCAAGACCCCCCAACTCACAACCGGCTCACGCAAACCCAGGCCCAGGAAACTGAGCGATGTCTCTGAAAGGATCATGCCAGGGATAGCCAATGTGATGGATGCAATAATGTGACTGGTGAACGCTGGCAACATGTGACGAAAAATCACCCGCCACTGGCTGGCCCCATCCAGGTGGGCAGCAGTAACAAAATCCTCCTCACGCAAGGAGAGAAAACGGCCACGCACCACCCGGGCAAGGCTTGTCCAACCGATCAAGGAGAGGATCACTGTGATCGCGAAATATACAGTTTGCGCCGGCCAATGAAGCGGCATAGCCGCTGCCAGACCCATCCATAAAGGAATAGAAGGGATCGAACGCAAAAAATCGATAGTGCGCTGAATAAGCTGATCCCAGCTGCCACCATAATACCCAGAGATCCCCCCCAGAAAGATACCCAAGATCAAGCTAAACAACACGCCTACCAATCCAATAGACATGGAAACGCGCGTTCCCATAATCATTCGGCTGAACAGATCACGTCCCAATCGATCACCACCCAACAGATAGGCAGGTTGGCTTGGATCGACCGAACCAAATAAGTGCATATCTGTTTTATAGAAACCCAACAGTTTATAAGACCAGCCCTTTGCGAAGATTTTCAAGGGAATTACTACTTCAGGATCAATTTTAAACTCGCGGCGCAACGCTATGGGATCAACAGTGCTGGTCACCCCATTAACATAAACACCAGGCTTTCCTTCGCCAAAAGCTAAATGCAATCCCTGAGGAGGAACATAAAGGTAATTAGAATCAGTTTTGGTGGGATCAAAAGGCGCTAAGAAATCTGCAAACAGAGCCACCAGATAAATTAAGATCAAGATAATACCACAAAACAGAGCTACTTTATGCTTGCGAAATTTCCACCACACCAGCTTCCACTGGGGAGCGACAAAAACTCGCGCTTCAACTTCTTTCACTGTCTCGGGCTTTTGAGCTTGAGTTGACTTAGATGTGTCAGCCGAGGTTGATTCCGATGGGGTTTCCTGTGGTTGCTTAATAATAGAATTATCTGTCATCTATTCATGTCTCCTGGTTGCTATTGATAGCGGATACGAGGATCAAGCAGAGCCAGCAGTATATCCGAAACCAAGGTACCAATCACGGTAGCCACACTGAGCACTAAGATCATCGAACCAGCCAGGTACATATCCTGCGACTGCAAAGACCGCAGCAACAGAGGACCAGTGGTAGGTAAATTCATTACTTGAGATAGGATGATGGAGCCAGAGATAAGACCTGGCAAAATCCAACCCAATGTGCTGACAAAGGGATTGAGCGCCAGCCTCACCGGATACTTGAGAATTACTTTCCACTCTGGTAAACCTTTGGCGCGCGCTGTGACCACATAGGGTTTACGTAACTCGTCCAACAGGTTAGCGCGTAAAATTCGGATCAATTCCGCCGTGCCACTCAGTCCCAAAATAAGCGCTGGCAGCCATAAGTGAGATAGCAGATCTTTAACTCGCTCCCAACTCCAGATCGCATTGACAAATTCATCAGAGAACAATCCGCTTGTAGTTTTGCCCAGGTATTTGAACTGCATATACATCAACACCAAAGCCACCAGAAAAGCAGGTACCGATACACCGATAAAGCCAATCAAAGTAAAGACATAATCACCAAGAGAATATTGTTTCACTGCCGAATAAATACCAATGGGAAATGCAATCACCCAAGTTAGAAGAACGCTAAACAATGAAAGCCACATCGTTAACCAGATACGATCCCATATCAGCGAAGAAACCGGCTCGCGATGTTCGAATGAGATACCATAGTCGCCACGTATCAGAATGCTATATATCCACTTGAAATACTGGATAAGAACTGGCTGGTCAAGCCCATAATCTTCACGCAAGCTTTCCAGAGCTTCCTGACTGACGATATCACCTGTAGCGGCCAGATTGGCCACATAAGTCGTAGCAAAATCACCTGGCGGCAACTGGATAATAACAAAGGCGACTACAGATGCCAGGAAAAGGGTAGGAATCATTGCCAAAAGACGCCGGATAATATAACCGCGCACTGCCTAGATCCTCCAAACATACTTCATAAGGTAGGTTGCGTACACGACCACTAAGCCATTTACAATATTTTTTCGCGTTCAGATTTCCGTATCTTGCTTTATGAGTTGTTCTGTAACGGGATAGCCTGCACGGAGGAGCCGGCGCAGGCTATCCCAATTCATCTCAGCAGCGGTATTTTCCACCGCAACTTGTTATAACACCATTAGTTGCTATAGAAGAAAGCAAAGGTGTTGACCGGAGCCGGAGTCGGATAACTCCAGGAATTGATTATTGTATCAGGCACATTATGCATGTTGTTCTTGACGATGCCATAGCTTGGAGTCGGAGTAGAAATTCCCATGCAAGGGAAATAATCTGCCGACATCTGCAGCAACTCATTCATCAGTTCAACCTGCTTCTCGAATGAAGTGGCTTTCTTTACTTCGATGTATTTGTCCATCATGGCCTTGATCTCCACGGGCGGTTCTTCGGCCAGGGGATCTTCTGGATTGTTGTACCAGGCGGCCCAGGCAACAGCATAAGCCGATTCATTACTATTCGGGAAGAAATTGCGAGCATCGAGAATGGGATTTACACCACCTTCGCCGCCCCAGATCATGGCATCCAGATCATTCGTATTCTTGCGCTCATACATCAGGGATCGGTCTTCCGACTTGGCCTCGGCATTGATGCCGACAGCCTTCCAATATTTGGCAACCATATTGCCTACATCAACCTGATCTGTATTAGCATTAGCAATCTCGATCATGATCGTTAATGGTTGGCCATCAGGACGCAGGCGTAATCCTTCGTCGTTCTTAGTGGGCAGCACTTTATCCAGGTATTCGTTAGCTTTCGCCACATCATACTCAAGATACTGGGTAGCAAGCTGCTCATTATAGAAAACAGTGCCTTCTAGCGCCGCTGGCTGGAAAGGTTTGCCGACTGTCACATAAACGGTATTGATGATGGTTTGTCTATCGATGGCATAAGACAAGCCAGCACGGAAATCCTTGTTCTGGAAGATCTCGCGCATTACAGGATCTTTGTGAGTCAGATTTAGGTGGATCACATTACTATTAGAACCGGCCTGGGTCAGGCTGAACAGGTGATAGTCGCCCTTGACCATGTTGTCATACAGAACAGCCTTGTTAGCCAGAGTATTAAAATGGCGCATCTGGAAATCGATCTCACCATTGAGCGCCTTAAGCAGCAGGGAAGGTACATCCTGATAAACACCATAGACCAGTTTGTCGATGTAAGGATACTGCTGACCCGTTTGGTCTACTTTCCAATAGTATGGATTACGCACCAAGGTAACCTGGGTGGCATTTCCGGAGAATGGTTCTTCAACCATCCAGGAAAACAGAGTGGGACGACCTGCTGTAGAAAACTGTCCCATGCCGCCACCATCTGCCTGGGTAACCTTGGCAATGAACATGTCAGTCCAGACTGAGTAACCGCCATCCTTAACCATCGTCTCTAGCTTAGCAGCATCCACATACTTGGCATGGTATTGTACAGCATAATGCTTGGGCATGTTGGTTACAGCGCGGGCATCTGGAGAAGCTAGGTTCTGCAAGAACAGACCATTAGGAATTTCAAAGGTGAATTTGATGGTGTAATCATCAACCTTAGAGAACGCAACCGGCTTACCTCCAGAGGTTAACCAAGCGGGCACCGATGTCTGCAAATCGGGATTCATGATCACATCTTCAAACCAGAAAGCAATGTCATCAGCGGTGAAAGGGGCACCATCAGACCACTTGACACCCTTACGCAAATAGAAGGTATATTCGGTAGCATCATCGTTGACTTCCCAGCTCTCGGCCAAGTTGGGGATGATCGCATCCCAGGCAGGCGTCCAGCGAACCAGAGTTTCGTAACCTAGAATACGGTAGAAACTTGGATCATCTGTGCCACCACGCATACCCATGCGCCATGTGCCACCATACTGACCTACTTCGGTAGCTTCGACTACCAGTGGATTCTCTGGCAAGCGATCTTCAACCGGAGGCAGAGTTCCTGCTTTAACCTGCTCGGCCAAGAGGGGAGACTCTGTGTACAGAGGGGCAGGAATCTCGGTAGGAGCTTCCGTAGCAGCAGGAGCTTCTACTTCAGTTTTCTCGGTAGGTTTAGCCTCAGTAGGCTTCACCTCCGCTTTGGTTGGTTCAACTTCAACCACTACAGGGGCAGTGGTGTTGGTTGGCTGTGCCGGGGCGGGCGCCTGGGTCGCTGTTGGACTGCAAGCCCCTAATGCCATCGCAAAAATCACCAACACGGTAGAAAGGCGATATATCATTTGGCGGGACATTTTATTTTCTCTCCAGAAAAGAAGGTTAGTTTAGATTGAACATAATTAGTACGGCGAGACAAAAGTTTTAAGTCTTAACACCTCCTTATATCCAAAGGCTTGCTTGAATTGTTAACCAGGATATCAAATCCAAGTCTAAAAAAGATTTATGTGATAACAATTTTTAGTTTACATTAATTACAGTAAAAAGTCAATATACTACTTGATTATTTCATGTAAAAGTGTATAATATGAATGTAATTTACACTAGTTCACTCCTGTTCTGCTAAAGGAAGAACGATGCCTAAGAAGCAATCGCCAGCCAAAATGTCAGAAATCGCCGACATGGCAGGAGTCTCGACTGCTACAGTTTCACGGGTGCTGCATAACACCGACAAAGTCAGTGAGGATACGCGCCGGCTTGTAGAAGATGCAATCCAACAATTAGGATACCGAGCACGTCGCCAGTCCAAAAAAAGTCTTCCCAGGCCTCCTGCCGAGAAGATCATTTTGTTATTAACTGGCGACATCGTTAACCCCTTCTTTGCAGAAGTGATTCGCGGCACGCAAGAAGAGATCGATTTGCAGCAGCATACCTTGACCATCATGCAGCACTCCGCCAGCACCAGCAAGCTGATCCATGCAGCCCAGCAGATGCGGGCGCACGGAATCATACTGATCGGATCATTCCCCTTTCCCGAACTTCTCATCTATCAGGAGGAGAGTAAGATTCCACTCGTGGTGATCAATTACCGCGTCCAACAGGCAGGAATCAGTTGTGTCATCGTAGATAACAAGGACGCTTTTTCTCGCGCTACGCGCCATCTCATCGATCTGGGTCATCGTCGGATCGGATATGTAGACGACAGCAGCCAGTCCGAGATCGGTAAAACACGCCTGGAAGGATACAAGAATGCCTTGAATGAGGCCGGTATCGCTTTCCGTTCCGAGCTGTATACGGCTACTCCTGCGGATACACGTGTTAACGGTGGTTTTCAAGCTACCAGCAACCTAATGTCATTACCACCAGATGAATGTCCTACCGCCATCTTAGCATTCAATGATCTTTTCGCCCTGGGTGTAATGCATTCAGTGCGCGCCCACGGTTTGCGAGTACCTGAGGATGTATCGGTTATAGGTTGTGATGATATTCCCATGGCGGCTTACGCCTACCCACCCTTGACGACCATCAGCATGCCAAAATACCGCATCGGGAAATTGGCTGTTTCCACCCTGATCAAAATGCGCCAAGAGCCACCTCAACAAATGGGCAGCTTCACATTGATGGAAAGTCCCCTGATCATCCGCGAATCTACCGCCCGTTGTACGAGATGACAAAACAACCTTCTTTCTACCGTTATCATTCCTAACTCCGAGATACAGGCATCACCTGATGGTCCACCCTACGCGACTACAATTACCCACCTTTTTGTCCCAACCAACCTTGCCCGAGTCATCGAAAGCTCAGTGGTTCAACCAAATACGGAACTCGCAGGCACGCTCAGCCGTGTGCGCTTCTCTACGCGCCGCCACACCAACCCTTGACCTGATTCCCCAAACCAATTACAGCCTGTATCGCCAATTTACCCGCAGCGGAGATCGGTCAGGATACGAGAGACCGTATTTTGCCAAACGCTCTATGTTAACCCGGGCTGTGGTTGAAATGATCTTTGATGAAACAAGCAATTCACCCTGGAGAGACATCATTCACGACCTGGTATGGAATATTTGCGAAGAAACAAGCTGGGTACTGCCTGCTCATGAAGACTTAAGTCTTGGATTTATTTCATCAGGCAAACTTGGCGAGTGGTACGGAGGAACAAGTACCTCGCTAACACGCGAACCGGACAACATCGATCTGTTTGCCGCCGAGACCGGTGCTTCTCTGGCCGAGGCTATTTATTTGCTGGCAGATCAACTGGACCCCGAGGTTGTACAACGGGCGCGCCAGGAAATAGATCGTCGCATCTTTCGCCCTTACCTGGCATACGGACGAAAATTCTGGTGGCACCGCGGCGATCTAAACTGGAATGCGGTATGCAACGGTGCAGTAGGCCTAACCTTTATGCGCCTGGAACACGATCCGCATCGCCTGGCAGGGGCAATCGCGTTGGTTCTAGAAGGTTTTGAGGCGTATACTGCAACAGGGTTCGAAGCTGACGGTGGTTCATTGGAAGGTATCGGTTACTGGGATTATGGTTTGATGTACTATGTGGCGCTGGCTGAAGTGCTTTACGAGCACAGCGGCGGGCAATTTGATCTGCTATCCAGCGAGCGAATGAAAGAGATCGCCCGTTACCCACTGGCTATCGCACTTGCTCCTGGAAAGTATTTCAGCTTCGCTGATGCAGATGAAAGGGCAACTCTGCAGCCTGGAATTACACAACGCCTGGCAGACCGTACTGGTGTTTCAGAGTTGGCCGGGTTGATCATTCCCTCAGATGACCAGGCGCAGCGAGGTTCTAATGTTGCCAAGTTGGCCATTATCTTACGAGATCTGGCCTGGTGGGATGGAAAATACCGGCCTTTCCCAGCTGTCATCCACGAAGATGCCTACCTTCCAGCATGTGCCTTGGTTAAACTCACTGGGCAAGACTTGCAAGGACAAACAATTACTTTGGCGGCCAAAGCCGGGGTTAATACCGGTCATCATTTCCATATGGATATCGGCCACTTCATCTTCGCAGTCAATGGTGAAGATTTTCTATGCGATCCTGGCCGAGGACTTTACAGCAAAGAATATTTTCGCGAACAGCGCTTCTCAAACATCTTTTGCAACTCCTATGGTCACAGCGTGCCGCGCATCGGTGGCCGATTACAAATGCCAGGACCTAAATTCGGCCAGGGTGAATTGGCACAGGGGCAAATTATCGACTTAGGGCACATGGGAACAGAGAAATATGTGTTAATTGACATTCACCCAGTGTACGGCCTTCCTGAGCTGACTCTAGCCAGAAGAAGGCTAATACTGGATGAAAAAACCGGCATCGTTCGGTTGGAAGATTATTTTGAGTTTACCGATATCCCATTGGCAATTGAAGAAGCTTTTGTCACCTGGCATACAGTTACCGCCAAGGGCTCTGTTGCTCGGATCAGTGCCAACAAGCTTGTGCCTGGTGAACAAAACGCAATTGCTCTATCGATCCTGGAACCAGAGGGCGCCATATTCCGGGTTGAATCTCTCCATGAAGAATGCCTGGCTAACCGGCGAGACGGTATTCTCACCCGCCTGTGCGCCCTATTACCACAAGGCGTTCAGCGCTTCGTTATGCAAATTTCGGTTCTATCATAAGAGGATAATATGCCCGAAAATAAGTCGGCTACGCAAACCCAAACACCTTCCGAGAACGAGGCACACCGCTGGATAACTCAGGCCCTGGCGTTCAGCCTGGGCAAAGTCACTCAGAACATGCTGCAACTAAATGAATTTCCAGAGCAAACCCGCGGTGACAAATGGGATTACGTGCCAAATGGTGGCTGGGTTGGAGGACATTGGATCGGGCTCCTCTGGCTTGCCTTTGCTTTGACAGGCGACAAGATTTATGAGCAAGAAGCTCGAAAATGGGCTGCTCGCCTTGCTTTTCGCCAATACGATACAACCACGCATGACATGGGATTTCTTTTTGAGTTATCGCATGTTCTTGGCGCAAATCTGACTGGCGACTCTGCCCTAAAAACACCTGCTATCCAGGCTGCCCGATCCTTGACAATGCGCTTCAACAAGAAGGGAAAGTTCATCCAGGCCTGGGGGGCGCTGGACGCCTCGCCCACCTTGCGGGGCGGAACGATCATCGACACCATGATGAACCTGGATCTGCTGTTTTGGGCCAGCCGGGAGACATCTGAGCCACATTTTGCCGAGCAGGCCGCCGAGCAGGCCAAAACCTGCTTGATGCGCCAGATCCGCTCAGATTACTCCTCCTCACACGGCGCGAGTTTCGATCCGGATACCGGTAAGTTCATCGGGCAGACCACCCACCAGGGGCTCAGCGCAACCTCGTGCTGGAGTCGCGGCCATTCGTGGGCAATTTATGGATATACGGATTGTTACCGGGCCACAGGCGACGCTCTCTATCTCTTTACCGCGCACAGCCTAGCCGATTACGCCCTGAACCGCCTGCCGGCAGATCTGGTCCCTTTCTGGGATTATAACAGCCCGCTCATCCCGCACGATGTGCGCGACAGCTCGGCGGGCTCCATCCTGGCAAGCGCCCTGCTCCACCTGGCATCTGTCGAACCGGATGACTGGCTATCCAGGCGCTGGGCCAGCGCTGCCGAAAACATCCTGCATTCGCTATGGGAAAGCTACACCAGCCGGGAATCCGTAGAACCGAGCCTACTGATCCATGCCACACGTTCCAAACCCGAAGGTTTCCTGGATCGCGGCCTGATCTACGGCGATTACTACTTCGTTGAAGGGCTGCTACGGCTGCTCGACCCCGGGCTGGCAAAAACTCTGCACTAACTCATATCCTTCTCATACACCACTTTACCCCCCACCATCGTCAGGTCCACCATGTTGACTTTCGCCAATTGCCCAATGGAAATCTGGGAGATATCGCTTGGCCAAACAACAAGATCGGCCAACTTGCCTGTCTCCAGCGAGCCTGTGACGGCCTCGTGATGGCCAGAGAAAGCGGCTTCGTAGGTGTGGGCGCGCAAGGCTTCGGGGAAGCTCAACACCTGGTCTGCGCCGATGGTATTCTCGCGGATGGTGTAACGGCTCATGGAACCGGCCAGGGTGGCAGCGGGCCAATAAAGCGGCGTGGAGGGCGCATCGGAGCTGATTGCCATATGCAGGCCGGCCTCCAGCCATTCACGCGTGACCAGGATGCGCTCCATCCGCTCCGGTCCATAGAGTCCATTCCAACTCTCGCCAAACAGGTAGATAAAGGCCGGCTGCGTGCAAACCACCACGCCCAGGTCTTTCATCTTCTGGGTGGCGGCAGGCGTTGTGAGAATGGCGTGTTCGATGCGGTGGCGCGGGTCCGAACGGGGGTTGGCGTTCTGCGCGGCCTCATACGCTTCCAGGGTCAGATCGGCAGCAGCGTCGCCAACACAGTGCACACAGATTTGCAAACCGGTGTTGTGCAGGCTCTTGATCGTGTCCTTGAAAATCTGCGGCGCCCAGGTGGACAGGCGATACTCCGCCCCATTATGCGGCTGATGGCAGAAGGCCGTTGGCCCTTGACCGTCGATCAAGAATTTGTAGCCGGCAAAGCGAGTGACGGCGCTATCCAGCGGCTGCACCTGCACCACCTTATCGATATCCGACGGCCATTCCAGCGTCAGGTACAGATCGTTGCGCAGGAAGAGCTTGCCTTCCTGTGAAAGCTCCTGGTACGCTCGGATGTGGTCCACACCGCGCACATTGTTATCGTGAAAGGCAGTCATTCCGCAGGCTGCCATGACGGTCTGCGTCTCCAAGATAGCCGTCCTGATTTGAGCAAGATCAATCGGCGGGGCATAGACGCGCAGCACATCCATGGCCCG
>CAZVRZ010000113.1:14856-17863 GCA_964629965.1 uncultured Anaerolineaceae bacterium
AACACTCCGGTTAGCTCGCCATCCACTTTCTCGATGATGCCCCCCTCCGGGCTGGGCGTGCTGTTGCTGATCTTGGCGATCTGCATAGCAGCGCTGTTGGCTGTGCCCCAATGACCGCCTATGTGCATCAGGAAGACCGGATTGTCTTTGGAGACCGGGTCCAAGTCTTCTTTGGTGGGTATCATTTTGTCACCTAAAGCCAGATAGAAGCCCATGATCCATTCGCCAGCCGGGCGGCCTTTGATGCTGTCGGCCAGGATGCGCTGCAAGCCGGAGATATCATTGACATCCGGGGGCATGAAGGGGGTGTAATACGTCTCTTGCAGGCCCCACACCCGAAAATGCAGGTGCGGGTCGATCAACCCCGGCGTGACCGCGCGGCCCCGCAGGTCAAAGATGCGGGTGTTTTCGGCGGTGAGCAAGCGCATCTCCTGGTCGCTGCCGATCTGCAAGATTTTGTCGCCCTGGATGGCTATAGCCTGGGCGATGGAATTGGCCGCGTCCACGGTGAACACGCGCCCGTTGAGGAACAGGGTGTCGGCGCCTGCGCCCGCCGGCAAGATGGCCTGTCCGGGCTGCACAACCGGGCTGACCTGCGCCAACGGAGCGGCCATTTGCGCAGGCAAGGACGTTGCCGTAGCTAGCGGTGAATCCGGCGGCAAAACCGGCTGCGGAGTCGGGTTGGTATTTTGCCGGCACGCTAACAGAGCGCCGCCCAGTCCGAGACCGACCAGCTTCAGAACATCGCGGCGGGATAAACGCTGCTTCTTAAGTAAATGCTGCTTTTTTAGCATCGGAGCCTCCTTGGTGGGTGAGCTCCTCTTATTATCGCGCCGATTTTGTTCAGCCCGGCAAGGCAGTATAGCCTTTCTTCTTTACTGCGGCGATGATCGCCTCCAGGCTGAGGAGGCTTTCGTCAAACTCAACCACCATCTGCCCCTTTTGATAGCTGGCAGAGATGCGCTGAATGCCCGGCAGTTCGTCTTCCAACGTCTCGATCCGCATGGCGCAGTTGCCGCAGTGCATGTCGCTGACCAGCAGCGTTTTCTTGATCACGGCCGCGCTCCCCCGTCTACAAATACAATCTGTCCGGTGTACATGCCCATCGAACAGGTGAAGCGCATCTTTACGCCCGCTGGCTGAGGATCTATCTCGACCGTCACCCGCCCGGTTTCAGGCAAAAGCTCATTTATCTTCAGCGTCGGGATGACAAAATCGCGTGCACACGAGCGCGTCTTATTGGTTACCAGCTCCAATGTCACAGGCTGATTTGCAGGGGCGTTCAGCGTCTTTGGGAAGTAGCCGTTGTTCTTCACATCCAACACCAAAGCGCCCTCGAGCGGAGCCGAAATCGCAGCCGGCGATGATTCGACCGGTGTGTTTGCTGCCGCCGGGACTGGGCCGCCGGTCAGGTTGGTTAACGAAAGCGACGAGCCCATCAGGTTCAGACCGTTATTCAACGAGACCAGTCCCAACACCAACACCACGATCGCCACAAAGCGCATGAAGAACGCTTCCAGCCGCATCCCGATCTGGGTGGTCAGGTACGCTACCAGGAAGAACACCGGGCTGGCACCGAGGGTAAAAGCGAACATCAACGCCGCACCCGTTGCCGGGCTGCCCGTTGCCAGCGCAGCCGCCATCATGGCCTGGGTCACACCGCAAGGGATGAACACCGTCAACGCGCCCAGGAACAGCGGCGTGATGAGCTCCGTGCCGTTCCGGGCCGTGCGCCGGATGTAGCGCGTAATGAACTTGGGTGGTTCCAGGTTGAAGTAGCGGAAGATGGGATGGATATTGAACATGCGCAAGGCATTGCCCACCATGAACAGGCCGATGGCGATCAACAGGATGGCGCGCGTGATCGGATCAAAGGTTAGGAACGACCCCAGCGCGCCGAGCAGCAGGCCCAACAGCGTGTACATGACCAGCTTGGCCAACAGGAACAGGATGATCGGCAGGGCAGTGTTGGGCCCCGAGCTTGACTTGTTCTTGCTCTGCTGGCCCTTCCGTGGAGCAGCGGCTGCATTGCTCAAGTCCTGCTCAATTTGATTTGCCAGCGAACTGGCCAGCAAGCCTCCCTGGACTGCCAGGCAGCTCAACCCGCCAGTCGTCAAGCCCGTGATGAAAGCTAAAAGAACCTGCTCCATACGTTAGCGCTTTCCGCCATCCCAGACCATAAATGGCATGTTGATCACCACACCCGGCTGCGCAATGGTCACTTCGCCCGCCTGCTGGGCGGTCAGAACGTCTGCAGCGAACATCAACAGGCGCGCCGCGGCAGGGTCAACCCAGGTCACAACATTCAAACGGCGCAGCGGCGAATAACCTTCGCTGCCCGGCGGATTATCAAAGATGTCTGCCTGGAACCCCAACGGGCCTTTGCCTTGCAGCCCATTCTCGAAGACATACACATTCGCCAGAGCGCTATCGGGAACGCTCGCCAGTTCAGGGACAAGCAGCACCGGCGAAGACATCATATCCGAGAGGAGCTTGGCAATCTCAGGGTCTGAAACCTCGGTATGGGTAAAGTAAATTTCTTTGCCTTCCGCATACGCCTTACCCGCAGGCAACAGCGCGGTTGGTATCTGTTCGTCTTTGGGGGAACAGGCCGCCAAAAGCAGCGCTGAAAAAATAGTTGCCAGTAAAAAGGAAAGCTTGATTCTCATTTTTGGAAACTCCAACTCACTAAATTTTCCTACCTCGTAAACGCAAGCTGTTGCTGACCACAAAGACGCTGCTGAAGGCCATCGCTCCGGCGGCCAGCATGGGGTTTAAATAGCCCAGCATGGCGGCCGGGATCAGGATGATGTTATAGAAGAAAGCCCAGAACAGGTTCTGCTTGATAGTACTCACCGTCAGGCGCGAGAGGGAGATGGTGCGTCTCACGCCGCGCAGGTCGCCGCCCATCAGCGTCACCGGGGCGGCCGCCATGGCCACATCCGTGCCGGCGCCGATCGCCAATCCAACATCCGCCTGCGCCAGCGCCGGGGCATCGTTGACGCCA
>CAZVRZ010000114.1:0-17758 GCA_964629965.1 uncultured Anaerolineaceae bacterium
TTGTATTAAAGAACTCTCCAAAGGTCAATTCTGAACTTGTTTTTCAACACTCTCATTAGCTCTTGCTTGCGTTTCTCATACCAATAAAGTGTCCGATCGCGCCATGGCTGAAATAGACAATTTGGGTTTTATTTTCAGATGCTTTTTGTTTCATTATGGTTTACTTTAACCTGATTATAAACCAGTATCCGACTGGGGAACGTAAAATGACTCCCGCAACCAGTGCATAACGTACACCTCCGGCGCCCCGATGTTAGCTGCAGAATAGGTTTTGCGCCGCGTCTGCAGCGATAAACCAACTTGGGATCCCCTGGATTGGCTGAATGCGCTGCGCCGGAAAACGGAGATGATCCTGCGGTTCCAACAGTACATTTGCTACAGCGCCAGCCTTATCGGCGCCGGCTACAAGAAATAGCACCTGCCGCGCCGAATTAAATACGACGGGCGTCAAGGTCACGCGGCAAGCCGGCCTCCCCTGGTAATTGGCGCTGACCGGGAGAACGGGTACATGATCTGGGATCATCGTGCCTGGAAACAAGGAGGCCGTATGGCCATCACTGCCGAGGCCAAGCAGCACCAGATCAAAGGCTGGCCAATCGAGGCCGGCATCTCTGTATAGGTATAAAGATTCAGCATAAGCCGCGGCTGCCTGTTCAGCGCCCAACTCACCCGGAATGCGATGTAGCTGGGTTTCCAAAAGATCAAGGGGGCGAAAAAGCGCCCGGTTAGCCTGGCCAAAATTGCTCTCCGGGTCTTCTGGCAGCACGCAGCGCTCATCGCACCAGAAGAAATGAACTGAGATCCAGGGGATGCGCGCCAGAAAGGCCTGCTCTGCCAGCATTCGAAACAACCGCTGCGGCGTACTGCCGCCCGAAAGCGCCACCAGGAGTCGCCCGCGCTGTTGGACAGCTTGCTGGGCGGTCTCCACAAACAACTCGGCCGCAGCCAGGCTCAGGCGATCGATATCTGGGAAAATCATCAGGTTGCCATTCATAGGATGATTATATCTTACCTGCTTTCTAATCCGTAAACCAGCAAATCTCATCGGGTCGCTGAACAAAAAAACGCTATAATCAGTAAGGATGCCAAGTTATAAAAGGATATCTATGCCTGACACATGTATTTCTACTTCGATTACCATCTTTGGCGCCTCAGGAGACCTGACCTGGCGCAAACTGATCCCGGCACTATATAACAACTTCAAAAAAGGACGCTTAGACGCTTGCACTCACATCGTTGGGTTTGCCCGGCGGCCAATCCTGGATGTGGAATTTCGAGAGCGCCTGCGCACCGGCGTACAGCAGTTTAGCGCAGGCACTTACGATGAGGCCACCTGGAATGCATTTGCTACAATGATATCCTACTTCCAGGGCAACCTGGATCAGCCCAATGATTTTATCCGTCTGGTCGCCTACTTAGAAATGTTAGAGGTTGAGCCTGCCAATCGCTTGTATTATCTGGCTACTGCACCAGAATATTATACTGGGATTGTCTCCGCACTGGGAAAAGCCGGCATGGCTGAGCAGCAACCAGGATGGCGGCGGATCATTATTGAAAAGCCCTTCGGGCACGATCTAGCCACGGCCCAGGAATTAAACTGGGCACTCCACAAGGTATTTGACGAAAGCCAGGTGTATCGCATCGATCATTACCTGGGCAAAGAAACCGCGCAGAATATTCTATTCCTGCGTTTTGCCAATGCAATTTTCGAGCCCGTTTGGAACCGGCGCTACGTGGATCACGTGCAAATTACGGTAGCTGAAAACGTGGATGTGGGACGAAGAGCCGGCTATTACGATACCTCGGGCGTGCTGCGAGATATGTTCCAAAATCACCTGCTTCAGCTTCTTGCCCTGATAGCCATGGAAGCGCCGGCATCTTTCACCGCCGACGCAGTACGCAATGAAACCGTTAAAGTCTTGCAAAGCATCCGGCCCATCGATCCAACGGAAACGGTGCGCGCACAGTACCAGGGTTATTGCGATCTAGAGGGTGTAACACCCGGTTCGCAGACACCGACTTATGCAGCGCTGAAACTTTACATTGACAACTGGCGCTGGAAAGATGTGCCCTTTTTCCTGCGCTCCGGCAAAGCTCTGCCCCGCAAAGTCAGCGAGATCGCGGTTGTTTTTCAACGTCCTCCGCATTTGATGTTCAACCTGCCAGAGGATAAAGATTTCACCCCCAATATTCTTTCCATCCGCATCCAGCCAGATGAGGGTATTCATCTACGTTTTGAAGCCAAAGAACCCGGCTCCGAAGCTCAGATGCGTTCCGTTGAAATGGATTTTCACTATCGCGACATGTTTGGCACTGACCTGCCCGAAGCGTATGAAAAACTACTGCTGGATGCGCTAGACGGTGATGCATCGCTCTTTATTCGCAGCGATGCGATTGAGGCATCCTGGAAGCTCATCGATCCTGTGTTGTACACCTGGGAAAACAATGACATCCCAGCTCTCACCAGTTATGATCCTGGAGAGTGGGGACCATCAGAAGCTGATGATCTTCTTGGGCAACATGGCCGCAGTTGGACGCTTTACTGCGACGAGCACGATTAGCATCCGACTTTTAATTCACTGATGGCGCGTAACCGCTCGGAGATGGGGGGATGGCTGTAATGGAGCCAAACATACCACGGGTGAGGGTTCAAATTTGCCAGGTTCTCCTGTGCCAGGGTTATGAAAGCATTCATAGCCGGCTCTTTCCCTGTCAGCCGTGCGGCAAAAGCATCCGCCGCGTATTCTGCTTTGCGGCTGAGCAAGTTGAGCGGGATGCCTAAGAAGAGCTGGATGGGTTCCACCAAGATCTCAAAGAGCACCAGGCCGAAACCGAAATGGATGCCCGATAGACCAAAACCCTGCGCTAATGCCGGGCTTTGCATGATAGCGCCGATCAATGCAGTATAGATACCGAATACGGCAATTTGGGTCGCCAGCAGGCGCGGCGCATCCTTATGGATAGCATGTCCCAATTCGTGGGCAAGCACCGCCAGGATCTCGTCTTTACTCATTTTTTCAATCAAGGTATCAAAGAGCACCACCTCGCGGGTTTTGCCAAGCCCGCTAAAAAAAGCGTTCAGCTTGGTCGAGCGTTTCGATGCATCCATAACCCAGATCGCATTCACATTGAATCCAACTTTACCAGCCAGTTCTTGAATTTCAACTTTAAGCGGATCTTCGGGAAGCGGGGTAAGCTTATTGAAGATCTTGACAAACACCTTGGTGTTGAGGATAAAAACCACCACCAGTATGATCGAAAGCAAGATCCAAGCCGATAAGATGAACAGCCACAGCCGGTCAACAAAAGCCAAATAGAGAGCTTGCAAGAGAGCAACCAGACCGCCGCCGAGGATGGCCGTTAGCAGCAGGCTTTTGACGAAATCCAGGACAAACGTTTTAAGAGTGCTTCTATTGAAACCATACTTCTCTTCGATGACAAAGGTCGCGTAATAATCGAAGGGCAAGCTGATCAGCATACTGGCCCCCGTAAAAACGCCCAGGAAAGATAATGTTCGCAGAATGGGATGGCTGAGCCATTGATTTGTCCAGTTTTCCAGCAGGCCAAAGACACCAAATCCCAACAAAGCCAAAAATAATGCAGTCGTTAATGTACTGACGATCACCTCAAAGCGCAATGTTTCCAGCGAGTAATTCAACCATTTGGTATACCGCTCTTGATCATAAATATTGCGCGCATTTGCCGGGATGGGCTGTTTGCGGTGTTCATAATTCACCAGGGTGATCGCCAGGTCAAAGACATACAAGATGGCAACAAGTGCAATAACGAGTAAGCTGGTCACGTTTTATTCTCCTCGATTGTGGCTTATCATCAGTGATGCTATTTGAACAATCCCAACTCTCGAGCCCGCAAGGCGGCCTGGGTGCGATCTTGCACACCTAATTTATCAAAGATGGTTGATACGTAGTTCTTAACAGTACCTTCGGCCAGGAAAAGCTGGCTGGCGATCTGGCGATTGTTAGCACCCAAGGAAAGCAGGTGTAAAATCTCTTGTTCGCGTTCAGTCAGCGGCTCAGGGAGGCTATCAAGGGGCGAGCGAGTGGGCTCCGCCAGGCGCGAGAACTCGGCCAGCACCTTGCGCGCCACCGAAGGCTCGATCAGTGCACCACCGGCGGCTACTTTGCGGATTGCCTCGGCCAGATCCTGGCCCGAAACATCTTTCAGTAAGTAGCCAAGCGCCCCGGCTCGCAGTCCGTCAAAAACATACGCATCGTCATCGAAGGTAGTCAGAATGATCACCCGCGCCTCGGGCCAGCGATGGCGCAAGCGGCGAGTGGCCTCCACGCCATCCAGGCGAGGCATGCGAATATCCATCAGCACAACATCCGGCTGGCTCGCTTCGTACTGGTCGAGAGCATCCTGTCCATCCTCGGCCTCGGCCGCGATCTCCAGGTCGCCTTCCAATTCGAGCAAAGTGCGCAAGCCTTCTCGCATCAGGCGCTGGTCATCGACAATCAAGATACGGATAGATTTCATGGTTCACCATCCTGAATGGGGAGCTGGATTGCCAGGATCGCGCCACCTCCTGGCCGGTCTGATAGAGTAACGACACCATCCAATTGTGCAGCCCGTTCTTGCAAGCCGCGCAAGCCAAAGCCAGAGATGGGATTGCCGGAATTCAAGCCGCTGCCATTATCGATCACCTGCAAGCATATCCGATCAGGCAAGCATTCCAGGCGCAGCCAGGCCTGGCGAGCAGCGGCATGACGCTGGACATTCGTCAGGCCTTCTTGGGCTGCACGATAGAGGGCCAGGCGCTGAGAAGAAGTGATTTCGAAATTTTTTGCTGGCAGTTCCAGGTGAACGGCCAAGCCAGTCGCTTCCTGGAAGCCGGCAACCAGGCGGTGCAGAGCCTGCGGCAGTGGAAGCTCGATTTCAACCGGCTCACGCAGCCGTCCAACCGTCAGGCGCAGGTCTTGCAGCGCATCGCGCACCTGTTGGCGGCCGGAGCCAATCATGGCAGCGGCCCGCTCGGGCTCGCCAGATACCAGGCGCTGGGCTCCTTCCAATTGCACTGCCGCAGCCGTCAACCGGTGGCCAATCGTATCGTGCATCTCCCGCGCCAACCGGTTACGCTCTTCGACAACAGCAAGTATTTCAACCTGCACCGCGTATTCCTCGAGCTGGCGATTCTTAGCCTGCAACTCGCTCAATAACAGAGCATTTTGACGTTGGGTCAAGCGCGCCTGGATAAGCGCATTGGTGATCACACCAAAAAACAGATAACCGCCCGCATAAATCGCCATGGCTCGCAATCCGCCACCCAGGCCTTCCTGTTCGAAGAAAAACCAACCGGTTAGCAAGGTAAAGCCTGCCAGCCACAGCAGCCCCAGGCGCAGCGGGTTGTAAAGCATCACAGTTACACTCAGGATAAAGAAAAGCAGGATAAAAGGAAAATCGGCCTGGGTGGTTTCGATCAATACAACGATCAGCCCGGTTTGTAAGACAATGATCAGGTTTGCCAGTCGCCGGCTTTGTGCTGAGTCGTTCTGTTCGGGCAGGCGGCTGTGCAAAAGGCCAAAACCCACCAACAAACCCAGGGCAAGCCAGCGTAGCAAGATGCGGTCGATCTGCCACAAACCAGCAAAAGCCACCCCGGCCAGGGAAATATAGGAGACAATCGCTAACCGGTCGACACGCGAGAAACGCTGCATAGGTTCATTAAACCACAAAAGAATAAAAAAGGGGTTGTTGGTGAAATGTAGTGTTACCAACAACCCCAAAAGTGATGATTTTCCGAACTACGCCTCAACGGCCGCCAAGGCTTCTACCGGCGCCCTGGGTGTTTGGAGAGCCTGGTAGGCTGCCAATATGATAGCACCCAGGCCGGCAAGAACAATCAGGAATTGGATCACGCCGCCTGCAACAGGTATGGCGAAGAGCAATCCCAGGAGAAATAGACCAAGCAACAGCGGTGCATAGATCTTGCTGTTCCATTCCGGGCGGAAACGGCCAAGGATCCAACGCCCACCCAGGTAAGCTACGATCGCCTGGCACAGATAGCTCAGCACGAACAGGATGGCAACAAAAGCCAGGCCCAAGGCAGGAAAGCCAGCCAGCAGAGTCAGGCCCGATAGACCGCCCAGGCTCAACAGGCCAAAGAGCACTGCAACCAGGATAATCACGCCAAGCACTACCAGCCAGGTGAGCGGGGTGGCGACCAGGCCGACCAGGCCAATTCCCAAACTGGGCAGCGGGCGAGCTAGCAGCTTTTCGGCAGGGGTAGTAACCCAGCGAGGAGCCAGCCAGGCGAGGAGCAGGCCGATCAGCAGAAGAGCAACCAGGCGGCGGATTGCATCGAACACATAAGACGAAGTAGTTTGTTCTTGAGAGAGCTCATGGGATAGCTGCTCATCCTGGGGCGGCAGGGTATGCGTGACCTGCGAGGCGATGCCGGCAGCAGCATCGACTTCATCACGGCTGACATATTCCAGGCTGCCTTCGATGCGTGCTTCGGGACCAAAAGTCAGGCCAGGCGAGACAAAGGGCATAGGCGGCATACTCGGGCTATACGTGTAGGGTGAATAGCCGCTGTTATCCGTGGTATCAACGAAAATCTCCGCATTGCGCCCCACCGTGCCTTCCAGGCGCAGGCGGTTGGTGCCTGCCGTTAGATCATTGGTGATTTGTCCAGCAACCAGGCCCTGGTTGGCGCCAATGTACAACGAGCCACCGATCTGGCTGCCTGCCAGGCTCTCCACGCTGGCGCCCATGGTATAAGCATTGTAATTGATCCGTGCTTCAGGTCCAATAGTTACAACAGCGCCGGCTGCAACGACATCATAACCAACTTCACCATTGATAATGACGCTTGAGCCGGCCGCGAACACATTGCCAGTGACCTTGCCATTGATCGTCAAGGTTTGACCGGCTGCAAGTAAATCTCCATTGATGGTGCCATCCACAATAATGGTCTCTCCGCCAATGATCAGATCATCGTTGATGACCTCGTCGGGACCGATCACGACCCTGGTACCGCCGCGTCCATCATAAGCCCATACCGATGGAACGAAAACAAACATAGACAGGACGAACAGAGTAAGCAGGGTAAAGATACGAGTTTTGTGTTTCATTTTGATCTCCAAATCATATAACGAACAAGAATTTTGACTGAATTGAACTTGACCCTATCATATGAGAACCCGGTCATATAACACAGTGCTGGAGGTCATGCGAGTGGTCATATGACGAAGCCTGCCAGGCCCGGATGCATGGCAAAACAATCATGCCAGGTGAGCCCCAAACAGGGTTATTAACCGCCCAAGAAGAGCGGTATACTTGGGGCTAATCGCCTGCTATCGGGCGAGTATGTATTGAAGAAGACTGTACCCCGCGAGCCAAACGATATGCATGAGAATCTCAAAGCCTTTTGGAACGGCGTACGCGCTGAGCTGCCAATCCTAATCGGAGTAGCCCCTTTCGGAATGATCTATGGAGTACTGGCGCTAGGCGCTGGGATTCCCCCACTACAGGCACAAGCCATGTCTTCGATTGTGTTTGCTGGATCGTCCCAATTCATCGTCACCCAATTGGTAGGCATGGGCACCCCGGCTCTGGTGATTATCCTGACGATTGCAGTGGTCAATCTCCGCCATGCGCTTTACAGCGCATCCATAGCACCCTTCTTAAGAACGCTTTCTCCTGCCTGGAAAGCGTTGTTGGCTTACCTGCTAACCGACGAGGCCTATGCCGTTTCGATTGTGCATTATTACAAAGATAAAGACGAAATCAATAAACACTGGTTTTTCCTGGGTGCAGGGCTTGCGCTGTGGTCCACCTGGCAAGCCTGCACGGCTGCAGGTATCCTGTTAGGCGCCGCAGTGCCTTCCGCCTGGTCGCTGGATTTCACCCTAGCGCTGACCTTCATCGCATTGGTTGTGCCCGTTCTGAAAGAACGAGCCAACCTGGCAGCCGCCTTCGTCGCGGGGGTGGTCGCTGTACTGGCAAATGGGCTGCCCTACAAATTGGGCATTGTGGCTGCTTCGCTCGTGGGTATCCTGGCAGGGATTTTGATGGAGAAGCGCCCATGAACCTGTGGCTGGTGATGCTGATCGGCGGTATATTAACATACCTCATTCGGCTCTCATTCATTGCTCTGTTCGGGCGCGTCAATATATCACCCTGGCTGGAGCGCAGCTTGAGCTACGTGCCTCCAGCGGTGCTTTCTGCCATCATTTTTCCCGAACTGTTACTGAGCTCTGGCAAGATCAATCTGTCGTTTGACAATACCCGCTTGGTTGCAGGAGTGATCGCAGCGTTCGTAGCCTGGCGCACGCGCAATGCGCTGCTTACGATCGTCGTGGGCATGGCAATCCTATGGATATTACAAGCCCTCCAGCCATGAACTGATTGGCCCTGCCAACAATTTCGCAAGGATCATCGAATCGTGGGCGAATATGGATCGTTTCGCACTATAATAGGGCCAGGTTACTTTTACATAATGGTGATAATTTCCCATCATATAGAGGAGAGCTTATGTCCGATCTGTTTCCGCGTACAGTCGTTGGCGGGATCAGCCTGCCTCGCCTGATCATCGGCACCAACTGGTTCTTGGGATGGTCGCATACCAGCCTGGCAAAAGATCGCTTTATCAAAGAATTACAAACCCGAGAGCGTATTGCCAACGTTTTAACCGTCTTTCTTGAAAGAGGCATCGATGCCGTTATGGGCCCTGAATCAACACTGCTCGACCAGGCCATGAAAGATGCTGAGCAGCGCGTGGGACGCGGCATGATTCGGATCGTTACCCCCTCGTTCAATATCACCCCAGGCGGCCTAGCCGAGATGGAGCCCGAGGTGGTACTTGATCGCTGCAAAGATAACGGCGCCACTTTTTGTATGCCGCATCAATGTGTCACGGATGCTTTGCTAGACCGGATGATTAATAAAATACGCGATCTTGACCGGTACACCAAAATGATCCGCGAGCGCGGCATGATCCCGGGCCTTTCCACCCATATGCCCGAGTCGGTGGTTTTTGCCGACCAGATGGGCGCGGATGTTGAAACTTACATCCAGATCTACAATGCAGCCGGTTTTATGATGCAGGTAGAGGCCGATTGGGTGATGCGCGTCATCCAAAACGCTCACAAACCGGTCATGACCATAAAACCCCTGGCAGCAGGCAAATTGCTGCCGGTGGTCGGGCTGGCTTTCGTGTGGAGCACCATCCGTCCGGTGGACATGGTGACTATTGGCGCCACCACACCGGATGAAGCGGCGGAAGTGATCGATATTTCCCTGGATCTCTTAAATCGCAAAATGGTCAATGTCGAACTCCAAAAGACGCGCAGCAAGCGTTCGTTGGATGTTAAGAAAGCTTAATATTCGAATAAATTCCCGTTAGGAGGACAAAATGGAGTATCGCAGATTAGGAAATTCCGGATTGAAGGTAGCGCCGGTTTGCCTGGGCACCATGCAGTGGGGCTGGACGGCAGATGAAGCCACATCCTTTGCAGTGATGGACACGTACGTTGAGGCTGGCGGGAACTTCATCGATACAGCCGATATTTATTCAGCCTGGGTACCAGGAAATCCAGGCGGCGTGAGTGAAACTGTGATCGGAAATTGGATGAAGGAACGCGGCAATCGTCACCAGATCGTATTGGCGACAAAGTTCAATGGGCACATGTGGGATGGCCCCAATGGCGACGGCCTGAGCCGCGGGCATGTTATGCGAGCAGTCGAAGACAGTTTACGCCGTTTGCAAAGCGATTACATCGATCTATACCAAACCCATTGGCCCCATTACGACACCCCCCAAGAAGAAACTCTGCGAGCCTTGGACGACCTGATCAAAGCGGGGAAGGTGCGCTATATCGGCTGTTCAAACGAACCGGCCTGGCGCTTGATGAAAGCCATGTGGATCAGCGCACGACTTGATCTGAATCGCCTGATCAGTTCTCAACCACCGTACAGCCTAGTGCGGCGCGCTGACTTCGAGCGCGAACATGAGGCAGTTTGCCTGGATCAGGGCATTGGCGTGATCCCGTATAGCCCTTTGCAGGGTGGCTTTCTGACAGGAAAATATCGCCGCGAGATAACCCCAGATTCAGCTCGCGCCGCAGGGTTAAAACATTTCCTCACTGAAAAGAACTTCAAATTGATAGATCTACTGGATGAGCGAGGCAAAGACTATCACGCCACGGTTGCACAAATGGCCCTGGCCTGGATGCTAAAGCGCCCATCGATCACGGCGCCTATCATCGGCGCAAACAATGTCAGTCAATTGAAAGATACCCTCGGCTGCCTGGAGGTAAAGCTCAGCGATGAGGATTATCAAGCCATTGATGCAGCCAGCGATTGGCAATTGGATTAGTGAATCAATATCTTTAGGGAGCAACAACCTGTGCAAAAGAAACGAAAAATTACCGCAGAAGACCTATATCGTTTTGAAACCATAACGGGCCTCCGGTTATCGCCAGGCGGTGAAACTGTGGTATACGTGCAGCAGCGCGTTGACCGGAAAAAGCAAGAGAAATATACCAACCTGTGGGTGGTTCCAGCATCGGGCGGAACAGCCCGCCAGTTCACGTATGGAGATCAGAACGATTACCAAGCGTGTTGGTCGCCAGATGGCAGCCAGATCGCCTTCCTATCCAATCGGAGCGATAAGAAAAAACCAGCGCAGATTCACCTGATCCCCTTTCACGGCGGCGAAGCCCGCGCTCTCACCCATATCGATGGAGAGATCGGCAAGTTGATCTGGTCTCCAGATGGCAAGCGCCTGGTTTGCACAGTACGAAAAACCGATCCAGAAGCCTTGGAGCGCCAATCTGATGAACAGAAAAAGAAGCTGGGGGTAGTCTCCCGGCACTATGAGCGCGTTTTCTATAAGCTAGATGGGTTTGGCTATCTGCCAAAAGAACGCTGGCATCTATGGACGGTGGATGCTCAAACGGGTAAAGCCCGGCAGATGACCGATCATCCGATCTACGATGAAAACGATCCCGCCTTGTCCCCGGATGGCAAGTGGATTGCTTTGATTTCAAATCGCAGCGCTGATCCGGATTTCAACCCAGATTCCGATGATCTATACCTGATGCCATCGATGGGCGGAGAAATGCGCAAAATCCCTGCCCCGACAGGCGGAAAACTACTTCCCAGTTTTTCGCCGGATGGAAAGTGGTTGGCTTATTATGCTTCTGAAGGTGAAGGTCAATGGTTCCGCAATACAGGATTGTGGATCGTACCCGGCGATGGCACAGAACCGCCTCGCAATCTGACCGCCCGCTATGACTTGCATGTTTCCTGCGGTGTGATCAACGATTTAGGGTCGGCAGAAAACATGCCGCCTGCCTGGTCGCATGATGGACAACGCCTGTATTTCCCGGTCATGCTGCATGGCAGTTCGCTGCTGATGAGCATCGATAGGAACGGCGATGATTTGCAAACAGTGACTGGAGAAGGTGGCGCAGTGGGCAGCTTCACCTTTGACCAAGAGCAAAAACGCCTGGCATATTTCTACGGGCAAATGGATAACCCGGGCCAGGTTATGCTGCGAGAGATGGCGAACGGAAAAACGACCCCGCTTACCCGGGTAAACCAATCCTTGTTAAACCAGCTCGATTTGGGAAGTGTTGAAGAGGTCTGGTATACCGGCGCGGATGGGAACGACCTGCAAGGCTGGATCATCAAACCACCCGGGTTCGACCCGGCAGGGAAATATCCTTCCATCCTGGAAATTCACGGTGGGCCCTTGCTGCAGTACGGCAGTTTCTTTATGCATGAATTTTACTTTCTGGCTGCACAAGGCTACGTGGTGTATTTCACGAACCCGAGCGGCGGCCGCGGCTATGGCGAAAAGCACGCCGGTGCCATCTGGAAAGATTGGGGCGGAGCGGATTATGCTGATCTGATGACCTGGGTTGACCTGATCGCCAGTAAGCCTTACATCGATACCGCTCGGATGGGGGTAACCGGCGGCAGCTATGGCGGCTACATGACGGTCTGGATCATCGGCCATACGCAGCGCTTCGCGGCAGCCGTTACCCAACGCTGTGTGAGCAATTTCATCAGTATGTGGGGCTCCAGCGATATGAATTGGGTATTTCAACAAGAGCTCAGCGGCAAGCCACCCTTTGAAGATTTCCAGAATTACTGGGACCATTCTCCCATCCGGTACATCGGCAGCGCCCGCACCCCCACCCTGGTGATCCACAACGAGAATGATTTGCGCTGTCCGATCGAGCAGGGCGAGCAGGTCTTTGTGGCGCTCAAACAGTTGAATGTTCCCACCGAGATGGTACGCTTCCCTGATGAATTCCACGGCTTGTCGCGCACTGGCAGGACAGACCGGCGCATTGTGCGCTTAAACCACATTGCCCGCTGGTTCGACCGGTACCTGGCATAACTGCCCATGAATTCCGCCCACCGCCCGCAACCCGCCTTGCCCTGCCCTAATTGCCGCCGGCTGGTTAGCGCGAACGCTCCCAAATGTATCCATTGCGGCCTGGTTCGGCCAGGCCGGATTGGATCATTTCCAGTTCTCAGCGACCTGATCCGCGGCGATATCTCGTTCGTCGATTTTCTGATCGTGCTTTGTTTTGTGATGTACATCGCCGCGCTGGCACTCGATATCACCGGGGCATTGGCAGGCAGAAGCAACGTTGTCGCCATGCTATCGCCTTCCAGTGAGGCTCTCTACCGCCTGGGAATGGGCGGCGCTATTCCCTGGTATGCCGGCCAATGGTGGACCATCCTGACTGCTAACTATTTGCATGGCGGGATCATGCACATTCTTTTCAACATGCTTTGGTTGAAGCAGATCGGCGCGCTGACGGAAGAACTGTTTGGCGCTTCTCGTTTTATCGTTCTGTATACGGCAGCCGGATTGGCCGGATCGATGCTTTCCACCATCGCAGGCACCTATTTATTTGTCGGCGCTTCCGGTGCGATTTTTGGAATCTTTGGGGCCCTGATCTACTATGGCTGGCGGCGCGGTGGCACGTTCGGCTCAAGCATATTCCGGCGAATGCTGATCTGGGCAGCCATTGGCTTCGTATTCGGTTTTTTGATGCCAGGCGTGGATAACTGGGGGCACCTGGGCGGTTTTATTACCGGGTTTGCCATGGCCTGGATCCTGGGATACCAGGAAAAGGCACGCCAATCGCTGCCAATACACCTGGTTGCCCTATTGGTAATGATCGGCATTGGAGTTTGCTTTGCCATGATGCTATACACTTATTTCTTTCCCCCCTGGGCATAGAGAGCTAGGCCGAGCTCACCTCAAACAGAAGCATCGTTATACCTATACGAAGTATTCCAGACCGGTTTCACTTTGAAACCGGTTTATTTTGCCAGGTCTGGAGAAGTTCGCGATGCTCCGGCACCCTCTCAAGAAACGATTCACGCAGCAGCAGGTCCGTGATACGCCTGGAACGCTCGATCAGGGCGTTATACGCCTCTGCCAGCACCTGGCGAGCCAGGTCTTGTTCGTTAACCGCACTGAGGATTCGAAAGACAGTCAGGTAAACCAGGAAAGGAAACCTGCTGTATCCTAATCCACCTGAACGTAAGATAGTGAGCGCCTGCAGGCATAGGGTGCGCGCTTGTTCCAGGTCCTGGTTTTGCTGAGCCATGCGCGCTAACCCGGCCAAGTTATCAACTTCTTTGTGCGTTTGGCCCAGTTTTTGGCGCAGCTCATAAGCACTCTGGTGAGCTTCCCCGGCTTGATCGAAACGGCCAATTTTCTCATAAGCAATCCCCAGGCAGGTCAGCGTCTCCACTTCATCCACGCGCGCCCCGGCCTGGCGCAGCAAATCCAGCGCTTTGGCATGATAATCGATGGCGGCTTCGGTCTCGCCCAACGCCAGCAGCGCACTGCCCATATCGCTCATGACAATCGCTTCGCCGCGCCGGTCGCCGATGGAACGGCGGATAGCCAGGGCCTCTTCGGCAGCCGATCGCGCCGCCTCAAAATAACCGCATTGCCAATACAGAGAACCCAGGCAGCCCAGCGACCAGGCTTCGCCGCGCACATCGCCCACTTTACCGAAGAGATTTGTGGCCTGTTGGAAGTTGTCGTAAGCCTCGGAATAGCATCCCTGGTCATATAATACGTTCCCAAGTTGCGTCAGGCTGATAGCTTCGCCGCGCCAATCCTGAACACCGCGGCGCAATTCCAGAGCCTGCGTATAACCCGCACGAGCATCGTCCAACCTGCCCAGGGTTCGATAAACCACGCCCATCGTCGTCAAACCGGTAGCTTCACGCGCCGGGTCCTGGCAAATACGCGCCACTTCAATGGCCTGACGAGCGGCCTCCAAAGCATCTTCAAGCTGCCCCAAACGCCAGGCCGCGCTGGCAATCCCAAGCCTGCTCTCCGCTTCTGCGTGCCGGTCGCCCGAACGCTGTGCCACTTCCAAGGCTTGCATAAAAACCGTCCGGCTCATTGAATAATTGCTCTGGCTCTCGTGCCAATTTGCCATCCGGTTATAGATCGAAGCCATCAAAGCTTCGTTTCTTTCCGATCCGGCCAATTGCAACAACTCATCCAGAACGATCTTCCGCTGCGCCAGGTCGCCCAAAAGAAAGAGAACTTTTTCCCACTCCAGCAGCAGGGGAATCCTCTCGCTTTCCTCAATCATCAACTTGAGTGCCCTGGCATAATAATCGCTGGCTTCCTGGTTCGCATAACTTTGGGCGGCATGACGGCCGGCTTTGACATAATATTCGCGTTGTTTGTCGGTGTCATTGGCTTGATCGTAATGATAAGCCAGCAAGGCATAAGGAGGTGACGATTCTGAAAAAGGCTGGTTCTCATACCATTCTGCGATCGCGGCATGGATTTGCGTGCGATTGGCGCGCAACAGGCTGCTGTGAACAATATCGCGGATCAATACATGCCGGAAGGTATACTCTTGTTGCAGCCTGGCATTTTCGACCACCGGTCTGGTATCAGCCATCCTCTGTATTAAACCCGCCTCTTCCAAGGTTCTCAACCTTGGTTGGAGCGTATTTTTAGGAATGCCCACACCCGGACCAATATCCAGCAATAATGGGAGCGAAAACCGCCTGCCCGCGCAAGCTGCCACCTGCAAGACGCGCTTGGCATCGCGGTCGAGACGATCAATACGAGCTTGCAAAATACCTTGAATGGTGTCCGGAACCGACACTTCAGACCAATCGGGGGCAATATCCCAGCGAGACTCATCTTGTTGGATCAAAGCACCTTGATCTAACATCGATTGGACAATTTCTTCTATGAACAGAGGATTGCCCTCGGTTCGATTCATGATCAGTTCGAGCGCCCGCCGGGGGGGTTGGACGGCGCCCAACAATTTCGATACCAAGGTTTCCACCGCCGCCGGAGGTAAGAGCTTTAACCATACTTCGGAATAGCGGTCCGGATAGGCGCCGGCGGCCAGCGAACGCAATTTCCAGAAAGGGCGATCCTGCTCGGGGCGAAAAACCAGGATCAGCAACACGGGTGCTTGCTCGATAACCGGCAAGATCAAATCGATGAATTCAACCGAAGCGGGATCTGCCCAATGGAGATCCTCGAACACCAGAACCAACGGCTGTTGGCGAGACAAGGCCTCTAGCCAGTCACGAAACAGGCGCGCCGTGTGGCTGGTCAACCGCTCTGGTTCCATCCACGCCAATCGCTCTCGATCGAGTGCATCCAAGGGGATGCCCAACAATTGACCCAGGTAGAGATATGTTTCTTCAGCACGCTCGGCGAGCAGTTCCTGCAAATGGCACTGGAAGCATTCGCCCAGGTTGCCAGTTTCTTCCAGAGCAGGTTCCAGGGCGCTGCGAACCAAACTTTGCAGGCAACCATAACGATGGGTAACGCCCGATTCAAGAGCGCTGCCTGCCAACCATTTCACTGTGATCTGAGATTGCTCCAAACGCAGGCGCGTTTCACGCACCAACCTGGATTTTCCGATCCCCACATCCCCAATGATGGAAAGAATACCCCCAGAGCCATTGGCGAGGTTCTCGAACTGGCGTTGAAATAAAGCCAGTTCTTCTGTACGAGCAATAATAGGCGCCTGCAGAGGCCCAGAACGACGCAAAAGAGGCCCGCCAGAGCGCCTATCGAGCAGTTCGTAAACTTTGGTCTCACCTTCGAAACCCTGTAGATCTAAAACCAGGGGCCGAAAATTGAACTTTTGCTCGCCCAGGCGGGCCAGATCCTCGTTGACCAAGATTTGCCCGATCGTGCTGGCATCTTCCAAGCGGGCAGCCAGGTTGACCGGCGTGCCGATCGTTGTATATTCTTTACGCCCCTGGCCACCAATCCCGGCTGCCACCACCAGTCCACATGCCAGGCCAATATGCAGTTCAATGTGTGGTAAAGAGAGCTCTATTTGCATTTGAGCCAACGCACGCTGCATATCCAGAGCAGCCTGCAGTGCGCGTTCAGGATCATCTTCGTGAGATAACGGCGCGCCAAAAATTGCCATCAGGCCGTCTCCGGTATATTTATCGAGCCGCCCCCCGTGCTGAACGACGCTGCGAGTCATTTCGTCCAGGCAGCGATTGAGCAGCAGCACGGTCTCTTCAGGATCCAATTCGGCAGACAGGCGGGTGAATCCCGCGATATCGGCGAACAGGATGACCACAAAGCGGCGCTCCCCTTCCATCAAAGCCTGCATGGAAATAGGAGTATTCTGCACCAGCGCGCCGCCGCAATGAACACAGCTCTCCTGCCCGGGTAAGTTTTCTAAACCGCACAAAGGGCAGAGTTGAGGCAGCGCCTCGCCGCACCGGCCGCAATAGCAAAAATCGGGCGGATTTTCCGCACCGCAGATTTGACAAATCATTTCTGCTCTCCCACTGCCAACAAGTAACCAGCGAATGACAGGCAAGCTTTGATTGTCATAACGTATCCACACCCTCATGGGAGGGCAATTTTATGAACGTTCTCAAAAAGTTTCGTATCCCAGGTAAAAAGACCGCTATGCCCCATCCAGCGCAGATGATCAGCAAAACCAAGGCGCCCCAGGCATCGGAACGCATAGAATGCCAAAAGGGTGTTGGATCGACCCGGAAATATGAAAGGATCAGTAGCTGCAAAGAAATACCCAGGCTCCCAAGAGCCGCCAGTCCACCCGGGTAAAGCTTCACCGCTGGGCGGATACGTTCTAACAACCACAATTCCACCATAGTGGTCAAGGCGCCCACGAGCTGGGTAGGCCAGCGTATTTGATAATTTCCCCATTCATCGATCACCGGCAGCCCCCGGCCGCTGGCAATGACCGGACCGTAGCAACAGCCCGTAAACCAACACCCCAGCCAGGCAGCCAGGGTGAGACATAAACCGAGGCGCAAGAGCTGGTCGGCCAGTAAAGCAGGCGAACCCCGCAAGATAACAGCCACCACAGAAATACCCAGCAATGCGCCCAAGATGGCGCCAATCCCTGACAATCCACCCGACCAAATCTGAAAAGCATCAGGAATATGGGCCTGATAATAATCCCAGTGCGCCAGCACATACACCAGCCTGCTGCCTGCCAGGCCCAAAAGGAACACGCCAAGCGCCTGGTCGATCAGGCCGGCAGCCTGTTTCTTGGGAACCTGCCAGGTGATCCACACCAGGCCGGCTACCATTGTTATTGCCATCAACACAGAAAAGAGGGATATCATTTCGTTCTGGCTGAACAGAAAAGAAAAAGAGTGCTCCAACCACAAGAATCAAAGGAATAATTAATCATACCATAAGGTATAACACCTTAGGGTAATCGCATTTGGAATAGGTGTGAGAAAATTGTCGTACGGAGGCAAGTAC
>CAZVRZ010000115.1:0-2349 GCA_964629965.1 uncultured Anaerolineaceae bacterium
GAGGGGTCCAGTGCTTTTTAGGTATTGGCATGGGGTTGATCTCCTATTCCTCTTTTGTATCCTCAAGGCACTTCAGGCGCAACGAGGTGAAGCGCGGTTGTCGCCAATAAGCCAATCGCTAGCACGCCCGGCAGGAGTCAGTCTGGCCATAAAATGGGTTGTGACCGCTGCGCGGGCATCAGGCAGCCGCAGCAGGCTCGAAAAATCGAAGGCGATCCTGCCGTAAATCGAGTACAGGCTTGCACTGGCAAAATAAACCAATCCCCCCAGCGCCAGCAGCCAGACTTGCCAACTGCCCGATCTGGAAATTCCTGAGGCTCCCAACCAATCCAGCCGCCATGCCAGGAAAAGAACGCAGGCTGTTACAGCCAGGCGGCCGATGGAAGCCGTCCTGGCGTCGCCGTACGGCGTGTGGAAAACAGTTGACGCAGTGCCCATGAATACCAATAACAGCGCAATCCAGATAACCGTCAAAATAAGGACAAAGCTAACAGGGTGATGCGAGGCGAAGTTTGAGACATTCACGGCAAAAATTTTCTCTCGGTGGGCTGGCGAAGATGCTCTTCAGCCCTCCAATGCAGGGGTGTGGTACACCGCTGGGTGGTCGGATGGCAGTTTCTTCCACATGCGGTCGACTAGGATCAACACCGAGGCAGCACCCGCCGCGGCCCAGTTATAGATTGCCCAATCCAGGTTGGGGAAGAATGCAAAAGCTGTGTTTGCGGCTGCATGGACAATCCCCGCCACCAGGATGCTCCCTTTGCTGCGGTTATAGAACCAAACAATGGTCACCGTAGCTGAGAGATGCATCAGGTATTCCTGTGCCCAATAGTCTGGGGAAGAAACGGGTTTTCCTTCTGCCATCCAGAGGAATAGATGCCATAGCGGCCAAAAAATATTGAGCACCAGGCAGGCAACCAGGGGACTGGTACAAGCCTGTAACCTGGGTAGGGCAAATCCACGCCAACCGGCTTCTTCTCCGGTGGCATTGAAGAAGAAGAGCTGGTATAGGAATTTCACGACTACTAGGCCGATCAAGGCCACGCCTGTTTCTGGGAGTAGGTAAATCGCGGTGGGCATGCCTCCGCGCGGGTTTTCGATGATGATCGCAACCAGGATCAACGCGGGAATCCACAGCAAAGCCAGCAGAGCCCAGCCCCACACGGTGCGTAATCTAAGCAATGAAGCCAGGTAATTTCTTACCGTGGGAGTGCGCGCATAAGCCATGCTGATCACAAAGGCAACAGGGATCACCGTAATGAGGGTGAAACCGACCATGATGGGCGATAAGGGAGCACGGTTGATGAATGTGTTATGGGCAAGGAACACCAGGGTGGAAACAATCCAGGCAACGAGAAAAGCAACCCAGTAAATTCGTTTGGCTCCTTCCCGGGGTTGGGTGTTGCAAACGATGGAAATGATAATGCCTGCCAGCGCCGGTCCACAGGTGGCGACAAAAACCAATGGAGCCAGCAGGAATTTGCCCTTGTAAACCGCCGGATAAGAGAATCCTAATCCCCAGGTGATCGCGAAGGTGATGGCGAAGAAAGCGATGATTTGATGACGTCTGATCCAATCTGCCAAACGGTTCATGATATTTCTCCTTCTTCTGCCATCAACTTCATTCTACATGCCGGTAATGGAGCGTTGTACAAACGTCAATGTGGCCATGATCAAGAACAAAATGATCGCTGCCATGCTCCAGCCGCGTCCGGCGTTTGATGCTACACCGAGTAATCCACCGGTACCTGCGAAGAACAACACTACGTAGCTGATCACTATCCATCTCGTGTTTCGAAAGTCAACTTTCAAGATGTAATCGAGCAGAGCTTCCAGGGCCAGCCATGCCAGCATGCAGGCGGCCTGGATGTAGTACAGCGCAGGCCGTCCCAATGGAGGGGCTTGGATGAGTAGATAGATCAGCGGGATGGCGAGCAGGAATTCAAAGTATCCAATCCAGTGACCGTATTGCGGTTTGCCCAGAAGCCTGAAAGCAAAGACCAGGATTGCCGAAACAAAGAATGCGATCGCTGTGACGGCTCCGAGAAGATTCGTTTTTTCTAACATGTATAAACCCTCCTTTCAATAGTAATACCTTTTCCCTGGCCGAAGGTCTTAACAAAATGCAGCGGCTATGCATTTGCCAAAACGGCGATGAACAAGAAGAAATCCGACGCGGCGTGGATAACGACCGCGCCCCAGATATTGTCGGCTTTCATCATTAAGTAGCCGCACGCCAGCCCCAGAGCGAGGGTGTTCACCACAAAGAAAGCAAGCGCCATGGGGTCAAAATAAAAGGCGAAGCCGTGCAGGATCGCGAAGATGATGGACGTGAGCCAGACCGCGCCG
>CAZVRZ010000115.1:2359-17475 GCA_964629965.1 uncultured Anaerolineaceae bacterium
CAAGGCCAGCGCGCCGTTGATTCCAATCATCGGCGCGAAGCGTTTGAGGAAGATCCCGCGCAACCATAGTTCTTCCATGAAACTGTTTACGACGGAAAAGACCGCACCCCACACGACTGCTGCAATGAGCGTATCTAGACTCGTGAAGCGTTGCGCGCCGAACATAAACGAGGCTGGCGCGAGGAAGAAGAATACAAGAGCGCCAATGCCTAGGCCCAATTTCAAATTTCCGCGCTTGAGGAAGATTGATCCCATCTCCGCTCCTGCTAGTTTGACCAGCACGAGGATCGGAACTGTCTTCAACAGCATCTCGCAGATTTTCTCGATGGCTAATCCCTGCGATGTATCCGTTGTCAAAGAGAACCAGTTCAATACTGTTCGAACCCAATTGTCGAAGAGCGCGGTGAAAGGATAGGCAACCGACGCGATGAAAAACGCAAATGCGATTTGCCAATACTTATTCCAGCGTTGGTCGTATTTGAACCACAATGCGATGATGAGAAAGATTGCAGACACAGCCAGGTTGAAGGCCAAGTTCTTATTCGTCGAGAAAACATTGAAGTAGTGCGAGCCGAAGATGAAGATCGCCGCTTCACAGATCAAAAAAAGGATGAACAATCCAACGCGTTGAATCCGGTTTGGAAGGTTCGTTTCTTTTTCTTGAAGGCTTGTACTCGTTATTTGAGCATTCATTGCTTACTCCTTGATTGAAATAACGAACCTTGTTTTTGGGGTGATGATAAGAAGTCCCAAAATGACGCCGATCACAGCCAGAACAGCAGGGAGGCGTAAATCTTTCCAGTCCAATTGAACAGTCTCCGTTCTGGATTATCCTGACCCGAGCATAGGGTTTTGCCTTACTGAGAGCAGCAGCAGGCCAAAGTTGTGGAGCTTCATCAGCAAACCCAGCAGGGCAGCTTGGTCGGCCAGCGGCCCGGCGAGCAGGGTTTCGCTATCTTCCAGCAAGGTGATGTTCATTCCGTCCAGCCATTCCGACCAGCTCGGACTGAGTTGGCCTTCAACCCGGATTTCATAGATCACAGGCATCTGTGTACCCTTTCCATATCACGATGTTCTGATAATAGATTAACGCTTCCGCGCCGGTTTGTCATCCCCTAAAATAGGGTATATTAAAGAATCCCTGCCGGCCCGGCAGGGATTTCCGTTACAGATCGATCACTCAGGCTAACAGCCCGAATTCATTTGCTTTCTTCACCGCTCCACTGCGCCCGTGAACCCCAAGCTTGCTGTAAATATTCTTGATGTGTGCTCGCACGGTATAGGTAGAGATGACCAACTGCCCGGCAATTTCGGGTGTGGAGAGCGGTCCATCTAGCAGAGCAAGGATTTCGAGTTCGCGGGCGCTCAAGGGCTCAACCAATCCCTCCGCAGCCAGAAGCGACCGCGGCTTGCCGAGCGCCTCGAAGCTAGCGATCAGTTGACGGGTAAATGCAGGGCAGATCGATTTTGCCAGGGCGCAGCGCAGCAGCGTTTCCATCGTCTTGCCCAGGCGCACGAAGGTAAAAACCTGGTTTTCGGGGGCAGCTATTTCCAGCGTCCATTGCAGCGTGGTGAGCGCGCTCTTTTCGTCCGTTTTTAACAATAATCCCAGGGATTGAAGCGCTCCCAGTCGAACCATCTCTAATGTGGGGTTGTTCCGCGAACCAGGGAGCGCCTGCCCCAACAGGGATAAGGCTTCCTCCAAGCGGTTTTGAGCCAACAATAACCGCGATTGCACCCAAACAGGCAAATCGCCAACCGCATCATGAGCCACGCGCGTCGCTCGAAGCGTGTCGCCCACGTCCAGCCAAAAGCTGGTTTCCACCATATCCACATTTGCCACAAACCAGGGAGAAATGGAGCGTGCCAATTTGCGGGCGCGCCCCAATACTTGCTCGGCAGCTTCGAACTCTTGTGCGCACGATAGCGCAGTAATCTGGCTCAATAAGCAAAGCGAAATGGTATCTGCTTGCGCCCAGTGTTCTGCCAGGGTCAACCCCTGGCGCGCAGCCTGTAGGGCGGGTTTACACTCGCCCCACTCAACCAGGGCGGCGCTCAGTTCGGCGTAAACGCTTGCGGCCGCGTAGATCGGCTGACCAGAGCGGCGTTGGTGCGCTTCAGCCAGTTCAATTGCTTCCAGGCAGATTTCATGCGCTTTGTGCAGCCTGCCGAAACCAATATAGGCATAGGCTAACCCCGAAGCAGCGGGCATGAAAACATGCGATTGCTCCACTTGCCGGGCCAGTCCAACGGCTTGTTCGAGTACCGTCACAGCCTTCTGGCTGGCCGCATATTGATCTAGCGAATTGCCCAGTGTGGTCAGGTTGAGCGCCCGCACAGCGGTTTCGGTCGGCAGCAGCAAAACGGCAGCCTGCCCCGCCAATTCCACCGCTTGGTTCTGGCTGCCTTGCATCCAGGCGGCGTAGGCCCGCACTGCAGCAATATGCCCGGCAATCTGGTCACTCGTTGTCTGTGGGAGGGTTTGCAGCTGTTTTTCTGCCAATGCTAGCGCCGTATTTGCCCGCTCGATCTGTCCGGAATAGGCCAGGGCCCAGGCATAGGCTACACCCAACCATGGCTGCGCCTCTCGCTGTTCGTGCGGCGTGTTTTCTACCTGGCGCAGGATGGGCGCCAACTCGGCGTATTCTACCAAGGCGAGTACATTTGCCGAGACCAGGCGCGCAGCCAGCTCCATATCGCCCGCCGAGAGGGCATGATCGAGTGCTTCAGGAATCATCCCCTGGGCTGAGAACCACTCGCTCGCCCGGCGATGCAATTCCGCCGCCAGGCCGGGGTGTGCTTGTTCGAGCATTATGTTGAGCAAATCGGCAAAAAGGTGATGGTAGCGATACCATTGGCGGTGCTCATCCAGGGGAATCAGGAACAGGTTTTTCTGTTCGATGGTAGTCAACACTGCCTGGCTGTTGGTGATTGCTATCATAGAATTGCACAAAGAGCTGCTCAGCCGTTTCAAGATGGATGTCTTAAGTAAAAAATCGCGGATTTCTGGGAGTTGCCGGTCGAGCACTTCTTCGAGTAAATAATCCAAGATAAATCGATGACTGCCCGTGAAGGATTGGATAAAGCCAGATGGGTTTTCGTGGTTTTGCAATGATAGCGCTGCCATCTGCAAGCCAGCGATCCACCCCTCGGTGCGATGTTCCAGAGAAGTTACCTCATTCGGGTTGAGATCGAGCTTCATGGCATGGTTCAAAAAAGCAGCCGTTTCGTCGAAAGTAAAGCGTAAATCACTTTGGCGCAGTTCTAAAAAACACTGCTGGGCACGCCAGCGTGCCAGTGGCCAGGGTGGATCGACGCGCGTGCACAAAATGAGTTGCAGGGTTGTTGGCAGATGTTCGATCAGAAAGATCATCCCCTGATGAATTTCAGGGGACTCGATGACATGGTAGTCGTCCAGGATCAATGTCAGATGCCGATCCAGTTGAGCAATCTCGTTCAAAAAGACGATCAAGAATGATTCGATAGGAGCGGGATCATGTTTTTCTAATTGTGTTAAAGCTGCTTTACCCAGTCCAGGTTCAACCGTTTGCAGGTCATGGATAATATAACTCCAAAAGCGAATGGGCGTGTTATCTTTATTATCCAACGAGAGCCAGGCATAGCTCTGAGCGCAGGGATTTTTGTTTGACCGAACCCATTCGCCTAACAAGGTAGTTTTTCCGAACCCGGCCGGCGCCGAGATCAAGATCAGGTTCCGATGAGAATTATCCTCGATCTGCCTCAGCAGCCGGGGCCGAGCTACGTAATCTTCTCGCAGCAGCGGCGTGAAGAATTTAGTGGTCAGGGTGATCCTATTCATGGACGTTCGGGAAACACCTCATTCGACAGATTCGACCTGTGATACAGGCAAGCTAGCGCCCAATTCAATGAGTATTTCAAGATGCCTGACATCATTATATATAGTTTCTTTGTGCTTTGGTATGGGCTTCCTGCGCCTGTTGAGAACAAACCACTCTCTATTGTATCCCTGCCAGCCGTGCTCAATCTTACTGGATCAGCGCCGCACGCAAACCCTGTGGCTTCATGTTGATGCTTGACATATGATCAATCTACAACTACAATATGACCGTGTAGTCATATGACTGCACGGTCATATTGTATAAAGGAGTATAATAAAATGGACATTCTCATTATCCTCGCCATTTTCCTGATCCTCTACGGACTGGCCTGTCTATATATTGGACTGACAAAGCCTAAAGCCATCTGGAATTTGGGCAAGCTGCAAGGGTTTGTGCAACTGCTGGGTGAAAAAGGCACTGTGATGATGCTGGTGGTCTTAGGGATTGCCACCCTGGCAGGCGGTATTTTCTTGCTGCTCCTTTAGCTTATGCCGACCGCCACCTTCTTCAACCTGCCGGAAGAAAAACGCGCCCGCCTGCTCGATGTTCTGTTGGATGAGTTTGCGGCGAATGATTATAAAAACGTTTCCATCGGGCGGATTGTCGAGCACGCCGGGATCGCCAAGGGCAGTTTTTACCAGTATTTTGCCGACAAGAAGGATTGCTACCTGTATCTGATCCAGCTCGGCATGGATGAGAAGACGGCCTTCTTGCGCCAAACGCCCCCGTCAGAACATTCGCTTGATCTGTTTTCTCAACTGCGCTGGCTGTTGGGTGTTGGAATGCAGTACCAGTTCAGCAATCCGAGGCTTGCCCAGATCGGCTACAAGGCGCTTTTCGATGATGTGCCTTTACCGGATGAAACCCTGCAAGTCATCCGGCACGGCAGCTATACCTACTTCCAACAAATGGTACAGGCGGGTATTGCAGGTGGCACGCTGGACCCGCAGATTGACGCCGGTACTGCGGCTTTTCTGCTCAATGTCACCTTCACCGAACTTGGCCAGTACCTGATAGAACGATTTCAAATCAGCCCGGAACATTTGCTCACCGACGGGGCAGCTTTGTTCCAGCATGATGAAATCCGCCGCACCATAGACCAGGTTATCACCGTCTTAGAACAAGGATTGTGCAAGAAATGAGTATGATCACTGTAGAAAATCTTAACTTTACCTACGCGGGTGCAAACCTACCCGCGGTCAAGGGATTGCATTTTGAAATCCAGGCAGGTGAGATCTTTGGCTTCCTCGGGCCCAGCGGCGCAGGAAAATCTACAACCCAGAAGATCCTCATCAAACTGCTGCGTGATTTTTTGGGCGCAGTTCGCATCCTCGATCGCGACCTGCGCACCTGGGATAATTCATACTATGAGCAAGTCGGCGTCAGTTTTGAACTGCCCAATCACTATGGCAAACTGACCGCTCTCGAAAACCTGCGCTATTTTGGTCGTCTTTATCGGAACAATACCGTCCTGCCCGAAACACTGCTGGAGATGGTTGGCCTAGCCGAGGATGGCAATCTGCTGGCCTCCCAATATTCCAAAGGTATGAAAATCCGCCTGAACCTGGCCCGCGCGCTGATTCACAATCCTAAACTGCTCTTCCTCGACGAGCCTACTGCCGGCCTTGATCCGGTCAACGCGCGCCGGATCAAAGACCTGATCAAATCCCAAAAAGAGGCCGGACGAACGATCTTCCTGACCACCCATGACATGACGATTGCGGATGAGTTGTGCGATCGGGTCGCTTTTATTGTGGATGGGCAAATCAACCTGATTGATGCGCCGCGCACTCTCAAGCTCCAACATGGGCGCAAGGATGTGAGAGTGGAATACCTGGCCAACGACCACACCGAAACGCAAGAATTCCCACTCCAGGATTTGGCAGACAACCCTGCCTTTCTGGAAAGCCTGCGCCAGCCGGTGCAAACCATCCACACCCAAGAAGCAACGTTGGAGGATATCTTTATCAAGGTAACCGGGCGGAGTCTTGCATGATGCGCTTTCTGAATACCCTGCAATGGGATATCGTCCGCCAATACCGCAACGGGTTTTACTTTGTCTCGGCTTTTGTGGTTGTAGCGATGACGGTCTTGCTTCGCCAGCTCGGGAAAGTAGATTGGGCGGTCTGGTGGCCCCCCATCTTGCTGGAAAACCTGGTGATGAACGCTTTTTATTTTCTGGCTGGCATGGTACTGCTCGAAAAAGGAGAAGGCACGCTCGAAGCGCAGGTTGTCACGCCCCTGCGCGATTGGGAATACCTGCTCTCAAAAGTTGCCAGCCTGTTTGTGCTGTCTGCTATCGAATCCGTGGCGGTGATCGTTCTGGTCAGCGGGGCAGGCTTCAACTGGTTCTGGATGTTGTTGGGGATTGCTTTCTTTGTAGCCATCTATGCTCTGTATGGCTTTTTCGTGGTTTCGCGCTACGATAGCATTGCAGATTTCATCTTGCCGTCTGCTCTGTGGACGATAGGCTTTTCCCTGCCGCTGCTTTACTATTTTGATTTGTGGCAGCACTGGAGCCTGTACCTACACCCCATGCAAGCCCCTCTCCTTTTGATCCAGGCCGCATACCAGCCCGTTCAGGCCTGGCAGATCGCTTATGGCATTCTTTACTCCAGCTTGTGGGTGGCAGCCGGTTACCTGGTTAGCCAGCGTGCCTTTTACCGCTTTGTGGTGACCAAAGAAGGAGTTCGCAAAATATGAACACCATCCAAGCTCTGCGTGCTCTGGGACCGATTGACATTCGCAGTGTGCGCCGCGATAGTGCGCTGTCTTGGATGATTTTCCTCCCCATCGTCAGCGCTTTCATATTGCGTTGGAGTATACCGCCGCTCACTGCGCGCATCCTTGAACGCTATGATTTCAATCTAGAGCCCTACTATCCCGTCATGTTGGCTTACTTCTTTGTCATCATGGCGCCGGTGACATTTGCTGTGCTGATCGGTTTTCTCCTGTTGGATGAGAAAGATGATAAAACTCTGACTGCCTTGCAAGTGACGCCGCTCTCTCTGAATGCCTATCTTGCCTATCGCATCACCATCCCGGTGCTGCTGACTTTTGTGATGATGTTTGTGCTTTTTCCTGTTTCCGGGTTAGATGATCTTCCCCTGCAAGATATTTTCATGATTGCCGTTGCTGCCGCGCCGCTCTCACCGATGTTTGCCCTGTTTTTGGCATCGTTTGCGCAGAACAAAGTGCAGGGCTTTGCCCTGATGAAGTTGGTTGGCTTTGTGTTGTTCGTTCCGGTTTTTGCCTATTTCACGCAACCTGGTTGGGAACTGGCTTTTGGATTGATTCCAACCTACTGGCCGATGAAAGCTTACTGGTTGTTGACCAGCGGTCAAATAGAGAGCGTTTGGCTGTATATCCTGGTGGCAGTGCTTTACCAATCTGCTCTCACCGCCCTCTTTGCCAGGCGCTTCAACATATCTATGCTGCGCTAAAATCGTCAGGCATACTTACGTTCCCTGCAGGGAGCCAGCGATGCCCAGGGTGCCGCTTATGATTTAGATCGCTTTCCGTACCAAAAGCGCTGCCAGTCCCCGCCGCTGGTCTGTAGGGCGATGAGAGTGTAAAGTGCACCAGCCCAAAAGCCCAATACCATCATCAGGATCACCCAAACAACCGAGGGAAGCAGCGCTTTTTCGCGGAATACGATCCAGCTTGAGAAGAGGGTAAAACCGACGTACAGGTCTACCAACGAGACAATTCCCCAGGGCATGGACAGCAGTTTGGCTCCCTCGGCTGCAAAATCCCCTATTGTAAAGCCATAAATCAGGATGCTGGTCATGGCAAGCAAGCCGGCCAAAGCAATCAGTTTAGCGATTTTCATGGTTGTTTCCTTCTATTGTTCTTTTAACTGATCCAGCAAACCAAACAGTTCGGAATTTTCAGGGATATCGAACATGGCGTGCCCGTAATGCACAAAACGGGCCATGCCGTTTTTATCCACGATCACCTGGGCGGGCATACGTCCTAACTTAAATAGATTGACTTCCTGACCATACAGTTTGAGCACGCTGGCTTTCGGGTCTGGCAGGCCGGTGAAGGGGAGATCATTTTTCTGGAAATAGTCGGCAAAAGCTTTGGCGTTTTCAGGGCCGATCACAATTACCTGGGCCTGGCGTTTGACAAATTCTGAATAGTCCTGGCGCAACTGCGCCATATGCTTTTGGCAGAATGGTCACTGGAAGGTGCGGTTGAATACGAGCAGTACATGCGATTTGCCGTGAAAGTCGGACAAACGCACCATTTCACCCTTGAAATTTAGCAGGGCGAAATCGGGAGCCGGGGTGTTGATTGAAACTTTTGACATGCTATACCTCCTAAGGATACGATGTACTTAAGAAATCGTTGACTGCCTGCATGAACGCCGCAGGCTGCTCTTCGTGTGGCACATGCCCGGCATCAGGAATTATAACCAGCGCGGCCGAGCGCATCTCGCCGGCCAGCCGGACACTGTCGGCGGTTGGTACAATCCGGTCGTCAGCGCCGGTGATCACCAGCACCGGCTGGATGAATTCATCCAGGCGCTCCGCCAATCCAGATGGACGGCTGGCCAGGGTAAATTCCCACAGCGCTTTGTCCCAATTCTCGGCCTGGAGCGGTTTTTTGTACATCTCCAGGATCGTGGGAGAGAGCAGAGCCGGGTTGTACCAGGCCGTCTCGACCATCTCCGGGCCACGCACCTGGATCTGGCGCACCAACAACGGCCCGATGCGGCGCATTTGAGGCGTGGTGAGCAGCGGGCGCACCCATCCCGGCGCACCGCCGCCATACACTGCCGGGTCCACCAGGATCAGCGCTGCCACCCGCTCGGGATAAGCCAGGGCGGTTTGCATGGATACCGTGCCGCCGGCCGAATTACCCACCAGGATGGCTTGCTCAACCTCAAGGTGATCCAGCAGGCCGATAAGCAGTTCCACCTGGGCTTCGGGGCCGTAAGGGTTTTGTCCTTGCCAGGTGAGCGGGCGCTCCGTCAGCCCAAATGCCGGGCGATCGTAGGCGATCACCCGCCCCAGCCGGCTGAATGGCTCCATTACCGAGTGCCAGGAGTACAGGCTGGCGCCAAAGCCGTGCAGTAGTACAAACACCGGCGCGCCCTGGCCGGCCATCTTCACATGGACTTCCAGCCCGTTAATCTCGATGAACTGGCTGTCGGCATCAGCCAACGCTTGTGGCGGCTGGGTGCCTGCCAACTGTGGCACGGGCACCAGGAACGGCCCGGCCAGTATAATGGCCAGCCCGCCTGCCAGGATGGCCAGCCCGGCGCGCCCGATGCGCCGTCTCATATAGCGCCTCCTGGATCGCGGCTGGACTGGCATGTGAAAAATGCCGCGACCGGTATCGGTGTAAACTGCTCGTAGTGTCGCAGCGCGCCTTTCATTTCATTCTCTCAGTGTAATTTTCAAAATCGTGTCTTTGCGGCCCTGCAACGCGGAAACTAGTCCAAACATTTTTTTCAACAGGCCGTATTTCTTGTCAAGCAGGCGGTTGACCTGGCGGTCGGTCGCCTCGTCTTTGATCTCACGGGCAAGCGCAGGCACCCACTCGCCCAGCAAAGCGCCGTCTGCCTTGCAGGGAGTAATGTTGACGTGCGGGTTGTTGTGGATGCGCTTTACTTTGCCCGAGTTGGCCACCGTGCGCACGTAGAGCGTTTCGCCCTCCTGCACGAACCATACCGGGGTTTTGACACCCACACCGCTTTTGCGGAAGGTTTCCAGGTTGAGGTATTTTTGCCGGTGGAATGTATCTAATGTTGTCATTGGTTTCTTCTCTATTGTGCAAAACTTTGCCGCTGTCGGGGAGCCTGGCGCATGACGGACTGGATCATCAAGAATTCGCCAACGTTATCTGCGGTGAGCAAGCCCACCAACCGGCCATTTTCGGTTACTGGCATGGTGTGGCAACCGCAGGTTTGCAAGCGGGCAAAGGCCAGCTCGAGCATTTCGTTGGTTTCTGCCACTTGAAAATCACGATCCATGATGGCTGCAATGGGTACGCCTCGATCTTGTTGTGAAAGAGCCGCCAAAATTTCTTTCCGTGTCAGCACTCCAATCACCTTGTCATTTTCCACAACCGGAAAGTCCGTCTGCGATCCAGCCAGGATCAATTCGACGGCCCGGCTAAGTGTCTCCTGCGGCGCAAGAGATTGGTAGTCGGTGATGGTGACTTGCCCAACTGGAATGCCGCCCAAGGCGGTTTTCATCTGCACCATCGAAGCTTCCTGCCCTGCACCGATCCAGACGAAGAAAGCGATGAACAGCAGGAAGGGATTGGTAAAGAGTCCGATGAACCCAAAAATCAGTGCCATCCCCTGTCCGATCGACGCCGCGATCTGCGTGGCGCGTGTGTATTCCATGCGCAAAGCCAGTGACGCCCGCAGCACGCGCCCGCCATCCATTGGAAAGGCCGGGATCAGATTGAACAACACCAGCGTAACGTTGACCAGCAGCAGCCGTTGGATGAAAGATCCGCCGGTCAAGCTCAGATTGGCAAGCGGTTGCAAAGCATTGGAGAAGATCAACCAGGCGAATAATATCGCCGCGATGAAAACGTTGACCGCCGGACCGGCCAACGAGACCCACAATTCCTGGATCGGCTTATCGGGCATGCGTTCCAGGCGGGCCACACCGCCAATGGGGTACAGGGTGATGTCGCGAGTCTTGATGCCATAGCGCCGGGCCGTCAGAGCGTGCCCATATTCATGCAGCACCACGCAGCCAAACAAGAGCAATGTGAATAGGATGCCTTCCAGCGTGCCGGCCAGGGTGCCGGTTTGCTGCCAGTAACTGAAGCCAACCCAGCCGATGATCAGCAGGAACGTGGCATGCATGAATACATCGATTCCTGCAAATGTGCCTAATTTCCAAGACCATTTCATGACAACCTCCTCGGTGTATTATCGACAATATATGTACAATAATTATACAATATAAGTTGACATTATGATTAATATGCTGTGAGTTGGAGATTGGGCTGAGGTGAGAAATAGGTCTCCTCATTTCACCTGGTCGTTTTCCGTCTCTATAGGCTTTGAAGCAGTGCAAATATCAATGCTAATATCAGTGCTGCGGCACCCATTCCAATAGCTAGCCAGGTGGAGAATCTTTGGCGCATGTTTGCCTCCTCATACAAGGTCGAAGCGCTCGGAGTGGAAATCCCCGAATGGAACACCCAGTTGGGTCAGGGCATTCTCTACCGCGTTGATCATCGGCTGTGGACCGCAAATGAAAATTTCTATAGTGTTTCGTTTGCTGGTCTTGGGCAGATGGCGCTCCAAGATGGCCCGGGTGACGAACCCTGTCTCTCCGCTCCAGTTCGTTGGGGGCACTTCCAACACATGCACCAGGTTCAGGTGGAGTTTATCTTTTAGCGTGCCAAGTTCTTCGCGGAAGATGACAGAATCCCACTCCTTATTGGCGTATAGAAGCGTGACGGGGCGCTTGTCGCCACGCTCGGCCATCGTGCGCAGCATGCTCATCGTGGGGGTGATGCCCACACCGCCGGCAATAAAAACAAACTGCTCGGCATGGGTATGCCGATCAATGCTAAAGTGGCCGAACGGCCCATCTACATACACCCTCTGGCCTGGCTGCAAGTCCTTGATCTGCCGGGTAAAATCTCCCAATTCCTTAATTGTAAAGGTGAGACGGTCGGGTTCGCTGGCGCTGGAAGAGAACGAGAAGGGATGTTCGGCCTCTGCAAAAGGAGAACTCAAGACAGTGATCCAGGCAAATTGCCCGGGCATGAATTTCAGCCCTCTGTGCCCAACGGGCCGTGCCGTCAGGCTCCAGGCATTACCTCGCTCTGGGGTAACGCTTTCCACCTCATAGGGTCGTTGCAATAGCAAGATCGGCTTGATGATGCGCACGTAGATCAGCAAGCCGATCCAAAAGATGCCATAGGTGACCCATAAGGCCTGCTTCCAGGGGGTGTTCAAGTAATGGCGGGCCATCACTACATGGCTGACCGCCAGCACGATCACCAGGCTTGCCAGGATGCCATGCCAGATCCGCCAGTTGGTATATTCGATTTTCAGCGACTTGTGCCAAACCGAGGCGCCGATCAGTAACAGCAGCAATACCACGGCGGTCACTCCGGCTCGGGCACGCCAGGGGGCTGAAAACAGGTTTAACAAGGTCAGCGTAGCGGGTGAGAACACAAAGAGAAGCAGCGGGTGAGCCAGAATCATTGCCAGGGCCACGAATGATATCTGACGGTGAAAGTGATAGACGATATCTGCGCCGTAAGGCGCCTTAAGCCATTTGAAGCGAGCGGTCAATACAAACTGCAAGGCCATCATTGCCAGTCCAGCAAAGCCCAAGGCTACCGAGAGCTCGCGCCAAAATTCTCGCCCTTCTGGCACTGGACCGATCAGCAATATTACCAACGGTGCGCTGACCAGCACCAGGTAGATCAAGATCCACAAGATCCCCTGAACAATGTGATTATTTTTCATTGCCCGACCTCGCTAATGAAATTTACCCTCGCAGATATGGCTATCTTAATCCCTGGATGTATTTTTCGAGTTGTACAACCATGAATTGCAATTCCTCGATCATATCCTTGACAATATCTCCGATGGAGATGATGCCCACCAGGCGGTTCTCCTCCACAACCGGCAAATGACGAATATGATGCTCTGTCATCAGGGCCATGCAGACTTTTATAGACTGTTTGGGATCGACGGTGATCACCTCGCGGGTCATCATATCTTTAACTTTGGTTTGGGATGGATCTATTGCTTGGACTCCCATCTTGTAAGCGAAATCGCGCTCGGTGAATATTCCCACCAGAGATGTGCCGTTCATCACCACAACCGATCCGACCCTCTGTTCGGCAAGAATCTTCAATGCATCGATCACCAGGGCATCTTTTGTGATCGTCCAAACCGAATTTCCTTTGGCCTTGAGGATTTGCGCAACAGTGTTCATTTGCCTGCTCCTTCTTCTTTTGTGTACTGGGTATGGGACCTTATCCCGCGTGCACTCCTGGTAATTATAATGTAAGCTGGATGCAGGCCTTCGGGGATACGGATGTCGCTATCTAGCAGATCGAGGACTTCATTTACAGGAAGGTGGTGCCAGTGTTTGCCAAGTAAGGTGTTCATGAGAGCATCCTTTTGGTTTTCCACATTCGAAACACAAAGGGTTTTCGGGCCAGTCCGAATTGCAAAAGTCATCCGGAATACAGGCCCGAAAACGGTGATACTTATTCGTTTTTACTCCCAATTACTTTAGCCGTGGGATCAGCACCGGCGTCTGTTTTTTATAGGCTTCATAATCTGCCTGCCCGCCCCATTTTTGATCGGCCTTCTTTTCGAGCAGCGGGACGCCGCTGACGCGGGTCAGGAGCAGGGTCACAAAGATCGGGGAGATCAGGGCAATCCACTGCCAGCCTTGCAGAACCGGCAGGGCGATGATCAACACACCGATCCACAAGACGATCTCTCCGAAGTAGTTAGGGTGGCGGGAGCGCGACCACAGGCCGGATTGGATGAACTTGCCTTTGTTACTGGCGTCGGCGTTGAAACGACTCTTTTGATAATCGGCTATTACTTCGATCGAAAATCCGAAGACCCACACTAGGAAGCCAACCAGGGCAAACAGATCCAGTTCTTTGCGGACGGCTGTGGTGATGGTGATCAACGCAGCAATCATTGTGAAGGTCACCCACAAGGCCTGGATGGTCCATACGTTCAGGAAACGGACAAAAGAGGGCTTGATCTCATCGAAACGATCATCCTTGCCCGCTTTTTTGACGCGGGTGAACAGGAACGAACCCAGGCGGCCTGCCCAGATCACAACCAAAGCCCACACCAGGATTGCTCTGCCGTCCACAGCTGCGCTCAAAAGTAAGGCCAGCGTGCTGAGGGTGATATAAGTCAGGCTACCCGTCAGATCGAAAAATTTCTCGGTCTGCCGCAGGTAAGCCGGGATAAAAACCAGCCATTGGATGAGAAAGGCCAGCCCAACCACCAGGGCGAAAACCGGGATACCTGCAATCCGGTTGCCACCCTGGCTGCCGGCAATTGCCGTCAACACGCCGATCACGATTAAAATCGGGAAAACGATGAGCGCAGTACGATCCGTTGTTTTCATAGCATCACACTTGTCCTTTCAATAACCAGAAACCGGGTTGACGTGAAAAAGACCAACAGCGGCATGGCGTTCTAAACGGGAGCCAGGGTGCCGGTCCAGATCAGCCAGCACAACACGGTCTTGGCAGACAGGCTCAGAATGATATAGACGCGTTCCCCGAACAAGTAATCCTTCCAGGGGCCGATCTTCTTGTACTGCAAAACCATGTTGATGGCGAAGATGTTGAAAAAGACAAACAAAGTCGGCACGATGGTGTAGACGAACGCCGGCGGCTTGGCATCCCCAGAATTGACCGCGCCCACGAAGTAGAGCATGATCACGATCCACGGCGCGATCCCGGCGATGCAGCCATAGATAAAGGCCGTCCAGTTCGTTTTCTGGGTGTGCTGGTTGTGCAGTTCCATCATAATGCCAAACAGGTTCATCGTGGCATTGACAACGAAGATCAAGATGATGGCGCCCAGGTCCCAAAGCCCAATCAACATGCCGATCAGCACGATCATCAGCGAAGAGCTGAGGGCATATTCATAAAAGCGCACCGGGTTCATACCCTTCTTTAGATTCGCTACATAGCGCCCATAACCAATGGTTGCCAGATAGAAATGCGCCACGGCCGAAATCAACAGGAAGAAAGCCACGGCTACTCCAAACGGCAGCTCATAGAGAAGCTGTGCGTTGGGCTTGAGCGAACGGGTGGCCACATCGAAATTCAGGTAGTTGGTGAAGATGGGGTAGGTGGTGTCATTGCTGACCAAGATCATGAAGAGACCCTGCACCAGGTGCAGAAAACCCATGACCAGGTTGAAGCGCCGCAATCCGCTGAACTTGCGATCCTCAGCGCTTGCTGCACTGTCTGTTTTGTTACTTTTGTTTGTCATTTGATTTTCTCCTATAGAATTTGCTTAATAATTGTCTATATATTGTACATATTATTATAATACATTGTACAGCATAGTGGTCGAAATTGTCAAGATTAATTTTCGAAATTCGGGGGAAAACAAAAGCTGCGGAGCAGATTCCTTGAAAATTATCCAAAATTCCCGCGCTCTTGCAAATGCGGGAATTTTGATTTTAGGTTTTCACTACCGGACAAGTTGCGGGGTATAGCAGCACTTAAACGTGGTCATGAGCACCACTTTTCGACGAGTTTTTG
>CAZVRZ010000116.1:0-17452 GCA_964629965.1 uncultured Anaerolineaceae bacterium
AAAGATGCTGAAGCTTACCTTGTTTATTGTTAAAGTGCAAATGGATAAAGTCTAGATTAGAGCAAAGCTTTTAAACCAACCAGCACATCTGCAGTAGCAGGAAGACGCTGCCTTTCAACCAGGCAGCGTTGCTCGATGGACTGTGTGAACGTTTGTTTTGCAGTCAGCCAGGCATCTTCTGATACGTCCGGCCAACCAAGCGCCAGGGCTGCCCATGAATCACCCGGGTTCAATCCGCCATGCATGCCTTTTAAAGGCGAAGCAAAATAGAATCCCTCAGCATAATTACTAATCACAATCAGGTCACCTGATAGTGCACTGGCCAAGTTTTGAATACGGTTTACCGGATCAATATATAAATTCGCCGGCTGCGACTCAAACCATTCTGATAAAGATATCACCTCACCTTGAGAGGTAAGCGCCTGGTAAGATGCGTTCCAACCATTCCGTTCCACATTACGCACCAATACTCCTGCTACGGCTCCTTCCAACTCTGTCGCATACCGTCCTGATTCGTGGGCCTGCCAGAAAGCTCTGGCAACCGGCAGCACATCTCGCTTAAAATCAGGAGAGTCGGCCCAATGGAGGTGGCGGTTTTGCAAATACACCATTGCCAGGCCGCCATTCGAAGCTACCACAGCATCGCAGGCGGGGTCTTCGCCTGGAAAATCATGCACATCCAACCCCAGCGCATCAAACAAATGGCCCAGCTCGCGATCGTAGGGAAAACTCAATCTGAGCGAATGATGATCATCAGCAGGAACACCGATCTGTCCATGATCCGAAAAAATCAAACAGATGGGCTTCGGGGCAGAGGGCAAGCAAGTATCCAGAATCGCATTCCACAATTCGCCTACTAAACCATCCAACACCTCGATCAAGTAACTTTTCTGCGCTTGGGGGCCATGAGCATGCGATTCGTGATCAACACCCATAAAATAAACTGTAAGCAGGTTGGGCGTTCCGTACTCAGACAGATCATTACAGACTCTATTTAGCGTGGTGCGATCATAAGTTGCTGCATCCATCCCAAACAGTTTGCCCCCCTTGGTAAAGCGCGTCAGGTTGACCAGGGATGGCCTTAGCCAGGAAGTTGCCCCTCTCGCATACATATGACCTGCCACTACAGAGCGCCAGCCGCGTTCGGCGACCTGCTCATAGAGCGTGGGCACCAACAGGCAGCCAGAAGCCAATCCATCGGTAAAAACCCGCACGGCATCATCAGCCGCTAAGGTATCGCCCACGTCAAAGGCATAATGGCGCGGCACTCCATTGCTGTGACTCCCAAAACGATCAAAGAATTGATTGCCAGGAACGCCATGCTGGGCCGGATGCTCACCTGTAAAAAGGCATGCCTGTGAGGTGAAGGTTATACTGGGAGCCGAGGCTACCACCGGCCTTAACAAACCACGCGCGAAATCTTCGCCTCCCAAAAGACGCGCCAGGTTGGGTGCTTGCTTCTGGGTAAGAACACTTTCTAACACATCGGCGCGCAGCCCATCGATGTCAAGCAAAAGCACGTGTTCTATCACTACCTTACCAGTAATGGTGTACTAAAGGACGAATATTTTCATCATAGATCTCACGAATACGCTGCATTGTTCCAGGCGTCAGCAAATCAAGGGATGCAGCGGCTACATTCTCCTCTACCTGGGAGGGGCGTTTCGCTCCGGGAATCGCACAGGTAACAGCCTCATACATCAATATCCATCGCAATGCAAACTGAGCCAGGGTTGCCCCTCCCGGCGCCAATGGACGCAATTGCTCAACGGCCTGCAAACCGACCTCAAAATCCACTCCCGAAAAAGTTTCACCGCGGTCAAACCATTCTCCCTGCCTGTTGCTGGCACGATGATCTTCAGCAGTAAACTGCGTGTCCAATTTCATCTTACCAGCCAGCATGCCCGAAGAAAGCGGCAAACGCGCCAACACACCTACCCGACGGCGCATTGCCCTGGCAAGAAACAGATCTGCCGGGCGCTGCCGGAATATGTTAAAAATTATTTGCACTGATTGAACATTAGGATATTCTATTGCCTTAAGCGCTTCTTCGACCTTCTCTACACTGACGCCATAGTATCGGATTTTGCCCTGTTTTACCAGATCATCCATGATACCGAAAACTTCTGGCATATAATATACATCCGTGGGTGGGCAATGAAGCTGCACCAAATCCAATGCGTCTGTTTCAAGGTTTTTCAGACTCCGTTCGGCAAATGCCGTGAGATTCTCACGATTGTAACCGCTGGCTACATGAGGATTGAGACGGCGGCCCATCTTTGTCGCGACATAGATCGTTTCAGAACGCTCCCGGCGCAACTGCGCCAGCAAGCGCTCGCTACGTCCGTCGCCGTACACATCTGCCGTGTCGAAGAAATTCACTCCCAGGTCTACCGCCCGGTGCAATGCTTTTAATGATTCGTCATCTTGTACCGGGCCCCAGGTTCCACCAATTGCCCAGGAACCAAAACTGATCGCCGAAACTTTCCAACCAGTAGATCCCAATTCGCGATATTCCATTCTCAGTCTCCTTTTCAAAAAGAGCTTGCTAATTGACAAAGAAATAACAGTAAAAACGATGCTGGCTGCATGTATCCACTTATATGAAGATTATACCAATTTCCCCAATTAGTAATCCAACTCGACCAAAGGTAATATTAGGGTACTTTAAGACCTTCCACAGCAGTTTGTGCGGCAGTAGCGGGATCAGATTGTTGTTTTAGAACCACCACAACAGCATCTCTTAATGCAGGACCCAAACTAGAAACAGCATCCAATCCTGGTATCAGTTTAGCCGAATCCGAGAGCAGATTCACCATGGGCTTATCCAGAGTACCATCCCAGTACGGCAATCCTTGAGCCCGTGGAGGCAAATAGCCAGCCGCGGCTGTCCAAAATGCCAGGAAATAGGGCTCTGTGAGAAATTCGGCTAATTTTGCGCTCAACACTTGCCGCTCAGGCTGCGGAGTAGCAATGGCCCACACCCAGCCAGTCGCCAAAGTAAAAGTCTGCTTGCCATCTTGCATCGGAAGCGGCGCAACTGCTTCCAACGCAGGTAGTTCTTCTTGGCTGTCAAAATATTTCGAAGCCCACATCAAGCCCATCAATGAGGGATCCTGGGAAACGAGATGAAATATCTGCTCATCCGACTCGTATTGTGTGAGCCAATAAGGAATGCGTCCTGTTGTTTCAGCTTGTTGATAAAAAGTCAATACCTGCTCTAAGACAACCGGATCCAGCATTGGGCGTCCTTGATCATCTCGGATACTTCCCCCAGCCCCCTGGTAAAGAGCCAACGTGAATAAAGCCTGCGGATCGGATGCCGGGAAAGTCAACGTACCACTGACTTCCAGGGTGGAAGCCCAATCTACTGGCGGTCGAGAAATCAACTGTGGAGAATAGGCTAATAGCAAAACATCTCCAGCAAAAGGGAGGCCAAAATTGCTGTTTTGTAAACGCCCCAACTCACGCGCATACCCATACCAATCGGGGTCATTGTACACTTCAGTGAGGCTGTCAAAGGGATAGAGCAAGCCCTTAAGGGCGGCCGATTCCAGGAGAAGACGCGGTGCAGCAATCAAGTCGGGCAAAGCCAGGGGCGCTGCCGCGTTAGCAGTTGACAGAGTATCCAACATACCACCCACGCCATCCACTGCTTTGATACGCACGTCCAACTGTACGCCTGGGTTCTTCTCCACAAATGCCTGTAAACGAGATTGGAGTAATTTTCCGGCCAGAGTACCCGAAGCCGGGTCAAACTCAGGGGGCAGCCAGATACGTAGTGTCACAATATCCGGGCTGGTGACAGGCAGGCTCGAGGCTATCTCAGTACCGGGAACCAATGATGGTGTGGCGATGCTTGATAGCATCTCTGTAGCTATTGGGGAAATGACAGCAGTCGCAGCGGCAGAAGGCGTTCCAAGATCTCCCGCTGTCCCCAATGAACAACCGGCGCCCAGTATGTACACAAGGATCAGTCCCAGGCGTAAGAATTTCTTCCCAAGCTCGGGCACGACCAGTTTCACAGATGTTATCCTAAAGCTATCGGATTACTGATCAAATCCACCAACAACCGTACAGCATTTTTCACATCGCCGAAATCTACCATCTCGGAAGGGCTGTGAATATAACGGCAAGGTATGGAAACACACCCTGCCAAAACCCCAGCCCGGGTGAGCTGCATCGCACGCGCATCCGTTGTGCCGCCTTCGAGGACTTCTAGCTGGTAAGGAATGTGCGCTTTTTCAGCCGTACGCACCATCCAGTCTACAATGCGCGGATCCGAGAGCATGCCACCATCGCGCACTTTGACGGTTGGACCTTTACCCAGACTCACTGCCATCTTTGATCCATTGGGAGTATCACCTGTTCCTGTTACATCCACCGAGATGCCTATCTCGGGATCAATGCCAAAGGCAGCAGTCGTAGCTCCCCGCAAGCCAACTTCTTCTTGTGTGCTAAACACAAAAAAGACCTGGCTGGGCGTCTTCTTAAGATTACGCAAAGTTTCCACGAGTACCGCCACCCCAACACGATCATCCATCGCTTTCGCCGCCAGGCGGTTCCCCATATCCGAAAAAGGACGATCAAAGGCTGCCACATCGCCCACCCGCACAGGACATTCTTTGGGGTTGGATGCGCCCACATCAATGAACATCTGTTCCAGAGAAGGCGCTTTGCTGGCATCCTGCAAACGTTCCATCCCGATCACACCAGTCACACCATTCAAAAAGCGTACTCTCCCCCCAATGCAGTTCAATGGCCGCACACCTCCAATATTCGTAAAACGGATAAAACCGTTTTCATCCACATGCGTAGCGATCAAACCGATTTCATCCATGTGGGCAGCCAGCATAACCTTTACTCCATCTGGAGGGCCTACACGAGCGATCAAATTGCCTAAAACATCCACTTTTAAGTCGTCAACCAATGGTTCAATTTCCGCGCGGATCACATCGCGCACCTGGGTCTCATAACCAGAAGGGGAAGTAGTTTCAACCAGTTTTCGGATAAGTGATTTCATGCAAAACTCCTGAAGTGAAGTAATGAAAATACGAGCGCCCGCTGCTATCGTTGCACAGATAACACATCGGGCGTCAGGCGCTGCAGGACTGCATTCAGCAACGCCAGAGAATTACGCCAATCTTCCAAGCGGATGATCGAAGCGGGCGTATGTAGATATCGACATGGCACTGAAATAGAGACGCAAGGAATGCCGGCGCGTTGTTTATGAATTGATCCTGCATCTGTGCCGCCGCCACCCGGCTGGCGATATTGATAAGGGATTTTTAAATCGTCTGCCGTTTGCGCCAGAAACCGCAACAGGCGCGGGTCAGATAGTGTAGCAGAATCAGCAATATACAATGCCGGGCCTGAACCTAAAAGGGTATTGTAAGATACATTTTCTTTCTGATCCCAAGTAGGTTGATCATAAGCCGGGGTACAGTCAAGCACAAATGCGATGTCTGGAGTGAATGAGAACGCCGCCACACGCGCCCCTCGCAAACCGATTTCCTCCTGGACAGAGAAAGAAACCAGCAAGTCAAGGTTTACGGGAGCATGTTTGAGCAGTTCGATCAAAGTGACCACGCCTATACGATCATCCAGAGCTTTTCCTCTCAGGCTGGGGCCCAGGCGAGTCAGACACGTTGCAAAAACTACTCGATCACCGATTTTGACCTTATCCACTCCTGGGCCAATATCAATACGCAGCGTATCGATTGAAATAGGAGTATGCATTTCGTCGTCATGCGTCAGATGGATGGGTTTGGCGCCAATCACCCCTGGAACATGATCTCGCCCAATCCAAACCGGTTTTCCCACCAGATGGCGAGCATCCAGTCCACCGACAATATCAAATTGGAATATGCCGTCTCCATCATCCCTGGTGATCATGAAACCGACCTCATCCATATGGGCATCTAGCATCACTTTGAGGCGAGGCGCTTCGCCAGTACCGCGCTGCAGCGCCAACACATTCCCCAGCGCGTCTACCTTGATCTCATCAACATGAGGCTTGAGTTCTTCTAAAACGATCTTACGAACTTCGCCCTCATCGCCCGAGACGGCACACGCATTCGATAGCCGCTCCAAAAGCTTGATTTGCGCGCTTCCAATCCTGGGCCGGTAGGTTTCGTCTACTTTGTTCATGATCGTTGTTTATCTCCAAAATTTCTGCTTTTCTAGATTTACTCTTCCCAACTCATCTGGTTCATAAAATCCGAGCTCAGATTGGCAATGAAATCTACAATCAAGCGGCCGGCGCGGCGAATATCTTTCAACGCGACTATCTCTACCGGCGTATGCATATAGCGCAGAGGAATACCAATCACCACACAGGGAATCCCCTGGCTGGTTACCTGGATCGCATAAGCATCTGTTCCAGAATGGCGCGGCATCACTTCGATCGAATAAGGAATCTCCAACCGTTCAGCCGTCTCCCGAATAGTCTTGAACAGGTATGGATGAGCATTCGGTCCCCAGCCTATTGTCGGCCCCTTATCAAGAGGATATGTTTTATGTGAAGGGCAGCCCGGGCTGGCAGCGAAGGTGACATCAACCACCACAGCCAGAGCGGGATCCAATTGAAAAGCTGAAGTTTGCGCCCCACCCAGCGTTTCTTCTTCTTGTGATGAGGCTACTGCCCACACATCCCAGGCATGCGGGCGAGACTTCAACTCATCCAAACACACGGTCACAACCGCTACCGAGGCGCGATTATCCAAAGAATGCCCCGACAGAGTCTCCCCTTTCAACTCCAACGGCTCTTGGGCAAATGACACCAGATCGCCCACTCGCACATTACGCCTTACATCTGCAGAAAGCAATCCTGTATCAATCAACAAGTAGTTCATAGCTACTGTGCCGGAGGAAGCCCCTTCGGGTAACAAACGAGCGGGCGGTTGAACGATTACGCCAGGCAGCGGCTCTCGTCCATGCACGGTCACCAACTGGCCAGGAAGCACGCGTGGATCTATACCGCCAATCTCTGTGAAGCGAAGATAGCCAGCATCAATAGCAGTAACCATCAAGCCAATTGCATCCATATGCGCCGCAATCATCACACTCGGGCGAGGTTCAGCGGCTGCGCCACGCTGCAAACCATGCAGGCTGCCCAGCCTGCTCACCTGGAGGTCGTCGGTTAGGGGTGTCCAGGCAGAGCGAATGAGTTCGCGCACTGGCGCTTCATAGCCAGAGAGACCTGGCGCCGTAATCAGTTGTTTGAGAAAAGGGAAAAAATCTGTTGTCATGGTTCGATATACTCTCACAATGGGCAATCAATAGGGGCTAATTACTCCCAGGAGAAGTAGCAGTTGCATAAGGAGCGGTAGGCCTGAGAGATTCCAGCGTTGCGCTAGGTGTAGGCGAGGGTGTGCTGGTTGGTGTAGGTGGCAAGGATGTGTCGGTCGCAGTCGCGCTTGGCGACACGGTCGCAGTTTGAGTTGTGGTACTTGTACCGGTCGGGGTCTCCGTAACAGTCGGCGAAGGTGTCGGTGATCCTGTTACCGTCATGGTTGCTGATGGGGTGAAGGTGGGCGTAATCACAATCACTGTGGGGAACACCGTTAGCACAGGAGAAATCGTCAACACGGGTGTCAAAGACGGCGTATTTGTCCTGGTAGGCGTACGCGTTGTCAACCAAAATGGCGTCGCAGTGGGTTGCTTGTTAGGGTCAGGCGACAGTCGCACAATGATCAGGCCAAAACAGTAACAGGGCAACGTGGCAATGATCACTATGATCAATATCCGGCGCAATCCATGGCGGGCTTCAATATCACTAGCCATAAAATCTCCTGGGTATGATGATAACACTAGCTTGGTGGAGTGGCAAGTAAGAAGCATAAAATGACCCCGGTTCAGATGGTTACCGATCTAAAAATAAGAGAAGCATTGAAGATCACGGCAGGTTATGGTAAAAACAGAGTTATGACCGATTGGATTTTCTTTTCACCCCATTATGATGATATTGCCTTATCTTGCGGCGGTTTAGCCTGGGAATTATCCCAGCATGAGTGCACCGTGGCGGTTTGGACGATCTGTGGTGGAACGCCTGACTCGGGAACACTCTCGCCCTTTGCGCAATCGCTGCACGACCGCTGGGGAACCGGTTTGGCTGCCGTTTCCCAAAGGCAGGCAGAAGATCAACTCTCTTGCCAATCCATGCATGCGGCCTATCGCTGGCTTTCAATCCCAGATTGCATCTACCGTCCCGGTGGAAACAGCCAGGAATTTTACTATGCATCAGAAGAAGCGCTTTTTGGGCCACTACACCCCAAGGAAGAATCCCTGGTCGCTTATTTAGCAGAAATCATCTTACAAAGCATTCCTCCAGAGTCTGAGATCGTATGTCCCCTTTCGTTGGGCGGACATGTCGATCACCGCCTGGCGCGCTCCGCAGTAGAACGCATCAGACGCAGCTTATGGTATTACGCCGATTACCCTTATGTCCTAAGCCATATTGATGAAATCGAAGCGCTGGAGCAAAACGGTTGGCGATCCAGGTTGTTTCCCATCTCTCCTGCCGGGCGAGAAGCCTGGGCACAGGCAACAATCGCACATGCATCTCAAATCAGCACCTTTTGGCCCGATCTAGATCACGCCCACGCAGCGATCTTTTCCTATGCCCAGTTCCAGGGAGGCGTACGCTTGTGGCGCCAACCGCTTTCATAATTCGCATATATGTGCTATATTCATACTATTCAAAACAGGAGTAGCTTATGATCCGTAGACAAATGCCTTCTTCGCCAACGACAGAAGCTGAGCAGAAGAAACACATAAACTTTCTTTCGATCTTAAGCAAAATAAGACCCATCTTCTGGCAAAACAAAATTGCCCCAGCTTTTTGGACGGTTGGCAGTATTTTCTCTCTTGTGCTCAATATCATTTTGATCGTGGTCCTGATCATGGTTGGGCGACAATTATTTGCTATTAAAGGGCTTGTTGAAGATGGTTTGATCAACGGGCTCTATAACAATTTTGTCATGATGGATGATGCCAGTATTATTACAACCATCCAGGTTGAAGAGACTATCCAGGTAGTTGATTCGATCCCCGTTGTCTTTGATCTCGCTTTAGACCAGGAGACCGTGGTTACCTTGGTCCAAGATACATATATTCCAAATACCACCGTGGATCTGAATGGCATGAAAGTGCCCACTACTGTGATGCTGCCAGTAGGCACACCCTTGAATATTTCGCTTGACTTGATCGTACCGGTCAGTCAAACTATTCCGGTGGTACTTAACGTTCCAATTTCACTACAGGTTCCCGTCAACATTCCCCTCAGCCAAACCGAGCTGCACAAGCCTTTTGTTGGGTTGCAAAATGTAGTCAAACCCTATCGCTCTTACTTGGGCGCCCTACCCAACTCATGGCAAGAAACCCCCGTTTGCGGAGATATCCCCGGTCAGGTTTGCCCCTGGGTTCTGGATATTAAATAACGGGAGCAAACATCTTGGATTCATCGATCACTCGCCTGGAGTTGAGTAACGGCCTGTTAGTTTGTCTCAAGGAAATTCACTCTGCGCCCATCATAAGCAGTTGGCTGTGGTATCGGGTAGGCTCACGCGATGAAGTGCCTGGCATCACAGGGATCTCTCATTGGACTGAGCATATGCAGTTCAAAGGCACCCCCTTGTATCCGACAGGGGCGTTAGACAAGGCTGTTTCGCGCGAAGGTGGGATTTGGAATGCCTTCACCTTTCTGGACTGGACTACCTATTACGAGAAATTACCCGCCGATAAGATCGATCTGGCGCTGCGCCTGGAAGCAGACCGCATGGTGAACAGCACTTACGCTCCAAGTGATGTTGAAGCTGAGCGAACGGTAGTCATTTCTGAGCGCCAGGGAAGCGAAAACGAGCCGCTCTTTCTTCTTTCCGAAGAGGTCGATGCAGCCGCATTCCGGGTTCACTCCTATCATCACGAAATTATTGGCGACCTGGCTGACCTGCGGCAAATTACCCAAGAAGATCTATATCGCCATTACCGCACCTATTACATTCCCAATAACGCGGTTCTCTCGCTGGCCGGCGACTTTGAGAGCGGCGCCATGCTCAACCGTATCCAAGAATTGTTCGAGCCCATCTCCGCTGGACAGCAGCCGCGCCGGTTGATCCGCCCGGAACCTCCTCAATCCGGCGAGCGCCGAGTAGTAGTAGAAGGCCCTGGCGAGACCACTTACATTCAATTGGCTTACCAGGCGCCGCCTGCCAGTCACGCCGATTTCTTGCCCTATAGCGTTGTAGATAGCCTGCTGGCCGGCCCTAGCAGCCTGAACATGTTTGGCGGAGGAATTTCTAACAAAACATCTCGCCTTTACCAGGCTCTTGTAGAGAAGGAATTGGCTGTCAGTGTGTTCGGAGGCCTCGGCGCTACAATTGACCCATTCATATACCCGATTGTTATTACCATGCGTCCAGATAGCAATGTGGAGGCCGTGATCGCAGCAACAGAAGCTGAAATCCAACGCCTACAGGAGACTCCGCCTCAGCAGGAGGAGGTAGACAGAGCCGTTAAGCAAGCGCGCGCCTTGTTTGCCTATGGCAGCGAGAGTATCTCTAACCAGGCTTTCTGGTTGGGCTTCTCAGAGATGTTCTCCAGCTATGAATGGTTTACCTCTTACCTGGATCGTTTATCGATCGTAACTCCCGCAGATGTACAACGGATCGCTCAACACTATTTGCGCCCACAGAATCGAGTCCTGGGCATATATGTTCCCAATGGCAGCCCAGCGGCCCTAACCGAAGAGGAAACATGATCCCGTCATCGACCGGTGCGTCACCGCGGCTTACACACTCGTTTTTGCCAGTGAATCACAACCATGCTCTACCTGGCCCAGAGGATATCTTTCGGTGTGAACTGGAAAACGGTATCATCGTTCTGGCCCGTTCCAACTTCAATAGCCCATCTGTGGTGTTAACCGGGTATTTGCAAGTGGGCAGCCTGCTCGATACAGATCAAAAGCTAGGCCTGGCTGATTTCACAGCAACCGCGCTCATGCGCGGAACAGAAAAACACAGTTTTCAACAAATCTATGACGCTTTGGAAACTGTGGGAGCAGGCCTGGGCTTTTCCAGCGGAGCCCACAACACCAGTTTCAGCGGACGATCGTTGGTTGAGGATCTCGATTTGCTCCTGGAACTTTTAGGAGAAACCTTACGAACCCCCACCTTTCCCAACGATTATATTGAACGCCTGCGCACGCAACTTTTGACCGGCCTGGCAATCCGCTCCCAGGACACAAGCGAAATGGCAGCCATGGCTTTTGACCAGATCCTTTTCAAAGATCACCCCTACAGACGCCCCGATGATGGCTATCCCGAAACCATCGCTGCTATCGAGCGCGAGGATATTGTTTCTTTTCATCGCAACAATTATGGCCCTCGGGGTATGGTCATTGTCATCGTTGGCGCAATCGATCCAAAGTGCGCCTGCGACAAAGTTGCTAAGATCCTGGGAGACTGGCGCAATCCATCACAATCAGATATCCCCGCCTTGCCCAACCTACAGCCGCTTACCGGCACCATGCGCCAAAATGTGACTATTCCAGGGAAAAGTCAATCGGATATTATCTTGGGCTGCGGCGGGCCAGAACGCAACTCTTTGGATTTTATGCCGGCTTCGTTGGGTAATAATATCTTGGGACAATTCGGCATGTATGGACGTATTGGGGAAAGCGTGCGCGAGAAAGCCGGCCTGGCATACTATGCATTCAGCAGCCTAAACTGTGGCGTGGGACCTGGCGCCTGGTTCGCGGCTGCAGGGGTGGAACCGGCTAATATTGAAAAAACCATCAGCTTAATAAGCCGCGAAATCGAGCGCCTGGTTAAAGAACCGGTTGGTGAAGCTGAATTGAATGACAGTAAAGCGAATTTCATCGGTAGATTACCGCTAAGCCTGGAATCAAATTCGGGGATCGCCGGCTCCCTGGCGACATTAGAACGGTATCAACTTGGGCTAGATTATTATTTGCGCTACCCAGGCGCAGTACAAGCGGTGACCATTGAACAGATTTTAGAAACCGCACACAAATATTTACATCCCGAGCGCATGGCTATCGCAACAGCAGGGCCATAAGGTAGCCCAGGCAAACATGCTGACTCTTCGCACCGGCATTGACTTAATTGAGATTAAACGCGTTCGAGAAGCTATTGCACGTTATGGTAACCGCTTGCTCGATCGCATCTATACAACCACCGAACTGGAACAGATGATGAACAATACAGCTTCCCTAGCAGCGCGTTTTGCTGCGAAAGAGGCTGTTTCCAAAGCACTGGGGACAGGCATAGGAGCAATCGGTTGGCATGATATCGAGATCCTGCACGGGACGTGTGGAGAACCCGTATTGCACCTTACGGGTAATGCCCGTCAAGCAGCCCAAGAACTGGGGCTCACACAGTGGGCAATCAGCCTCAGTCACACAGACACTTACGCATTGGCATCGGTAGTGGCCTGTGGTATGGTTGATTACTAAAAAAACAGAACAAATTTGTCAAATTAAAATCTAGACGAATCTAGCTATCTTGTGATATACTCCGCACGCTCCCGCCTGAAGGTGGGAGAAATTTGTGCCCTTATGGGCCAATATCACACACGCCTCTTGACCTGACCGAGCGTGCTGCCTGCAGATGCCAGTGACCAGAGCCCACCAACTTTGCAGACAGCTTTGGAAAGGATTGATGGAGGCGGAGGAATAACGCAAAAAGGAGAATAGAAAATGGCTGTTATTTCCATGAAGGCTTTACTGGAAAGTGGTGTTCATTTTGGTCATCGCACTCACAAGTGGCACCCTGGCATGAAGCCTTTTATTTTTACTGAACGCAACGGAATCCACATTATTGATCTTCAAAAAACTGCAAAATCTCTGGAGCAAGCATATAACCTGGTGCGCGACAGAGTTGCATCAGGTGGTGTCGTTCTCTTTGTCGGCACCAAACGCCAGGCTACTGAAACCATCCAGAACGAGGCTCTGCGCTGTGGAATGCCCTTTGTCACCACCCGCTGGCTGGGCGGTATGCTCACAAATTGGCGCACCATCCGCGCCCGCATCAACGAACTCGACCGGCTGGAACGTATGCGCTCATCGGGAGAATTTGGGCGCATCACCAAGAAAGAAGGACTGATCATCTCTCGTGAAATTGAGCGCCTGGAAGGCCTTTTGAGTGGTATCCGCCAAATGAGCCGCCTGCCTGATATTGTCTTCGTGGTTGACGTTATGCGCGAAGAAACTGCCATCCACGAGTCCAATTTATTACACATCCCAGTTGTAGCCATGGTAGATACCAACTGCGATCCCAAAAACGTGGATTACGTTATCCCATCCAATGATGATGCTATCCGCGCCATCAAACTGATCGTAGGCAAGATGGCAGATGCAGCCCTAGAGGGCAAAGCCATGCGCAAAGATGAGGAAGTTGAAGTAGAAGCTGCTCTGCGCTCAGAACAGATGGCTACCGATGAAACTGAGCTTTCCGATGAGGAACTTTTGGGCGAGGCTACCCTGGCAAAGCTGTCCACCCAGGGTAAGAGTTACAAAATTACTGCTGAAGAAGAGATTAGCATCGAAGAGACCGGTGTCACCGAGGAAATCGGCTCAGAAGAAGAAGTAAAGGTTGAAGCAGAAGAACCTAAACTCTCGGATGAAGAGCCCGAAGGATAAATTTAAGGAAAACTATGGCAATTACTACTCAACAAATCAAAGAACTCCGGGAAGCTACTGGCGTTGGCATCTTGGATTGCCGAAAAGCGCTTGAAACAGCCAATGGTGATTTTGACAAGGCTGTCGATTATCTGCGCGAAAAGGGCCTGGCGAAAGCTGCTAAGCGGGCTGACCGCGATGCATCTGAAGGCTTCCTCGAGCTATATTCTCACGGCGGTGGACGCGTAGGCGTTATCGTAGAAGTGAACTGCGAAACCGATTTTGTGGCCCGCTCGGAACCTTTCCGCTCCTTCGCGCATGAAGTTGCACTGCAAATTGCAGCAGGTGCTCCTTTATACGTTAAGGAAGAAGATATCCCCGAAAGTGTGCTTGAGCACGAACGTCAGATCACCCGCGCCCGCACCTTGGAAGAAGGTAAGCCCGAAGCAGTCGCCGATCGTATCGTTGAAGGCCGCATGGAAAAATATAAAGAAGAAGTTTGCCTTCTGCGTCAGCCTTATATCCGCGACGAAAGCGTTACCATCGAAAAATTACTCCACCAAAACATCGCCTCTCTGGGTGAAAATATTGTGATCCGCCGTTTTGTACGGTGGGAAGTTGGAGAAAGTACCACATCCTAGTTATTCAAAGGCCAGCCAACCGGTTGGCCTTTTTTTTGAATGGATCAAGGAGAGATGATGGATCAACAATTAAAATATTCTCGCATTTTGCTTAAGTTAAGCGGAGAAGCATTGGGCGGGCCTGATGGGTTTGGCATTGATCCAACCCAGGCAGAGCAACTGGCCACACGGGTTGCCAAGGTGCGTGATTTCGGCGTTGATGTGGCTATCGTCATTGGAGCCGGGAATTTGTGGCGAGGCCGAACAGGCATTGGTCGCGGCATGGATCGCGCTACTGCCGACTATATGGGAATGCTGGCAACTGTGATGAACGCGCTGGCGCTTATGGATGCCATGGAACGGAATGGTATGATTACCCGCGTTCAATCTGCAGTGGAAATGCATGCAGTAGCCGAGCCCTACATCCGCCGCCGCGCAATCCGTCACCTAGAAAAAGGCCGGGTCGTTATTTTGGGGGGCGGAACCGGCAATCCTTACTTCTCCACAGATACCGCCGCTGCTTTGCGGGCAATGGAGATTGGCGCAGATATTCTCATCAAAGCAACCAAGGTGGATGGTGTCTACGATTCGGACCCCATGAAGAATCCCAACGCGATACGTTTTGAGAATCTTACATATATGGAGACCATTAACCGCCGTTTGCAAGTCATGGATAGTACGGCCATTTCCTTGTGCATGGATAACCATCTGCCTATCCTGGTACTCAATCTGTGGCAGGAAGATTCTCTTCGCAAAGCTGTTATGGGCGAAAAAGTTGGCACATTAGTATCGGATTGAGTTCTACTTATAGGGTCGTCTCTCATCTTGAGCTGGTATTCACGGCGATTCGGATGAGAGATGGCCTGTTTTCCAGGCACTATTCGATTACATCTATTTTTCAGATACCGGTGTAGAAACAACCCGGTTGCATTTCCCCCTTTCCTGTCTAACAATTTTCGAGTATCCTATAGTAAAGATACAAACCATCCAAGACACAGGAGGCTTCAATGCTTAAAGATATTTATTTTGATGCAGAAGCCCGCATGAAGGGCGCCGTGCAGGCTTTCGAGGAAGACCTGGCAGGCATCCGCACGGGCCGGGCCAGTCCTTCACTGGTAGAACGCCTGCAAGTGGAATACTATGGCATGCCCACGCCATTGATACAGTTAGCCACCATAAGCGTTCCCGAGTCGCGTTCACTCTTGATCAAGCCATTTGATGCCACCAGCCTGAAAGCAATTGAACGCGCCATCCAGGCATCAGACCTGGGGCTGACGCCTAATAATGATGGCAAATCTATCCGATTGAACCTTCCTCCCCTGACTGAGGAACGCCGCCGCGACCTGGTCAAACTTGTTCATCATCGTATGGAAGATGCGCGCGTGGCTGTCAGGAATGTGCGTCGCGACATCATCAAGGATCTACGCGAATACGAGGAAGAAAAATTGATCTCTGAAGACGAAAAAGAGAAAGGTGAAGAAGAATTACAAAAATTCACCAATAAATACATCGAAGAAGTAAATAATATAGGAGATCATAAAGAAAAAGAGATCATGGAAATCTGAGAAGATTTTCGAGAAAATTTATGACACCAACAGAGAAAACGATTCTCCCTAAAAATATACCAATTCATATTGGTATTATCATGGACGGTAACGGGCGTTGGGCATCAGCGCGTGGGTTGCCTCGATTAGCTGGTCACCGCGCCGGCACCGAAAACCTAAGGCGTATCATTGAAGCCTGCACCGAATTCGGCATTAAGTATCTGACCATCTATGCTTTTTCAACAGAGAATTGGGGGCGGCCTTCCGAAGAAGTCCAGGGATTGATGAAAATCTTCGAAGATGTTATCGACCGCGAACTACAAGAGCTTTGCGACCAGGGGGTTCAACTCCGTCACATCGGCCGGCTCGATCGTCTCAAGCCGGCCTTTCGAGAGAAAGTGATTCAAGCCATCGAAAACACCCGCCATAATGACAGGCTGGTACTCAGCATTGCCTTCAACTATGGGGGCAGGGATGAAATCGTTTGCGCTATCCAGCGCATGATCGAGGATAACATCAAACCGGATCAGGTTACAACCGATCTGGTCAGCCAATACCTTTTTACGGCAGGCGTACCTGATCCAGATTTGATTATCCGTACTTCGGGTGAACTACGCGGTAGCAATTTCTTGATCTGGCAAGGCGCTTATGCGGAGTGGTATTTCCCAAGCACCCATTGGCCCGACTTCAACCGCAAAGAATTATTGCGTGCGTTGGAGGAATATAGCAGTCGAGAGCGACGCTATGGATTAACAGATGCACCCGGCGAGAATAAAAAGAGAAAGTAATGGTTAACCGCCTAATCATCACGATCATTTTCTTGCCTCTTGGCATAGCCGCGATTGCAACCGGTGGTTGGGTTTACACTGCGGTGATCGCTATCCTTTTGGCACTGGCAGCCTGGGAATATGTTAATCTATCACAAGCGCTTGGTCTCAAGCCCAGCAGAGAGCTGGGTGTAGCAGGGGTTGTATTCCTGGTGCTTGCCCGCGCCTGGAGCGGCTTCGAAGATTCAGCAATGATCCTTAGTGCGCTCATTCTAGCCAGCCTGGTCTATCACCTGGTTGAATATGAAAGGGGTCGCGACCTGGCAGTCCAAGATTTCGGCGCCACGCTGGGCTGTTTCCTATACCTGGGATGGATCGGGGCTTATTTAATCTCTCTGCGAAATATGCCCGAAGGAAAATGGTGGGTGCTGCTCATCTTACCTTCAGTTTGGTTGGCAGATTCAGGCGCGTATCTTCTAGGGACGCGGTTTGGAAAACACAAGCTCGCTCCCCGCCTCAGCCCCAAAAAGACATGGGAAGGATATCTGGGAGGAATTGTTTTTGGCACTCTTTTCACAATCCTCTTAGCTGTGGCTTGGCAAATGGGCGCGGGAGCAGGTAGTTCCATTACTCCGCTGAGAGGTGCATGGATCGGATTGGCGATGGGGGTGCTTCCAACTCTTGGCGATTTGGGAGAGAGCCTGTTTAAGCGAACCGCAGGGGTGAAAGACTCCAGCAACCTGATCCCTGGACATGGTGGTTTTTTTGATCGCGTTGATTCTTGGATCTGGGCCGGTGTGATCGGCTTCTATCTGGTTGCCTGGCTAGGGGTGTGATTCGTTTTTTCGGAGAAAGGGGGTAAGATAGCGGGGAACCAGGAGG
>CAZVRZ010000117.1:0-17341 GCA_964629965.1 uncultured Anaerolineaceae bacterium
GGCATATGGAAAAAATCGCTCGCCAGTTAAATATGGATCCATTGGAGTTTCGTTTAAAGAATGCCTTACGTGCAGGCGAATTACACCCGTTCAGCACTGCCTGGAGCGAGGGGCGTGAGCCAAAACCTGAGACGATCCAAACTTGTGGTTTGGAAGAGTGTGTACGTCGGGGTAAAGAAGTTTTGGACTGGGATCAAAAAAATACCGCCGAATGGCACCAGGTGAAAAACCCTGATGGTAGCCTGATCCCACATTTACGGCGCGGCATTGGTGTGGCATTGGTGATGCAAGGAACGGCTATCCCTTATTTGGATATGGGAGCAGCCATTATCAAAATGAATGATGATGGTTCCTTCAATCTCCTAATCGGTGCTACCGATTTGGGTACCGGTTCAGATACAGTACTGGCTCAAATGGCAGCGGAAATTTTGGGTGTACCCATAGATGATATTATTACTTATTCGTCGGATACAGACTTTACCCCCTTTGATAAAGGGGCTTATGCTTCAAGTACTACATATATCTCAGGCACTGCCGTAGTGAAAGCTGCCCAGCAAGTGGCTGAGCGAATTCGCCAGAGAGCAGCTCTTATGCTGCAGCCAGGTGGATTTCCCGAAATAAAGCCTGATGATATTATACTTTCTGACCGGCAGGCCAAGGCATCGAACGGGCGTGCGGTTAGTCTTGCCGATGTAGCGCTTGAAACTTTGCATCATACTGATCAAGAGCAGATCATGGCTGTTGGGTCCTATATGTCCCCCGTAGCTCCGCCGCCTTTTGCTGCGCAGTTTGCTGAAGTCTTGGTTGATGTGGAAACTGGGCAAGTAACAGTGGAAAAGCTTGTTATGGCTGTAGACTCGGGTGTTATTGTTAATCCAGCCACAGCCTCTGGACAGATCGAAGGAGGAATGACGCAGGCATTAGGATATGCAATTTGTGAAGAAATGCGGTATGATGAGCACGGAGTTGCTCGCGAACACGATTTCGGAAAATATCATATTTTCCAATCGCATGAAATGCCCATACTTAGCACAATCTTTGTGGAAACGTTTGAACCTTCACATCCTTTTGGGGTGAAGGCGGTTGCGGAGATTCCAATGGATGGTGTTGCTCCTGCCGTAGCGAACGCGGTTTTGGATGCTTGTGGCGTCGCAATCTATCACAATCCGGTAACGCCCGAGAAAGTGTGGCGTGGGTTGCACAGTAACGAGTTGTAGGAAGAAGAAAAGCAGATCTTTATGAGCCTTTCATCCGCTTCTGTCCAATATCCAGAAGAACGCCGCCTGGCAACGGTGTTATTTGCTGACGTTCATGGTTTTACCACCCTGGCGGAACGATTAGATTATGAGACTATCAGTGATTTTATTAAAGGCGTTTGGTTGAAGTTGGATACAATCATTGATGCTCATGGAGGTTACATTGATAAGCATATCGGCGATGCTGTGATGGCTGTTTGGGGAGCGCCTTTTACAGGAGAAAATGATGCCGAGCAGGCTGTGGCAGCGGCTCTCGCGTTGCAAAAGGCATTGGATGTCTATATAGAATCTTCTGAATTACCGGCAGCTCAAGAATTGCAAATTCGGGTTGGGATAAATTCAGGTCCTGTATTGGCCGGGTACGTAGGATTGCGCCGGGAATACACGGTGATGGGAGATACGGTAAATGTTGCTAATCGCCTGGAAAATAGTGCAGACCCAGGAACAGTAGTAATTAGCGAGAGTACTTATCGTCTGATTCGAGGAGCTTTTCAGGTTCGTCGAATTCCCGAGCCGCTTCATCTTCGTGGAAAAACCGAGCCAATCCAGGCTTACCTGGTAGAGGGGACTGCTCCTCAGCCTGGCCGAATGCGTTATCGCGGGGCAGACAGCCTGGAAACCCACATGGTTGGGCGAGAGGCCGAACTGAACCGTTTACTGGTGTTGTACGATCAGGCTATGCACGCAAGCACGCCTCAATTGGTATTGGTTTCGGGGGATGTCGGAATAGGTAAGTCTCGTTTATTGATGGAATTCTCGAATCAATTGGAGGTTAGCGAGCAGGTAGTAACCCTGATCGCTTCGCGCGCTTTGGCTCAGATCTCCCAAGTGCCTTACTACCTATGGAAATCCATATGGCAATTGTATTTTAGCCTTCAGGAATCCGATCCGCTCGAGGTTTCTCGGGATAAATTCTTACAAGCAGTTCAACGAGTGTGGGGTAATCAGCTTGGACCCGCATCCGGTGTTGAGGCGGCGCATCTAATTGGAAGTTTGATTGGCATCTCGTGGCCCGATAGCCCTTTTCTGGCGCGGTTTGATGGCAACCCAGATGGGCGTGTTCGGCACGCCTATGCTCTTACCCGTGAGCTTTTGCGTCGGATGAGTTCAAATCGCCCAACTGCATTATTATTTGACGATTTGCAATGGGCTGATGGCGGTAGCCTGGATTTGTTGAATTACATACTAACTCCTACTGAACAAGCATTACCTCTGCTGGTAGTGGCGAGCTCGCGCCCCGAATTTATACGTCACAATCCCCGATGGGCTAACCGGGGCTCGGTTATCGAGCTTGGATCATTGTCGGTCAACGCGGACATTGTTGCCGCTGCTTATCCTGATGTCCGTGATGTATCCCACGAGGTCTTGACAGAATTGGCTAAGCAAACAGATGGAAATCCATATTTCCTGGAGGAAATGATTAAGTATCTGCTAACATCTGGGATGTTACATGAAGAATTAACTGAGCAACAGATCTTGGGACGTTTGCGAACGCAGCCACCGGAGTCATTGCGGATCATGCTACAAGCACGTTTGGATAAACTATCTCCAGAAGCGAGAAGTGTAGCTTTGTTGGCCTCTGTGGTAGGACGAGTTTTTTGGGTAGGAGCTGTTCGCGCGGAGGTTCGTGTGGCAGACGATATGGGAACCGGTTTGTTAAAATCTTACCCATTAGGGGTTGTCGATCGAGTAATCCAGGATTCTTTGCGTCAATTAATTCGTGCAGAACTGGCATTTCCGAAGGCAAATACTTCTTTTTCAATGGAGCAAGAGTATATTTTTAAGCATATGCTGTTGCGCGATGTAGCCTATAGTTTGCTGCCTCATAAAAACCGTCCTCGTTATCACTTGGCTGTAGCCCAATGGATGTCTGATCATGACACTCCTGAGTTTAAGGTAATGGCTGCTAATCATTATGAGTTGGGCGGTATGTTGATGGATGCTGCTCGTTATTATGAAGCGGCTGCTGAGTTGGCATTATTGAGTGGAGCGCCTCATCAAGCCGAAGAAATGTTATTTCATGCTCGCCAACTTCGCTCCAAAATAAAGAAACCCTTATGATTTCTGTATATCAGGCATTAAGCGAAGCAGAGATCCAGAATAAAGCGGTTGCCTTGTGTATTATTATCCGCAGTCAGGGTTCAACACCTCGTCACACTACCAGCAAAATGTTGGTTTACCCTGATGCAAGCATTGTGGGAACGGTGGGTGGCGGTGAAGTCGAAACACGGGTTGTTAATGAAGCCGTGCAAGCAATCCGAGATGGCAAGCCACGTTTACTGAATTATCAGATGGTTAATCCTGAACAGGGCGATCCAGGTATATGTGGCGGGCAGGTGGAGGTTTTTGTGGATCCAATTCAACCCAAGCCAATTCTATTGGTCATTGGAACGGGTCACGTCGGGAAGGCAGTGATCCATCTTGGGCGCTGGCTTGGTTTTTATGTGGTTGCCAGCGATGATAGGATGGGATTCTGCGAGCCCCAGGTATTGCCAGATGTTCATGCCTGCTACACTTGTCCAATAGAAGAAATTCCCCAGTATGTTGAAATCACCCCGTGGACGTATATTGTTTTAACTACCCGGGGCTCGGACGTTGATGTTGATGGCCTACCTGCTTTATTGAACACACCCGCAGCTTATATCGGTGTAATTGGATCACTCAGGCGGTGGAAATCGGCTTGCCGGGACCTGTTAGCGAAGGGTATTTCTAAAGAGCTTTTAAATCGTGTCCACTCTCCGATAGGATTAGAATTAAATGCCGAAACTCCCGAAGAGATCGCAGTGAGTATCCTTGCTGAAATTATTATGGTGCGTTATGGCGGGGATGGTATGTCAATGGGAAAGAAATGAGAAAGATATTTATCATTACCTTATTGTTGGGGGTAATAATATTTAATCTTAGTTTGGCAGTTCGCACAACGCTTGGCAGGGATGAACACCAATTTGTCGCAGGTGCTTATTTAATTGCGAAAGAAGGGTTATCACCATATAGTGATTTCCCACACATTCATCTCCCATACTTGATTTTGATCGAGGCATTGTTATTTCAGTTAACAACCCATTATTTGTTGGCGGCAAGGTTTTTTTCAGCGTTGTGTGGTGCTGGCGTAGTGTTGGTGGTTTTTTTCTTGTGCCGAGGATTTTTCTCTGGTCTCTCATCGAAATGGCAATATAGCATAGCTTTCGGGGGTGTATTGTTATTGATCGGTAATCCGCTCTATGTTTTTACAGTCGGGTTAGCCTGGAACCATAGTCTGGCTAGTTTCCTGGCATTGTTAAGTTTTGCTGTGTATTTGTGGGCTGCCAAATATCAGAAGGTAATAGGCTGGATATTTTTAAGTGGGTTGATTTTAGGTATGTCAATTGGCACGCGTAGCAGCTATATAACCCTGTTGCCAGCCCTAATGGCTGGATTCTTTATATACCCCGGTACAAGAGCTTGGAAAAAGACCCGTCGCCTTATCCTTGCACTTGGTTTAGGTGTTGTATTGGCTCTGCTGCCTGCTCTCTATTATTATTTTGCGGCGCCGAAAGAATTTGTTTTTGGAAACCTTGAATATCATGCGTTAAATACTACCTTTCGGCTTGCTACGAATTATGATGCTCCCATTACCCTGGTCGAGCGAATAACCTATTACTGGGAAAGTGTGATTGCTCAGCCGGGTAATTTTGCTTTACTCATGGGGTTGATGTTCTTTGGCTTGTCAGCAGCTTTCTTGAAATTTTGGAATTTAAGAGAGCCTTATTTTGAAATCGTGATGCTGTTGGGAGCCATCCCATGTGTCTTGGCTGGCTCATTTTTGCCATCTCCATCATGGTATCAATATTTCTATGCACCCGTTCCCTTTGTTGTGTTAGCACTGACCTATGGCTTATCTCTGCTGATTCGTGATAGCAATTCTCAACTTTCGAAGTGGCTAATGTTACTATTTGTGCAGCTTGTGCTGCTGGTTTCTTTTTACAGATTTAGTGATTATCGTCGAGTTACATTTTTGCTTCACCCTGAAACATGGCGTCCAATTATTATGCATGAGCTAGGCGAGAAAGTCCGGGATGTGGTTAATGATGGTAAGATCTTGACAATAACCCCGATCATTCCTATCGAGGCGGGATTGGATATTTATCCAGAAATGAATGCGTTGGGGATCTTTCGCGTGTCTCCACTGTTATCGCCTATCGAACGAAAAGAATTAGGGATCATGGCCGGCTCGGATCTTGAAGAACGATTGTCTTCCGATCCACCGGCGGGTATTCTGGTTGGCCTAGAACCATATTGGGAGCAGCCTCTCCTGGAATTTGCCCAAAAACACGGCTACAGTCAAGTTGTAATTACAAACGATGTAAGCCTGTGGATTCCAGCTCCTTAAGAATGGTTTGTGTGAACAGGAGGATCTGATTATGTGGAATGAATATCATTGTGTAACATCGATCGATGAAACCCTGGCAATTTTGGCCGCGCAAGGCTCTCGGGCTCGAATCGTGGCAGGGGCGACAGATTTAATGCTGGAGTTGGAACGAGGTGCTCGTAAGGATATACATGCCTTAATCGATATTACCCGCATAATGGAACTAGACGAGATTCGTTTGGATGAAGACGAGACGGTCCATCTTGGTCCGATGGTAACCCATAATCATTGTGTTGCGTCGAAACTCCTTTTTGAACGTGCTTTTCCTTTGGCGCGGGCGGCCTGGGAAATTGGAGCGCCACAGATTCGCAACCGAGGCACCGTTGCAGGCAATTTGATCACGGCTTCGCCAGCGAATGATACGATCCCACCTCTGATGGCGTTGGGTGCAAAGGTTGTATTACGCTCTAAAAATGGTGAACGTATCGTAGCTCTGGATGATTTCTACGCCGGGGTTCGCCGCACAAGGATGCAACCAGATGAGATGTTAGTAGATATTAATTTCCCGGCGATGCGACCTTATGAACGAGGTACTTTCATCAAAATTGGATTACGGCGAGCTCAGGCAATTTCCAGTGTGAACGCAGCTGTTATTTTGGGTATTCAGGCCGGTAAGATAACGCGGGCCAGCATCACACTTGGATCGGTTGCTCCAACAATTGTTCATGCTCTCGAAGCAGAAAATTATCTCTTGGGAAAGGCGCCGGGGGTGGGTGTGATTGAGAGCGCTGCCGAACTGGCGCAGCAATCCGTTCACCCGATTGACGATTTGCGAGGCACAGCAAAATATCGATTTGAGATGGTGCGTTTGGCAGTATTGCGATGCCTGCGCATCTTGATAGAAGGTGACGAAAAGCGAGAGTATCCCTCGAAGCCAGTTCTCTTGCAAAACAAATCTTGCTTATCGCGAAGCTACGTGCTCGATCGTTCTGCGTTTTTTGGTCGAGAGAGTGATAACCCGATCGTGATGCAGATCAACGGAATAGAATATGCATTCAACAAGGGTTATCAGAACAGTTTACTACGGTTGATAAGAGATGAAGCCGGTTTGGCCGGCACGAAAGAAGGCTGCGCCGAGGGTGAGTGCGGCGCTTGTACGGTGTATTTAGATGGAATGGCAGTCATGAGCTGCCTGGTACCTGCACCTCGCGCTCATCACGCTAGGATCGTGACCATTGAGGGATTATCGCAGGGAGAAAAGCTTCATCCTGTCCAGCAAGCCTTTATCGATGCCGGCGCGGTTCAGTGTGGGTATTGTACTCCTGGTCTGGTTATGTCAGGAGCCATTTTGTTGGAAGAATTTCCCACTCCCAGTCAAGATCAAATAGAACAGGCAATCACCGGGAACTTGTGCCGTTGCACAGGTTACTATAAAATAATAGCAGCTATAGAACAAGCTGCCCAAGCATCTTCTTAGGTGTTACGATAGATTTTGGGATGGAGGATCGACGTGAGTAAATATACCAAAATAAAAAAGGCTGAAAAAGAACGCTTATGGAATATTCATCCCATATGGCGAGGAATTGGCTTTATATGGTTACTATCGCTTCCTGTTATGGCTTGTGTAGGAACCCTGGTACTGCTTCGCCAGACGCCCCTACCGTCTATACTAAGAGAATATTTTCCCGAATCCTTTTATAATCGCATTCGCTTGCCAATTTTAGATTGGCCTTTTTTAACGTTTCCAATCGATCTGAATATGCTGATTCGTTGGATACCGGGCTATCCATTTACCATAGCAGAGTTATTCTTTTTCCTGGCGATCTTATTCTTGGGCTTCGGAATCATGTCCATTATCTATAGCTTTTTGTATCGCATGGTTGCGCCAGTACGAAGCCCCTTAGATGCGCCTGAGGTGGAGTCTCGACGACGACCACGCCGCCGATAGAAAATCCGCCAGAATTGTTACCTGTCCAACGCTTAGAAAACACGCAGCCCGCGTGGGTAGTAGTTTTTAAGCGTTTGTATTGTCTGTTTTCCCCAGCCCAAAGGAAAACAAAGGCTGTTAGCAGTTTCTAACGCACATAAAACCCAGCCATCTTTTCTATTTCGGGTCAGAGTTTCTCCTTTCAAGTAGGCCTGAAGATCGGCTTCGTCTAAAGCGAAGCTTGCAATTTGGAGAACATCATTTGTCGATAGGGCCATTGCGAATGCGTGCGATGGTTCAAAACGGTTTTTTTTGAATTGACCCAGCCACCAACCGGGGTGAATGACTCTGATCCCGTCCAGATTTGGCAGGTTGTTGGAGATTTTATATAAGTAGCTGCCATGTAGGAGCAATGGTGATAGAGAATCCAAGGATATTTTTAGATTCTCCTGGCAGAACTGCCTAAATAATTTATCAACATCGGATTGAAGCTTTATCGTCCTTTTTTTTGCATTCGAAGACGAACGTTGGCTAAATCCATTCTTTTCTCCAACCCGGCGCATTAGGGCAATAAAGTGCCCTTCGGCAGCACCCTGATGTGGCCATAAATGCATGGTGTGTTCTACCGGAACGCGAGATGGGTTATCGAGCCAGCCCGATCGCCCTGGAGCATAATTTGGTTTTTCTTTAAGATCTACTAATTCAAATTCATCACCATTCTCTTCGATAAAGGCTACAACCGTTGATTCATTCTCTTGAGGAGAAAATGTGCAAGTTGTGTAAGCCAGATATCCGCCAGTTTTTACCAGTCTCGCAGCTTGATAGAGGATATCTTTCTGGCGCAGGGCGCAACTTCTGACGAGATCAGGCGACCAATCCTTGCGTGCACTTTCGCTTTTGCGAAACATACCTTCTCCGGAGCAGGGAGCATCCACCAGAACGCGATCGAAGAAAGGGCCAAAGTGATCGGCCAATCTTTCGGGTGTTTCATTGGTCACAGTGGCGTTGCGTACGCCCAGGCGTTCAAGATTTTCTGCCAGATCCCATACTCTTTTGGGGTGAATTTCATTTGCCACAAGGAGACCTTGATTTTGCATCAGCGCTGCCAGATGGGTGCTCTTGCCACCAGGCGCTGCTGCCAAATCGAGAATACGTTCGCCTGGCTGTGGGTTGAGAACTTCTGCTGCAGCCATCGCTGACGGATCCTGTAGGTAGTATAGACCAGCTAAATGAAAAGGATGCTTTCCGGGTCTCGCATCCGAGGATGCCCCATCACCTCTCGTTGGCAAGATAAACCCTGCTTTTGCCCAAGGGATTGGCTCTAACAAAAAAGGTGAGATATGGCTGAAATCAGCGCGGGTTAGTTTTAATGTGTTGACCCTCAATCCCGTGAGGGGAGAATCCTGATAGATCTTGGCAAAGTCCAGGTATTCTTTGCCCATCAATTGCTTCATCCGATTCGAAAATTCTACAGGAAGCATAGCTATTCGGTTGTATATTCATCGGGGATCTTCAGTGCCTGGTCCAGGATATCGAAACCTTCCTTGAGTTGCTCTTCGTTAATGATCAGGGGGGGAATGATCAACACGGTATGCCAATGGGTAGATACGTACAACCCGTGTTTCAGGCAGTATTTTCTCAATGCGGTCATGGCTGGCGATGATTGATTCCATGGCGTCAATGCCTCTTTGGTGCTCCGGTTTTTCACTAATTCCAGGATGCCAAACAAACCGATCGATCGAACATCTCCCACAGATGGATGTGCTTCGCCCAGATCGTTCAATAATCGTCGCAAGGTTGTGCCCATCTGATCGGCGTGCTCAACGATATGATCGTCTTGCAAAACGCGAATGTTGGCGATGGCTGCTGCCAGTGAGACTGGATGGGCGGTGTAAGTTAAACCACTTTCATACGTACGCTCATCAAAAAAGTGAGCGATCTCCTCCTTCATGGCAACGGCTCCCAGAGGTGCATAGGCGGAGGTCAATCCTTTGGCCATTGTTATCAAGTCTGGTATCACGTTCCAGTGATTGACTGCGAACCAGCGTCCCGTGCGTCCAAAACCACTCATAACCTCATCGGCAATCATTAAAATGCCATATTTATCACACAGATGGCGAACGCCTTGCATATAGCCATTGGGTGGCACGATGATCCCGTTCGTACCGGTTACGCTTTCAAGTAAAATGGCAGCGATTGTTTCTGGGCCTTCATAGGTAATTATTTCTTCAAGATGATTGATGTAATCCTGAGAAAATTCTGCTTCGTTTATATCCGGATTGGTACGATGGAAAGTCGACCGATAACGATAGGGATCGAGAAAATGAACAACGCCAGGCATCAAGAGCGGCTCCCAAGCCACGCGGCGTGGATCGCCAGTGGCAGCCATGGCGCCGGCTGTAGCACCATGATAAGAGCGATAACGTGCCATGATCTTGGCACGCCCCGTGTAAGTGCGCGCCAATTTTATAGCATTCTCATTGGCATCTGCTCCACCCAGCGTAAACAGAATTTTGTTTAAGTTTCCAGGAGTAATTTCTGCTAGTAATTTGCTTGCCTGGGCTCGCACCTTAGTAGCCATGCCGGGAGCGGCGTAAGGTAGTTCATTTAGCTGGGCGATCATGGCGTCGATAACTCTTTGATCGCCATGACCGATATTAACGCACATAGTCATCGAATTAAAATCGAGGTAACGTTTATTGTCTACGTCCCAAAAATAAACGCCCTTGGCATGCGTAACTGGTATGGGAGATACACGGCTCTGAGCCGACCATGTCCAAAAGCTGTGTTCCATTGCCGTGGAAAGTATTTCGGAATCAGGTATGTCTAGCATCGTAACCTCATAACATGTGACTCTTAGAGAAATCGTTGCGCCAACCACCCTATGATTTTCCGCAGAGCTGGGCGGGTATTGCGTAGCTGATAGCGTAAAAAACTGGCAGGTAAGAATCGTTTCATTGTAACCATCCAGATAATTGTACTAATTAGATATACGGCAATCGCTGCCAGAATAAAACCAATCATATACAACATAACGGTTTCCCATCCAAAATCTTCCATCCGGAAGGCAATCATCATGCCGCCATAAATCAGTATGGCGGGAATTAACGATATAAAGACCGCTCTTAAGAAGAATTCTAGATTCCGCATATTTGTCGGAATAGCAACATCGTTCCCGTTTATCGTTAACTGACGGGCTCGCTGTGCCCCTTGCATATAATATTCCAACTCGAGACGGCGTCCTAATGTAAGCTTCTCGTAACCTTGAATGGAAAAGACAAAATCCAATCGAGTAAGAAGAGAAATCAGCGGGCTCCATTTACCATAGGCAGTGGAGCGGGCTTTTTCTAAGATATACTCCAGACCCACATAATCAAAGATGGGGCCAGTCGTTTCTGGATCGAACAATCTTGTAAAAGCCGTCTTGGAGCGAACGGAATTCCACTCTTTCCCAAATTGGGCTTTGAGTGTAGCTTCATTATCGCCAACGGAAAGCATTTGAACTCGATTGCGATCGTAGGTGACAACGTTATCTTCTTGAATCAGCACGTTACGCTCGGGTATCTGGAGGCGTATTTTGGATGGAGTTATCTGGATCTGGCATTGTATGGCCATAGTCGCTATTTCATCCTTGAATCATTATTGTACATTCAACAGCTAGAAATATGAAAAAAAGTGATTGAAAAATTTATCGGGTGAGACATCTGTGGCTACCTCGTGATTCCCATCAGGCTTTGCCAAGAACTGCGTTAATCCCCCCAGAGTAGGGCTGCTTACTTCAACATCTACCTGGCCTTGTGTAAACTGGCAGATTGCCGGATCAAAAATGACCGTGGCTGCCAGAGGATCGTGGAAGGTTATTTGAGGCGAATCTTTGAACCATACTTCGGCAAAGTCAAGAACAGGTTTTAGCAAGCGCGCCTGGAAACGAGAGCGCGCTTCATCTGCAGACATCTGCAGACGGGTCGTTACATCCAATCCGATTGATCGATGGCGAACTGTTTGCGCTCTGTAGACAATGGCAGTTGCATGCGGGTCAAGCCTTGCATTCCATTCGAGTTTTGCATTACCCATTACTCCAGTAAATACACCGCACATAGATACCAGTTCTTTTATCATTGAGATAACGTTTGGATCATCTAAAAACAGGGCGGCAATATTGGTTAAAGGTCCGATGGTTAATAAAGTGATCTCACCAGGATCTTTACGGATGGTTTCTCTTAGAAAGGCAATTGCCTCGCCCTTCGGGAAGTTGTGTTCGTGATCCCATTGATCCAAAGCTTCTGCTTGTGGGGCACGTGGCTGGCGCTGTTCAACAAACATAGGCTTTTCATTCCCGGGGAATATCGGGATTGGCTTGTTTGCTACTCTACACACAGCAGATGCAACCCGAGCGCGTAATTCTGCCTCGCCGGTAACCGTTGTGATGCCTAACAACTCGCATCCCGGGTTCGCAAGCAGATATGCCAGGCATATTGCATCATCGATATCTGAGCCAATATCTGTATCTAGAATAATTTTTTCGGTCACCAGTTTTCTCCAGGCGCTTCTATGGTTGTGATGTAAACGTATAATGGCCAGACGCTAGCTGGTAGACGGCCTCTTTCTTTTCTCTACGCAGGAAAGTAACACCCTCCATTGAACCGGCGGGCCGGTTTGATTCCAAAACCTCGATATCTGGAACACAAGGCACCCATACTGTTGCCGTAGTGTTCGGTGGTATGGTGATATTCCAGATCATCTTTCCGTTATCGATCTGCCAACTGCTTTCAATGTGCCCGTAGAGGCTTTCTAAAGCTGCATGTGTCTGCGTCAAACCGCCTCCCGGCCTTGGATGCAGGATGATGTGCCGGTATCCAGGTTGTTGGATATCGGAGTCCATGCCGGCCACAACGTTATACAACCAGGCACCAATCGCTCCATAAGAATAATGGTTAAAAGAATTCATGCTTGGATCCTGGAAACCTCTGTCGTGAGTCCAGCCGTCCCAACGCTCCCAAATGGTGGTAGCTCCTTGTGTGACAGCATATAAGAAAGACGGCCAACTCTTTTGGAAAAGAAGATCGTAAGCAATATCTAAGAAGCCGGCTTCGGTTAGCACAAACGGCAGGAAAGGAGTGCCGACAAATCCTGTCGAGAGATGTTTATCGCGTTGCAAAATATCCCGAACGAGTGTTGCTGCGGCGCGGGTGCGATCTTTTTCTGGCAAAAGATCAAAAGCAAGAGCTAATACGTAGGATGTTTGGGTACTACTGGTTAATAGCCCATCAGGGGAGAGAAAACGATTGGTGAACGCCTGGCGAGTATTTTCGAAAAGCTGTCGGTATTGCTCGGCGTCTTTATCCTTGCCCAAGAGATCTGCTATTTGGGCCATCAACCGGCTGCAGTAGGCCAGGTAAGCAGTACCGATCAAATCTTTCGGAGTATTGCCCTCCCTTTTACCACTTCCGTCCAGGGCTAACCAATCTCCAAAACCACCCCAGCGCCAGTCATCTAGCTTAGTCCAATCGGCTGGGTCTGGATTAGAACGGATCAGACCTGGGCTGGTTTGTACCAGGTATTCCATGAATCGGGTCATCATTCCGTAACGCTCATGCAATAATCTCACGTCCCCATAATACTGGTAAATTGTCCACGGAATGATCACGGCTGCATCTGCCCAGGCAGGACCGCCATCCCTCTCGATGTCGAGCCAGGTTGTGGGAGCAACCATTGGTATCGCGCCTGATCCTCCCTGGGAGTCTTCAAGATCTTGCAGCCATTTTGCAAAGAAAGGAGCCGAATTGGTTAAAAAGGCTGCCGTTCTACAGAAATTTGCTGCGTCTCCCGTCCATCCTAACCGTTCGTCACGTTGCGGACAATCGGTTGGAACATCAACAATATTCCCTTTCCAGCCCCATAAGATATTGTGCTGGAGTTGATTTAGGAGAGGATCTGAACAGTTGAATTCGCCTGTGGGGGCGAGGTCGGAATGCAAGACAATCCCGGCAACCATATCTTTGCCTGGTTTACCGCCAACGCCAGCTAACTCAACATACCGAAAGCCGTGAAAAGTAAATTTTGGCTCCCATGTCTCGATCTCGTTGCTTTTCAGAGTGTAGTAATCTGTGGCGCGGGCAGTTCTTAAGTTTTCTGTGTAGAGCGTACCATCCGGATTGAGAACCTCTGCATGCCGGATACGGATATTTGTGCCACACGAGCCGCTTACCTTCAAGCGTATTCGGCCTGTCATATTTTGGCCAAGATCGAATACCCAGCGGCTGCCTCTCCAATCGGGAATCTCGTGTGGTTCTGAAATGGGCGTAAATGTTTCCTGGCTTTTTATCGCGGGCGCGTTTTGGGCAACCAGCGCCACACCTTCTGGATGGGTAAATGTGCTTGCTGGCAGCCATGGAGTATTAGACTTTTCTTGATCGTAGCCGGGAATGTTCCAGCCAGGAAATTCCAGCCGTGCATCATAACATTCTCCCATGATGATGTCTGATTGTAGCAAAGGTCCATAAGCTACCCGCCATGACGCGTCAGAATATATTGACAGGCAATTGCCATCTGGCTGAGTAATGTTCAATTGGGCCAACAGTTTGGGGCGATCTCCATATAACTGCCGGTCGCGCCACTCTACGTGCCCGCAATACCAACCGTCTCCCAAGATCGCTCCCAGAACGTTATCACCTTCCTGGAGCAACTCGGTAACATCGTATGTCTGGTAGTGAACGCGGTGGTTATAATCTGTCCAACCGGGTGTCAGCTCGAAATCACCAATTCTTTTCCCGTTGATGGATGCCTCGTATAAACCGAATGCGGTGACGTATAGGCGGGCAGACATTGCAGGCTGGAGCAAGGAGAAGGATTTACGCAGATACGGTGCTGGAATAGTTGCCCGAGGCCCGCCGACCAATGTCCCGCCAATCCATTTTCCTTGCCAAGCTTTGGCAGAGAGCAAACCCATTTCCCACCGGGCGATATCGCTAAAGTTTGTGGGGCTGTCCTTTTCGTCCCAAATGCGAACCTTCCAAAATACGCCTTGGCCGGATTGTAGTTCGGGGCCAGTATATGGCACCAGTATGGATTGCGGCGATGGTACTTTTCCCGAATCCCAAATAATTTGTTGTTGCGATTCGTCTTTCGCTGCAAGAATTTGATAAGCAGTTTGCTTTGCACCACGCCGATCTGCTAATATTTGCCAGGATAACCTAGGTTGGACAATGTCAATGCCAAGTGGGTTGATCCTATATTCGCAGCTTAAGTGGGTGACTTTCTGGATCATAAGTTTTCTCCGTAGTTTGGAAAGGATAGATTTGTTCGTGACAACTATCGAATGCCTGCCTGGCAAAGTTCCTCATTAGCGCAAGGGACGAGCCAATAGCTTTCAATATCACCTTCGGCTGTCCAACCGGTAAGTCCACTTTCAATATTTCGCACTTGCCACCAGGCCCATCCATCCTGGCAGCGTGGCCCATCGAGTACCAACATTACTTTTCCTGGATCAATGGTTCCAATAATATCATATGCTGTGCCTGGGCCGCTGCGGATACGATTGGGTATCGGCGGCTCAAGATTCACGTAGGCGTATCCTGAAATCCACATTCGAGTTGGCGGAGCACCTACACAAGCCTCGTAAGGGGTTGGAGTTCCCGTGGGCGACGGTTGCGGTGATGGAGTGATAGTAGGCTTAATATCGGGGGCAAGATGTAAAGCGGATAACGTGATTTCTGCAGAAGATAAACAAGATGCGATCTCTTCGCCAAAGTTAACCGCTAAACAGGTGCCGGAATTATTCCCTAGATCGGCAGCACAGTAACTGACAAAACGCAGTTGATCTTGAAAGCTGAAAGATTGTTTTGCATAGTCGACGCTACCCGCCCGTAGCTGGCTTTTCTCAACAGAGTAGCCGGGAGGTGCTCCGCTTTGACCGCTGGGTTTGATCGTACAACCGACTAGATTCTTATGAATTAACAAATCTTCCTCTGCAGATACAGTCCACTGCGCCTCGTCGAAATTTAACTCGATGTATTGAGATAAATTTCCTGCCAGCGCTTTGTAGATGAATGATCCGTTGAATTCGGTGGTTGGCGGATTGATGTATACCAATGGGGCCGTTGCGGTCAACCCTGACTCTGGAGATGGCGTAATGGTCTCTGTTGTGGTTGGTTCGGGGGTCGTAGTCGAGATGATTGCTGAAACAGTAGAAATTAGGTCTGTGGCTTCAGGCAGAGTTTGGGTAGCCGGAGCAACTGCAGTAGCACTCCTGCAAGCCAGGCTCATCAGGCCGATGAAGAGTATTAATAATATTATCAGCTTTCGTGACGGCATATTCTATTCTCTCCTACCAGAATTAGAAAACCTTGCCTTTCACAGGTTGTTTGTTTGTATTTCCGCAATGCTCAAAAACGCCAAACCCATCAATAGGTTGGCGTTTACGTGTGTTTTTTGATCGCTTTTGTACTGGTACTTCCATTCCTAGTATATATTATACCCAACCTTGATGAACCAGTAGTTCAGCATTATAGATTGATCCTCCTGCCGCGCCACGAATAGTGTTGTGCGAGAGCACAACGAATTTCACATGGAATATGGGGTCTAGACGAACGCGTCCAACCGTTGTGGTCATGCCATTTCCAACAAGACGATCCAATCTTGGCTGAGGTCGATCGATTTCAGAGCGTACCACGATCACAGGATGTGGGGCAGACGGCAGATCGGCGCTCTCAACCGGAGAATGATAGTCTTGTAAAACCTTGATCGCTTTTTCTGGTGAAACGGGAGAAGCGAATTCCACGCTAGCACAAACCGTGTGCCCATCGGTCACTGCCACACGGTTCGCGTGAGCCGATATTTGCAATGGCGATAATATTAGCTGATCGCCTTTTACTTCGCCGAGCATTTTGCGCGGTTCCCACTCGACTTTTTCTTCTTCTCCTGAAACGTATGGAATGACATTATCTAGAATATCCATGGATGCCACACCAGGATATCCCGCTCCTGAGAGAGCCTGCAAGGAGACAACCAAGGCTTTCCTTAATCCAAAAGCTTCATCAAGAGCCTTAAACGCGATGGTGAAACCTGTACTGGTACAATTAGGGTTTGTTATGATGCCTCCCGACCATCCCCGTAGGCGTTGTTGAGATGCCAGCAGTTTGCTGTGATCGGGATTGATTTCGGGTAGAAGCAAAGGTACATCAGGATCCTTGCGATAGGCAGATGCATTTGAGCATACCAGCATCCCGGCCCGGGCAAACTCGGGTTCTACCTGCAGAGCCTCGCTTGCTGGTAATGCCGAAAATGCAATACGCGCCTGGGCCGCATCGGGCGTGGTCGGTTGAACAATCATATTCGCTGCCCAACCAGGCATAGGTTCTGATAACAGCCAACGGCAGGTCTCACGATAAGGTTTGCCGGCTGATCGTTCTGAGCCGGTGATGGCAACTACTTCGAACCATGGATGAAAATCTAAGCGTTGAATAAATCGCTGGCCTACGCTGCCAGTAGCTCCTAAAACAACCACAGGGATACGTTTCGACATAAGATGCCTCCATTTTGAAAAAATGAAAGCACCCCACATTGATTGTGGGGTGCTGGTGTGCCAGGTAAGTTGGTTTTTGGATTTTTACTTTCTTTTCCTGTTCACGCAATACAACCCCACCAGATATCCGGGGGTAGTAGTGCGCATGGTGAACATTGCCACAAAACAAAGCCAGATCATATTGGGCGCAACTATAACAGACATATTTTTGGAAGTCAAGTTATTCTCACCAAGGGATTCCGCAGTAAGTCCAATAATAGAAGGAAAGGGGATGCACAGCGGAGGTC
>CAZVRZ010000118.1:0-9877 GCA_964629965.1 uncultured Anaerolineaceae bacterium
GGCAAAGAGGGCGCCGCCGAGTTTTCTGATTTCAGAAGGCGTTTTCAGCCAGCTCGATGTTTTTAGATCGAAATTTCCAAGCTTCTGCAACGCTCGATATTGCTCTTCCGTCAATATCTCGATGCCCATGGCCGCGGCCATATCCATCGCATTATTTTCCGGTTTATGTTCTTTCCTCGACTCTAGCGCCTGACGGTCGTAACAAACATTTCTGCGGCCTTTCGGGCTTTCTACCGAACAATCGAAAAAAATGTATTCGCCCGTCTTTTCATCAACGCCAACAACATCCGGTTCACCGCCGGTTCTTTCCATTTCATTGAGCGACCACAATTTTTCAGGGTGAACTTCCAGCTTTGCCTGTACTTTGGCCCATTCAAGATCGCTGTGGCGGTTCACATTTTTCTCAAAACGGGCTTTCAATATGCTGAGGAGTTCTTCATATTGCTCTGAGGGTAATTCTTTGTTATGGTTATTCATAGCTTTATATTATTTCTGTTGAACATGTATGTCAAGCGTATCATTGCCCAAATTGGAAATTAGCCGGCAAGCGCGCCAGCTTTTCGGCGCAGTAGTAGGGAATGCGAGGAAACAAGCAAAACTCCCCCAGTGCTTGCTTTGCGCGGCACTGGGGGAGTTATCTTGCGGATATTACCGTTCTGCGAACTTAATCGCTACTCGGTTTTCTCCTTGGGCAGAAAGCGCGTGACCTTGGTGCTGCACACCGGGCAGGCACCCTGAACCATCCGCCGGCCCTTGACGCTTACCTTGATCTCACCATTCTTGACCTTTGTTTTCTTGCGACACTTGACACAGTAACCTTCGAATTCCATGATCGTTTCTCCTTTTCTAATGCGAAACTGAGGTGCCATTACCTGCCTGCCAGCATGCTCTCCATGCTCGGCATACGCTAACAACTTGGGCGTGAATTGTACTAATTTTTTCTCACCCGTATTATTTATAGTGCAATTCCCATAATTTTACAATAGGTATTCGGCACACCTAACTACACCACCGCACTTTCCACGATACTGAATCTCCTGGCGTCGCAGTCGATCTCGGCTTGCACGCCATAGGGCAGCACGAAAACGGGGTCGGTGTGACCAAAATCCATGCCGGCAATCACCGGCAGATCAGTCAATCCTTCTTCTTCCGCCACCACCCGGAGCAGTGCCTGGTCGTATTCGGCGAACTTCTCGGGCGGCACATTTCCGCCAGGACGGCCAAAGAGCAGGCCCGCCAGCTTCGGCAGGATACCCAGGGCGGCATAGGTACGCAGGTAAAACTCGACCATGTCTGGAGTGGGTGCACCTTCGGGGGTTTCCAGGAACAGGATCGCGTCCTGCCAGGCTGGCATGGGCGGCCAAAAATCCGTACCGCGCAGCCAGTCGAGCACCTCGATGCAGCCGCCCAGCAGGCGTCCCCGCCGAACGCCCCGCCCCTGCAGGTGGCGCCAGCCGGTGGTAGGGTTGCGCTTGCGCGGGCAAGACTGGTTGGCCGGGTCGGCCCATGACAGCGGCTCGACCACCCATTCAGCCGTGTTCGGCGGCACAACCCCCACCGGATCGGCGCAGAAAAGCGTCTTGCGCACCGCCTCTACCATATAAGGGAACAGGCCGCTGTTTTCACCAAAACCGGCCATCACGGCTGGGCCATAGAACGAGACCAGCCCAGCCTTGTAACAGGCCAGGTGGCTGATGGTGGTGTCGGAAAAGCCCATGAAGACCTTGGGATTGGCACGCATGACTTGCAAATCCAGGTAAGGCAGCAGGCGGATCGAATCGTTGCCGCCGATGGTAGAGAAGATACCTTTGATGGTAGGATCGGCAAAGGCCGCCATCAAGTCTTCGGCGCGGGCCTGGGGATTGCGCTGCAGCCAGGCAGGGTCGCTCAGCGTGTGGGGCATCTCGACCACCACCAGGCCAAATTCATCCTGCAACTGCTGCTTGCCCGCCTGGTAGCGGTGCGGGAAGGCGCCCGGCCCGCCCCAGGAGAGCGAGACGGCAGCGACTTTGTCGCCGGGGTGGAGCTTTTTGGGTCTGATCATTCTTTCACCTCTCGATGGCTATCCAGCCCAGATTCTTATCAGAAAAACCCCTGTGCGAGCATCCCCATAAAGATCAAAAAATGCATGGTCGCCGAGGCGTAGGTACTGCGGCCAAAATGGCGCGCCAGGCCAAGCAAACCTGCCCCCAGATACAGGTCTGCCTGCCGCGCGAGCCACATGCCCGCCGTGGCAGGCGACAACTGCGCGTAGTATATGTCGGCGGGAAGGTGTCTCAACCCAAAGAGCAGCATGGCCAGGATGATCCCGACCCACACGCCGTAACGCTGGCTGACCTGGGTTTGGATCAAGCCGCGAAACATGGTTTCTTCGCTGAGCACGGTGAAAAGGGCGAATAGGATATATCCAAGCAGCGCCAGCAGGCCCAGCCAACCGGTGATGGACCCGCCCTGGCCTGGTGCATTGTAGGAGATGCCCGGCCCCAACAAATTGGAGAGCAGGGTAGACAGCAGCAGGTAAATTCCAAAGGCAGCGACCCCCACCAGGATGGGACGCCAGCCGCTCCGGGTCCAACCCAGCGCCAGCGACAGGCGTTCAATTTTTTCGGGCCAGGCATAACGCAGCACAAGCAGCGGTAACAATAAATTCGGCAGGACGATCAGCCCCATTTCGGCGCCCATTCCCGCCAACGTGGGCAGCCGCAGATACCACCCACCGCTGAGCAGGGCAAAAATCCCCGCGAAAAGGAAGTTCGCGCCAAACCAGGTCAACAATATGCGCTTGATCATCGTCATCCCAGCGGACTCGATCCGCTTCACCCCTCACACCAACTGGCTGAACACCTCGTAAGGCATCCCCACCTCGCTCTCCACGATGGGCACCATCTCGCGCCACATTTCCATAAAGACTCTCTGGCGGCGGTCGAGCTCTTCCAGCGAGATGGCATGCAGCAGCAGGATCTTGTGGATGCGCGCCGTAAAATCAGCGGGCAGGCGCTCCAGCTTCTCGGCGCAGTAATAACGCCATTTCATATCCGGCACCAACTGGTCGTTGAGGGCAAAGAGCATATCAAAGAAAAAGTTCAACCCCTGGGAAAATATTTGGTGCGCGCTGGTCAGGTTGCCGCGCTCCACCCACAGGTTGGTCAGGCGGTTGATGTACCATTCGGAAAGCGCCAAACCCGACATCAGCAGCCATTTCTTCTCCTCCGCTCCCAGGGGCACTTTCTCGGCAAGCAGAGCGGCGATCTTACCCTGCGGGTCGTAATAGATCTGCCCATCGCCATATGTCCAGCGCTTGGCCATATCCCAGGGTTCGGCGGACTCATCTTCGTAATTGGCCAGGTGACAATGGATCTCGATGCCTTCCACCTTGAAGAATTGGGAAGCAAAGGAAATATCTGCTTCTTTCTTCTTGAACAGGGCGATATCGATATCGGCGGCGGCGTCAAAATAACCGCGTGGAATGGCTCCCAGGAAGACAATCCCCACCATCTCGTCCCGCCGGTAGGGCTGGGCGAATTCGCAGGCAATGCGGCTGGCTTTTTCTAAAAGCAAGGGGTCGGAGGATGGGATGGAATACAGCGCAGCCTTTTTGTGCATAAGCGTCTCCTGATTACACCCAAACTCCAACCTTTGGTGATATGTCTAAGCAGCAGGCAGCGTCAGCGCCTCGGCCTGCGACAGGGTAGCCGTCATCGGCGCATCTTTGCTCCCCAGGGCCGTGACGGCCTCGCGGGCGATGGTCTTGCGCTCGGCCAACGGCCCCTGCACGTACACCTTGCCCAAGGCAAAGCCCAACACGGTGGCGCCATCCAGCAAGACATCTTCGACCACACCGATCTTGGTGCCGCCCTCGGTCTGAATCTCGCGCCCGCGCAGATCGCTCACCAGGACGAACGTGGCCCAATCGGTCTGATTATCCAGCGGCAGGATCTTATCAATGCTCGCCGCCAGCCAGGCATCCGCGCCGATCACCTGCACCGCGCTCTGCGGCAGCGCCAGCGCCTTGCGGCTGATAAAGCCCTCCGTGCCCAAAAAGACCGCCATCACCTGGCGCATGTCGGCGTTAAGGTACAGGCCTTTAACCTCGCCCAGCCTCTTGCCGGTGGTAATATCGATGATCGATTTGCCGGAATGTTCTTTTGATGCAATCATGTAAGCCTCCTGAAGTTGTAGAAAGGATTCGGCCGGCAGACAAACCAGGCATCCGTCTCGGCCCGCCGTCGTCAAAAGTATTATAGCGCAAATTGCTCGAATTGAACGGTCTACTCCGCGGTCTACACCCTAAATACACCCAAAAATCAATCCTCGGTCGATTGTTTTTTACCCTGCGATCTGGTACGCTGGGGGTATGGATGATATAGACCTTTTGCAGCCCGGTTCCTTCTCCCTGCTGGTGGCTCCGGCGGCGGCAGGCGCCCGCCTATTGAACGGCTGCGCCGCCCGGTTGGCGTTGAAGGGCAGCCTGCGCGTGCTGGACGGCGAGAACCGCTTCGACGCCTACACCATCGCCCGCCTGGTGCGCCAGCACACCCCACTGGTGGAGACTGTCCTGCAGCGCATCGCCGTCGCCCGCGCCTTCACCTGCCAGCAAATACTGGCGCTGCTGAGCAGTCTGCCGGAGAGCAGCGAGCCCGTCCTGGTGATGGGCCTGCTGGCTTCCTTCGCCGATGAGAACGTCCCCATCGGCGAGCGGAGCTATCTGCTGCGCGGCTGCCTGGCGCAGCTCAAGCGGCTGGCGCGCTGTGCCCCCGTGCTGGTGAGCGCCCAGCCGGCGCACAGCCCCGCCGAGCGGCGCCACCTGTTGGCCCTCTCGGCGGCCGCCGGCCGCACCTGGCGCATGGAAGATACCCCGCCGCCCTCTCCCCCGCCGGAAAGGTTGTGCTGAAACATGGGACGCACGCTGCCCACCGTTACCCAGGTCTTCCAACAAGAGCAGGCCGCCTTGGGCCGTTTCCGCCGCGCCCTGCGCAAGAGCGACCAGGCCGCCCTGGACGAGCTGTTCGCCGCTGCGCGCCAACATCTGGCAGCCGCAGCCTATGCGGCGCACATCTCACCCTTCGAGTCCTTTCTGCTGGCCATGCTGCTGGAAGAGCATAAGGAGGTGCAGCGCCTGCGCTCCCTGCTGGAAAAAAAGCCGGTGTTCATCGAGAGCGGCGAGGATGAGTGAACTGCTGACCGGCTGGCTGCTCGATCTCTATGCCCATCCCGGCCAGGGAGTGGTGCTCTGGCTGCTGGAGGAGCTGCCGGCGTCTCAGCCAACAGACATTCCTGCCGACGGCCGGCGGCTGCCAACGTCTCAGCCAATAGATATTCCTGCCGAGGGCCGGCGGCTGCCGGCGTCTCAGCCAATAGACATTCCTACCGAGGGCCGGCGGCTGCGCCTGCGGCAGGACTTCCCGGTCACGTTCTGCGCCGCCGGGCCCAACGAGCGCCTGCGCGCCCTGTGGCGTTATCTGCAAAGGCAGCAGGCCACCGCCTTGGAACGGGGGGACATCCGGTTGTCGCGCGGCGAGCGCCGCGACCTGTTCCAGCCTGCCCCGCTGCCCGTGCTGCAGGTGCAGGTGAGCGATCCCGCCGCCCAGCCGGCCCTGTTCTGGCAGGTGCAGCATGCCATTCCCGACCTGGTCTTTTACGATGCCGACATTCCCATCAGCCTGCGCTACGCGTCCGTCCACGGCGCCTTCCCGCTGGCCCGCCTGCAGGTGGAGGTAGCGATGGACGAAGACGGCGAACCGGATGCCACGGACGAGCCCAACGACGAGCAAGACGCGGGCTGCCCGGGCGGCCAAAGATACCCCGGCGGCGTGGTGTGCGGCATCCGCGTGTTGGAGCAGCCCAGACGAAGACCCGCGCCATGCCCCGCCCGAAGCCATCCTGGTGGCAGCGGGCGAGCGCCGCTTCCGCTTCAACCTGCAGCCGGCCCGCCCACTGCTGCTCAACCTGGCGGCGGTGCTGCGGCGCTGCGATCCCGACCTGCTGCTGACCGCCTGGGGCGATACCTGGCTGCTGCCCCATCTGCTGGAACTGTCGCAGGCACAGGGCATTCCACTGCCGCTCAACCGGGACGAGCACCGGGCAGTCGTGGCTCGCCCCGAGCGCTCTTACCAGGCCTACGGGCAGGTCATCCACCGCGGCCGGCAGATCCACCTGTCTGGGCGCTGGCACATCGACATGTTCAACGCCATGCTGTTCCACGATTACGGGTTGGTGGGCATCCTGGAATCGGCGCGCGTCACCAGCCTGCCCGTCCAGCAGGCCGCCCGCCTCTCGCCGGGAACGGGCATCTCCTCCATGCAGATCACCACCGCCCTGCGCCAGGGGATCCTGACGCCCTGGCGCAAGCAGCAGGCCGAAAGGCCCAAGACAGCCCTCGAGCTGATCCACGCCGACCAGGGCGGCCTGGTATACCAGCCGCTGGTGGGGCTGCACTGCCAGGTGGCCGAGATCGACTTCGTCTCCATGTACCCCAGCATCATGGCGCGCTTCAACATCTCACCGGAAACGCTCGGCGACCCCGCCGGCCCCAACGAACCCGCCCCGGCCGAATACCGGCGCGTGCCCGAGCTGGGGCTGTGGGTGCGCCAGGCAGGGCCGGGACTGGTGCCGCAGACTCTGCAGCCGCTGCTGGAGAAGCGCATTGCGCTGAAGAGCAGGCTGGTGGAACTGCCCGCCTGGGACCCGCGGCGCGCCGTTTTCAAGGCGCAGGCCTCGGCGCACAAGTGGCTGCTGGTAACCTGCTTCGGCTACCTGGGCTATAAGAACGCCCGCTTTGGGCGCATCGAAGCCCACCAGGCCGTCACCGCCTACAGCCGCGAGTGCCTGCTGCGCGCCAAGGAGGCCGCCGAAGAGACCGGCTGCGAGGTGCTGCACATGTACGTGGACGGGCTGTGGATCCACAAGCCGGGCTGGCGGCTGGCGGCGGATTTTGCACCGCTGTTGGATGAGATTGTTACCCGCACCGGGCTGCCGATCGCCCTGGACGGCGTCTACCGCTGGGTGGCCTTCCTGCCTTCGCGGGTGGATGCGCGCCTGCCGGTGGCCAACCGCTACTTCGGCGTCTTCCAGGATGGTTCGCTCAAGGTGCGCGGCATCGAAGCCCGCCGCCGCGACACGCCGCCCTGGATCGCCCAGGTGCAGATGGAGCTGCTGCAGCGACTGGCAGAGGTGGAAGATGCCGCCCAGCTCCCCCGGCTGCTGCCCGAGCTGTGCGAGCGGGTGCAGGCCCAACTGCGCCGCCTGCGGGCCGGGCGCGTCCCGCTGCCCGAGCTGCTGGTGACGCAAAAGCTCAGCCGCACGGTGGAACAATACCGCAGCCCATCCCCGGCGGCGCGGGCGGCCGCGCAGCTCCAGGCGCAGGGTAAGACGGTGCGCCCGGGCCAGCCGGTGCGATTCCTCTACACGCTGGGCCAGCCCGGCGTGCACGCCTGGGACTGCCCCCCGCCGCCCCCGCCCGAGCGGCTGGACGTGGCGCGCTACCGCCGGCTGCTGCTGCGCGCCGCCGAGACGGTGCTGGCGCCTTTTGGAGGTGAGATGGCCCAGCCCAAATAAATCAGGAGATATAACGGCTAATCGCAGCCTGTTGGCCGGCCTGCCCAACCTGGCGCACGTCACCATCGAGGTCAATGCCTGCGAGGATGAGGAGTGCCTGCCAGGATCAAAGCCTCGATCATGGCCGGGGCAGTAACCGGACAGGGTAGGCTGCCGCGCTGTCAAACCAGCCGGGCTAAACACAGCCTGGTTGGTTTCACTTCACTTGTTCTTCGGGAGGTTTGACCCGGCGGAAACTTCGATAGAGCAGCAGATCATAGATGATCTTCAATCCGCCAGACAGGAAAAACGGTACACTGAACAACACCGGGATGCTCAAGAAGATGCCGGTCAGCAAAGGCGAGAGCGCCGCGCCCACCGAGCGGGCAATGGCAGTCACGCCAGAAGCAGCCGAGCGCTCATCGGGGGCAACCACCGCCATTGTGTAGGATTGGCGGGTGGGCACATCCATCTGGGAGATGCTGAAACGCAGCAGCAGCACCAGGATAGCGTACGGCAGCGAGGGCATCAGCGGCACCAGCATCAATAAAACATTGGATGGGATGTGGGTGAAGACCATCGTATTGATCAAGCCAATCTTCTTGGCCAAAGTGCCCGCCAACAGGGCTGAGATCCCAGCCAGGATGTTGGCGCCGAAAAAGATGCTGCCGATAATGCCTGCCTCAACACCAAAGCGGACGTGGAACCAGTAAGCCACCATGCTCTGCACGATCAGCCCACCGGCAAAGGCATCCATGGCGAACAAGGCGCTGAGACGAAACACCACGCCGCGTGAGCGGTGCAGGCCGAGGGTACGCCGAGTAGCAGCCTGGAGTGTGCTGGCCGGGACTTCGATGGCTGCGGTGAGGCCCAGGAAGAGAACGATCAAGACCACCCCACCCAGGGCGTAGCCCATCAGCACGGTCCGATAGGACTCCAGCGTCGAGGTTCCACTGCCCTGCAAGGCCTGTGACAGCCAGCCGCCCGCCAGCGCGCCGCTAGCTGTGGCAAATGATCCCGACAGGTTGTACCAGGCAAAGACCTGGGTGCGGCGCTGATCGGGGATAAGCTGCGCCAGGCTGGCCTGTTCCACCGATAGGAACGGCCCGATCTCGTTTCCGCTGGGGCTGATGACGCCGATGATTGCCGCAGCCATCAACAGGAGCGGATTCCTCGTCAGGATGAATACCACACCCGCGCCGATCATCAGCAGCGCGCCGACCAGCAATGTGCGCTTGCGGCCAAAGCGATCCGCCGAAGTGGTCAGCCACAGCGTAATGCCGGCATCCCCCGCCAGGGTCAGCGTGAAGAGCAGGCCGATTTGCGTCTCGCCAAGTCCGGCTTGCGCCAGGTACAGCGCCAGCACCACGGATAGAAAGCCGTAACAGAACAGGCGCACGATGCGGGTGGCGAACAGGCGGGGAATATCCATGTTCTTACCAGCCTCTTACTTATTCCGGGCCACATCCAGGCGGCACCAGGCATACAAGGCATCGTAGATGTCGAACTGGTGGGCCAGGTTTTCCTCGTCTTCTGGGAAGCGCAGGCTAAAGCCGCTGGCAATCGCCTCCAGGCCGCGAGCCAGCGGATCGATGTCCAGATCCTTGCTGACATCTGCAGCATGGACGATCTTTGCCAGGCGCAGCAATCCAGGCTCTTTCAGCCCGTATTTCAAGATGATCGACTCGAATGAGCAGCGATCATCGTGGTGACCAAGTTCTACGCCGGGAGCATCAAAGGGAATAGCCCCGGTTTCTTTGGCTACCTGCTCGATCTGGCTGGCAGGGACGAACAAGAATTCAGCCTGGTTATCTATGAAACGCGTGATCAGCCAGGGACAGGCCACGCGGTCTACATGCACATGCGAACGAGTAACCCATTTCATAGCAAGCATCTCCTCTTTAATTTTTGGTTGAGATGTAATTATATCCCCCAGCGTTCAGGATGGCGAGCAAAGTCTCTCCGCGAAGAGGCTGATCGGTGAATTTGCGCACAGCAGGAAGAAGCATCCTCCACTGGCTGGTTCGTTACCCGCTGCCAAACCCAACCGGGCAGGGTAGAAAAGCAAATTTTCGGTATAATTAATGCGTGGCCACAGAAGAAAACGAAGACACCGAATTCCAATCGCGAGCGACCACGCTGGTGCTGTTCTTCACCGCGGTCGGGTTTGTGCTGCGTGTCTTCCTCATTGCCAGCCAGGGATTGTGGTTGGATGAATCCTTCAGCATCTGGCTGGGCAATCAGAAGGTCGGCGATATGCTGCAGTGGATCGTCAAGATCGACCAGCACCCGCCCCTGTATTACCTCCTGCTGCATTTCTGGATCGCGCTCAGGGGGGATGCGG
>CAZVRZ010000118.1:9887-16506 GCA_964629965.1 uncultured Anaerolineaceae bacterium
CTTTCTGCGCTGCTCGGCACGGCCACCATCCCGATCATTTACCTGATCGGCAAACGCATGTCCGGCGTGACGATGGGATTGGCGGCGGCAGTGTTCCTGACCCTTTCGCCCTTCAACATCCGCTTCGCCCAGGAAACGCGCATGTACACCTTGTTGGCCTTCAACGCCGCCGTGGCAATTTATGCGCTGACCAGGCTGCTGACGGATCCACGCGCCGCCATGCCGTTCGGCAGTCAATTCCGAGAATATCTGCATGCCTGGCGCACGCAGAGCCAGCCCGACCCAGACAGTCGAATCTATATCTATGCGAAAAAGAACAGCGAGCAAACCGGCCTCAAAGGCTGGATCGTGCGCCATCGCTGGTCGCCCCTCCAGACCATTGAAACGGACCTGGCCTGGGTGGCATGGATCGTCTTTACGGCGGCGACCATGCTCACCCACAATACGGCCGTCCTTTTCCCCCTGGCTGTCAATATCTTCGTGCTCGGCCTGATCCTGGTTCAAAGGAAAAATAAAGAGGAGACCGAGCCCGCTTTCATCGCTCCTCATTTGGGAAGCTGGGTGAAGGCGCAGATTGGCGCCTTCTTATTATGGAGCCCCTGGCTGTACCCGTTCATCCAGCAAGCCGGCCGCGTCTATCAGGAGTTTTGGATCCAAACACCCACCTGGAGCACCATCATCCAGGTGCCCAAATCGTTCTTAAATGAGTTCATGCCCAACCAGGCCCACCAGGTGACGATCTTTTGGATCCTGTACGCGCTGGTGATTGGCCTGGGGCTGGCGCATTACTGGAAGAAGATGCCGCGTTTCCTATTCCTGGCTGCCCTGGTCATGGTTCCCTTCGTGGGCGAGCTGCTGGTGAGTATCCGCCGGCCCATTTTTTATGACCGCACGCTGATCTGGACGACGATTCCGCTGTTCCTGGCGCTGGCAGCCGGCATCGCCCAGATCAAATTCCGCCCGCTCGGCTTCCTGGTACTGGCGATCTTGGGCACGAACAACCTGTTTTCTACCAGCGATTACTACCGCTTCATGCAGAAAGAGCAGTGGGACCGGGCCGCCAGTGACGTGGCCTATTCCCTTGAAGAGAACGATCTGATCCTTTTCAACGCCGGCTGGGTGCAAATCCCGTTTGATTACTACTATGAAGACTATATCAACCTGTATACGCCCCCAGTGGAGAAACACGGCCTGCCGGCAGATATGTTCGAGCGCGGTATCCTGGAACCGATCATGACCGAAAGCGACCTCCCCCGACTGCTTTCATTGATCGACGGGCGCCAGAGAGTCTGGCTGGTTTACAGCCACAACTGGTATACCGACCCACAGGAGCTCATCCCACGCACGCTGGCCTCCGAAATGAAATTGATCCGCCAGCGCCAATATTATGGCGTGCAGGTGCAATTATACGCAGCCCCCTTGAAACGCTAGCGGAACAGGGTCAGCGTATCGCACAGCAGGGTGACGAACAAGTTTAGATATTGATCGATGCGCCCGGGGAAGGTTTCCTCAAGGTATTCCAGGGTATCGTAGCGGGTGTGGCGGATCTCGCCGCGCATTCCCAGGTCCAAATCCACCTGGGTCATGCCATCTTCATCGCCCAGGTTCCAGTTGGTGGCTTCGAAATACGCAAAGGGAATGCCGGCCTGCTGAAAGGGGCCGTAATCGGCGCAGTCGCAAAGCTCGCCGTCGGTATCCAGGTCTGCGGCCGGGCGCGAGTCCAGCTCCAGGTGGCAGACGGCGGCCCGTTCCACGATCCAATTAAGCAGGCTGCCCGCGCCCGTATCGCCGTAAACGTAGGCCAAATCGCCAGCGATCACGCTGTCCAGGTTGATCATCCCCAGCGTGTTTTGGATTTCGGCCCGTCCCATCTGCTTGACGTAGTAGCGCGAGCCGTCGAGATCGACTTCTTCGGCGCCAAAAGCAACGAAGCGGATGGTGTAAGGCGTCTCGACGTCTTGCAGCCGGGCCGCCGCTTCCAGCAAGACCGCCACGCCCGAAGCGTTATCATCGGCCCCATCCCCCCGGCCGGTCGAGTCGTAATGCGCGCCCACGATAATCTCCCTGTCCGAAAGCCCCGCCTTGACGGCGATCACGTTGGCCGAATCCAGTTCGTCGCCGTTCTCCGCTTCAAAAGTGAAGGGTTGGGTCTCGACCTGGTAGCCATACCCTGCCAGGGTCGCGGCGATATATTCGGCAGCTTCCACTTCCTCAAGCGAGCCGGCCTCCCGCAAACCGATCTGGTCGGCCAGGACAGCCAGGTGTTGGCGGGCAATCGAGCCATAGGCTTCCACGACTGGGGCGGCAGCCTGCGTTTCCGTGGGTAAGGGCGGCTTGGCCGTCAATGCGGCCGTGGGCGCAGCCAGAGCGCTGGTCTGCGTGGCCCGCACGGCGGTCGGCTGCGGCTGAACGTTCTCTTGCGGGGCCGGCCTGGCGGTATTCGTCGGCGATAGGGCCTCCACGATCTGCGGCTCGTCCACGATCGGGAAGCGGCAGGCCAGCAGCAGCGCCAGGCATACCAGGATAATACCAGTAAGTTTCATAACGTTTTTCATACGCCTCTCTTGAGGGGATCCAAAATGATCAATGCGTCCAGGCGGGCTCATACGCTTGAGAAGCCAGCCATTGCAGCCCGCTGCCATCGACATCGACGCGATAGATATCCAACTGCCCATCCGTGAAGACTGTGAAGGCCACCTGTTTCCCATCAGGAGACCAGGTGGCAAAATACTCCGATGCTGGCATGCTCGTCAACTGTCTCAGGCCGCTTCCATCGGCCCGGATGGTGTACAGATCAACCGTGTTATTCTGCCCGGAGGCAAACACAATGGTCTCGCCGTCCGGAGACCAGGCCGGCATGTAATCGCTCCCCGGCGTAGGTAGTTGGGCATAGCCCGTTCCATCGAGCGAGCGGATGCGGATCACGCGGCGCGCATCCGACCACGCCGTGTAGACAATCCGGGCGCCGTCCGGCGACCAGCTTGGGTTGAACGCACTCTCCGCACCATCCGTGAGAAGAGTGCGACCCGAGCCATCGATATTCACCACATAGATACCACCGGCGGCGGTAAAAGCCATGCGCTGCCCGTCCGGCGACCAGGCCGGCTCGTTGGCAGCCAGGCCAACGTCCATTATGCCGGCCACACAATCGCAGGATAAATCATAGATATAAATGCCCCTGACTCCTGCGATGGTCGAGATGAAAGCAAAGCGCGTTTTATCCGGCGACCAGGTGGGACTGGTGCTCTCAAAGCCGGGCGTGTGCGTCAGCAGCCGGCGCTGGGAGCCATCGCTGCACATCCAACCGATCTCCGCCTGCGGCAGTTCGGTCGAGGTAAAAACGATGAAATCCCCCGAGCCGCAGGCCGGAACAGCGATCACAGCGGGCAAATACACCATATGGGCCTGCTGGTCGCCACCCGGCGCAGATATCTGCGCAGCCGGTAGGACGGACGCGTCTCGCTCTGGATATCCTCCCACAGCCGCCAGGCTGCCGAAACAAAAAACAAGGATCAGCAAGAGCGAGTGATCAGATGTTCTGGTCATGCTTCGAGGTCCCGATTGGGTTCAGGATCCTACTCCCACACCTCCGTGTAAGGGTGCGGTAGGAGTTCTTTCAGCTTCACCGAGCGCTCCTTGCTCAGGATGACCTGGGTATTTTCCAGGTTGGTCTTGTCGATCTGGTGCATGAACTCGCGGCAGCGGCCGCAGGGAGGCAGCACCACGCCACTTTCCCACACAGCCACGATCCTGGCGATGCTGGTTTCGCCGGCAGTGATCATGGCCGCAATGGCGCTGTGCTCGGCGCAAAAGCCGATGCCGCTGCCGATATCGATGCACACGCCGTAGTACAGCGCGCCGCTGGAACTGAGCAAGGCACAGGCCACGCCGCCGGCCGAGTTTTCGAAAGACAAGGAGCGCGGCCAGAGCACGCTCGAGGCCTTTTCGATCATTTCTATGTTGGTTGGTGTGCTCACAGCATTTTCACTTTCCTATCACCCGCCGGGATATCACTATTGAAAACCCGGTTGCGATCACTGCCAGGATCACCGGAATAGCCACATCCGGCAGGCTGCCCCTGCCCATGCCAAACCGCATCATCAGCATGGCGAGGCTCAGAGAGATAAAGGTCATCATGGCAGTAAAAGCCAGCAATATCACCATGAAATAACCCAACGCTTTTTTCTTCCACAGCAAGACCGCCCCCGCCAGGTGCAGCGGCACCATGATACCCAATTCCAGCGCAGCCAGTTCCAATGTGGTGTAAATATCCAGCGAGGCCGGGGGCGCACTGCTGCCATAGGCCGTCAGGATTTCGTTCAGGTATTGGAACAGAAGGAACAGCCCCAGCACGATGGCGTAAATTGCCAGGCTTCTACGAGGAAAATTCTCGGCCAGTTTTTCGGGGAAGGAGGCTATCTCAAGCTCCGGCAGGAGTACGGCCAGGCCAAACAGGCCCAGCGAAAACAGCGCCGTCCATAACAGGAACAGGACATTAAAGGCGTTGCCCATAACGCCGATCAGGTAGTTATAGGCCAGGTAAGTGAACAAAGCCGCCAGCAGGATCCGCCCCCTGAACTGGCCTTTCCGGTACAGGCCGATTCCCAGGAAGAACAAGGGCACAGCCACGAACAAATTGGCCCAATCAAAGCCGCGGAAGAGCACCGCCTTGGTTACGTTATCGTAGCGGTACAACCCCTGGCCCCCATAGATCTCAACATGCTCGCCCCGCAGAGAGACGGTGGAATAGGGCTGCCCGCCATCATCCAGCACGATCGCAGCCAGCGAGGTGACCAGCAGCAAGAGGATGGCAAGCAGGGAAAGGATAAGAGGCCAGCGACTAGAGTATGTACGCATCTAAATCAAAATTTCCGCTATTGAACTCAACCAGCTTCACCCAGTCGATTGCGCCATTGGCATCGCAGAATCGCTCGATAAACTCTCTGGTGAAACGGTTTATCACACTGCTTTCCTCATTTTCAAATGTGTCGTTGTGCTCTTTAGCCCGATACCCAACCGGCTCGATAATGTCTGTATACAGATTTTTATTTTCACTGATCAGATACCAAAAGTTTTGTCCAGCTACCTTCATGTATCCTCGCAGATAGCTGGTTTTGGCCTTGCCATAACAAATTCCGAGTACCGGTTGGACATTAACGCCCCGATGGGATTGTTTTACGCGAGCAACAGCAGTTTTCAGGTCTTGCTCAAGCTTATCTTGTTGAGAACTGTTTCCCCAGCTAGGCCCCGATTTCACCGATATGATGTAATGAACACCTTTGTTGATAAATTCCAGATCCACTCCTGGGGCCGTGGATTTGTGCCCGCCACAAGTCGTCTCGGCAATAAAAATAGCCAGGTTTTCCAGGAAATCGCCAAAGAGTTTCTCTTCTGATGATGACAGGAATGCTTCAAGCAAGCCGAAGATTAAATCACCGGCCGTTGTAACGTTCTTTGCCTTGAAAAGATAAGGATTCTTGGTCAATAATTTGTCAAGCTTCAATCCTTCCAGGGATTTTATCCGGCGCTGGTGAAAATCAACGATATTTTCATTTACGTACTCACATACTTGATTAAGATCTAATGGATTCATAACTAAACCCCTTATTTCAGGTCCGGTTTATCGGTGATTGAATAACCAACCGTATCTTCAGCAACAATAGGCAAGCTGATCTGGGTTTCCGATACCCTGTTGCGTGCCATTTCCACATACTCCGGATTGAGATCGATACCAGTGTAATTGCGCCCAAGCTGGATCGCCGCAACCGCGGTTGTGCCCGAACCAATAAACGGATCCAGTATCATGTCACCCGGTTGGGTGAACAGTTTGATAAACCATCTGGGCAATTCAATCGGAAAGGCTGCGCTGTGATTGCGATTGGCACACTCGGTGGCGATGTGAATGACATTATTCGGATAAACCAGTTCGCGTCCCAGCCAGTTGGAAATATTCTTTCCGAAACCGCTGCCCACTTTTGACTCATCGCGGGTTCTATCGGTTTGGCTCAGGTTCACCAGGCGTTCCTTAGCCCAATCGCCAACCGGAACCATCACGGCCTCCTGATACATATTGAATTTTTTGGTTTTGTTGAATTGAATCAACCTTTCCCAATTATCACGAAAACGGTTAGGCCATTTACCCGGGTATGAATTCTTTTTGTGCCACATGAATTCTTCGGTCCACAGCCAGCCCTGTTTTCTCAGTTCCAGGATCAATTCAAGTACATAGGTATGCCGCTCGCCATCGACAACCCGCTCTTTGATGTTGAGTATAAATGTCCCCGTAGGTTTTAAGACGCGTAAGAACTGCTCGGCTCGCGGTAAAAACCAGCCGACATACTCGTCGGGGCTCACCCCGCCATAGGTTTTTTTCCGCTGATCGGCATACGGCGGTGAGGTAAAAATCAAATCTACCGAATCATCTGGAAATTCTTTCAGAACATCACCACAATCACCCAAAAATATCTTATTGATCAACTGCATACCCATCTCTCTCGATAGTAGAACACATATTCGTGCACAGAATATAGCCAACTATCGAGTAAAAGTCAAGGAAAATAGACCAAGGGATTTCGAAGCAGTAGAAGAGATTAAAATCAACCCAGCCAAGAAGCCGAAA
>CAZVRZ010000119.1:0-2915 GCA_964629965.1 uncultured Anaerolineaceae bacterium
TGGTGGGAGCTCAAGCTTACCAGAGTTCAACCACTATTTTGTCCGGTAGTGAAACCGAAGAAGGCCTTTTCTTACTTGTCAAGGGACTTTGTTAAAGCCGTGAACATATAGTAACAGTTCTTTCGTCCGTTCCTGAAAACGAAAGCTGTGATCTTCCTCATTATTCAAATCTCGTGAGTATTATTCAACATCGCCTGTGCGATCGAACTTCTATTTTCGACCAGGGCAGCCAGGTACTTATAGAGATTGTTGCAGCGTTCTTCCTTATCCCTTCCTGCGGGGGTGAAATCGTATCCCGGACCGCCGTATTCACCCGGCAGCCATTCCCACAAGTTCAACGTGCGGGTATACCAGATATGAAACAATTCCTGTTTTAAGGCAACGCGGTCAAGTTTTGCTCCACTGTAAAAATCAATGCTCGTTATGAAATAATCAAGGTACTCATCTCGAAGTTCATTCGTCCATTTGAAGAGCGAGGCTGGGGCGCCCAGATACCGCGCAATATCATAATGCTTGGCATCAAGGATCACATCCTCGAAATCGATCAAGCCAAGCTGGTCGCCGGCGAGCAAGACCATGTTGTTTGGTCTGAAATCGCTGTGGGAGAGCCCAATCTCGAGGCCATTAATTCGTCGGAGCAGCGGCAGAGCGTTCGCCTGTAGATTCGTCTTGACCAGGTCGGAGCTGCACAGCCTTTCCAGATCCCCGTTCAGTTTGCCATTCCCGGCCAACTGCCAGATCCGGTCAAGGATATAAACCGACCACGGTATCCAGGTTTTCCAATCTCTTGTATCGTTCTTGCTTGCCATGTCCCGCCCGATCAGCGACACATACTCCAACGGGGGACTAATGCAGGACAACCTGGCAGCCAGGTCGAGGAATTTCCGGATGTTTTCTTCAGAAGAAAAGAACGCCTTTTCATCAGTGATCTCTTTTTCATAGTTAAGCAGCATGATTTCGCAGCCCTGGGCGTCGCATTTTGTCCCGTACAGTTTCGGGGCAGGGATACCGAGTCCACCTAAATATTTATAATGATGCGCCTGTTTTGATTCCCGGCTGTTCAACTGCCTGCGGGCGAACAGCATTAGCGTGGCAGCCCTCCCATCGTCGAACCCGAGCGCGATGCGGGGAATGATATATTCACCGCAGATTCCCGGCATACTGACCTTTTTTTCGGTCACTTCATATTGGATCGAAGTAATGTCGCACTTGAAATTGCCCTGCAGTATCTCCTTCAACTCTGGGTAGCCGATCTCAAATAACTGGTCTTTGTATGCTTCCATGTCTGCCCTTTCCCTGAAAATGTGTGCAGTTCCAAAAATGAAACTTACCCGTCAAAGCATAACTGCAAATCGGGTCGTTGTCATCTAGAAAAGGTTATATCCGAGGTAAAGTGAACCGTCATAAGGTTTTTGATGCTAACCTCCTGATTACGTATATTGTGTTTGGGTACTGAACCAATTCACAACTAGCTTTATGAACATCCTAAGAAATCTTCTCAGCCGCGTTCTTTAAATCCTCGTTGCCAGGTCGAGAGTAACGCGCTGTGGTGTCCAGCCGGCTGCGACCAAATAAGATCAACAACCCCGCTTCTGGAGTGTTAAAGAAGTGTTCCAATTTGGTAGGCATATTGTTATCCCTTCAGCCCTGTGTGGGTACCGCATGTTGCACCTCATTTTACTCATCTAGAAGCGTATGTACTGCTACGATATCCTTCGGCGCGATTTCTAAACAATAGCGCATTGATCGACTTTCCCCGCTTACACCATCACCAACCTGACTTCATTCCTATAATCCAAAAAGCATACGCGTCTGCTGATCAGCGGCCCATGCAGCCTGCGAAAAGCAGTCATGTATCGGGCTATTTGTTTCCGGTATCCCTGCATCGCACGCGCCAATTCAGCCTCGCTGTCCAATTCATCGGTTTTGTAGTCCAACAAATGCCAGCCGTCTTCAAGGTGATAGAGTAAGTCGATCGCGCCAATATCCAGCTTGTCGCCGGTTGAGAAACTGTAAGGAACTTCATGGTGGCGCTCCAGGGCAGCATCAACTTCCTGCCAGATAGGATGAGAACGAAAGCGTTCCAGTAGAGTCTCGGCTTTGGCGATGGCGGCCTGGCGTTGGTCGGGATTGATCAGACCCTCACGGATCGCGACGCTTTCCAAGAGCGGTTGCAATCCGGGATGACCAGGAAACTGCCAGTGCTGCAAGGCGCGATGCACCAGGTTACCCACCGCGATCGAAAGCGATCGGGCATCTCCGGTAATGCGTTGGGCGTAACTGGCCGTTTCGGTTGGTTCGGGATCGTGCTCTTCTGGTTCTGGGGGAATTAACGAACCGAATAGAAACTCCTCGTTTGATATGGGCCGATTCTCAACAATCGCTGCGATTTTGACGGGTTGAGATTGGGCGGTCAACAGGCCGGCCTGCAGCGTGTTGCCGCTATCAAGGGCTGCCTCAAACCACTCTCCCGGATGCTCCATCAGTGATTTCGGGCTGATTTTGCAGGCCTCGATGATTGCTTTCGTCCAGCCTCTGGCAATGCCTCTCCCATCGAATGCGCCGCTGATCAAGAGTTTCTCTTCGGCGCGCGTCATTGCCACGTAGAACAGGCGGTTGACTTCGGCCTCGTTGATGTCTTTATCCTCCAGCCGGGCTAACTGGTAGAATAGAGGCGTACTGGTAAGTTCGGTAGGCCTCCAGGCGAAATCGCCTTGCTGTGTCAAATAGAACCGGCCGCCTTTATTAATACCGGCATAATTTGCATACGCTAGTACGACAAAGGGAAATTCCAAGCCCTTGGCCTTATGGATCGTCATCAGGCGAACCGAACCGCTGGCTTCGGCTACCGCTTCGCCCTCTCGACCGCCGGTGTCGCTGAGGGTTTGAACTTGCTCCAGAAAAGCCCGGATATT
>CAZVRZ010000119.1:2925-16082 GCA_964629965.1 uncultured Anaerolineaceae bacterium
CCGATGCGAGCATCGGCAAGCAATTTATCAATGTTCCGGCCCAGGCGGTTATGTTGTGTCGCCAGGATGGCGCGGTAATCCGTCAGGCTGAGCAACCTTTGGAGCAGGTCAGCGACTGGCAAACGATCGACATCCTGTAATAATTCCCCGAAGATGCGTGCGGCACGTTGCGCGTAGCCCTGCATCTCTGGCGATAACGTCTCCAGATTCCCCTGCAGCGCCTGCCAGAGCGAGGATGACTGCGGGTTCGCTTTGCGCAGCCAATACAGGGCTTCGTCGCTCAAACCAAACGCCGGCGAGCGCAGCGCCCCGGCCATATAAATATCCACCCAGGGGTTAGCGAGCGCCGCTAGGATATTGAGCACATCGCGAACTTCGGGTCGCTCGTAAAAGCCGCGTCCGGCAACGGTTACATAGGGGATCCCTGCTTCTTGCAGGGCATCCTCGTATTCGCCATAGGCTGAAGAAGCCCGAAACAGAAGCGCAACATCATCCCAGCGCTTGATTTCTCCGCTTTGCTTCAGCGCCGCCAGGTGTTGGGTTAGAGAGCGGGCAGCGGCTTGTTTTATGGTGACTTTTTGGGAGTCTTTCTGCCCAAGCACAAATTGAATATACGGTGAAATCGCGGCCGGCGGCTCCTGCCTGGCGCCAGTTTGGGGCGAGAAGGGCACGAAGTAAGGCTTGGCAGCGTCTTCCTGGTCGCCCATCACAGCCCGCAATAAATCCCCGGCTGAATCCAAAAGAGCGCTGTGCGTGCGAAAGTTTTCTGCAAAATTAAGCTCCTGGCCGCCAAGCGCTTGATTTTCGGCTTGCAAACTGCGAAACACAGCCACGTTTGCGCCGCGAAAGCGGTAAATGCTCTGGCGGGCATCGCCCACCACGAACAACTTGCCGGGCGTTTGGCCGCACAATGCATGAACGATCCCGCGTTGGCGCAGGTTTGTATCTTGAAACTCATCTACTAGCATGGCCTGGATTTCTGTTTGCCAGCGATCTTTGATGGTCTGGTTCTGTAAGAGTATTAAGGCGCCCTGTTCCAGATCATCGAAATCCAGGGCGCGCTGCTCGGCCAGCGCCTGGGTGTAGGTATTCACGGCCTGGGTATACAGCTTTCGCAGCGCGGGGTAGGCGGCTTCGTAGGCAGCTTCTTCCTCAGGAATGGGCGGGGGATCATCGGATTTGTTGCCGCCCAACCAGGGGGCCAGAGCCGCATCGTAAGCCTTATTCAAGGCTGTGGCCGCTTGTTTTGCAACCCCGTTTTTACCTTTTGAGCCGAAGCTGAGATACTTTTGGCGGATTTGAAACAATTGCACAGCAGCCTGGACTGGATCCCCGGCTGTCAGTACAGTTTCCACATCCCGCCAGGCGGGAACTAGCTGCGCCATCAAACCAACAACTACATCATCGGCGTTAGCAGACAATTCACCCCTGGCGGACAGGCCAGTCAGCGTATTGACAGCACCCTTGATTTCTTCATGATCCACGAAAAGGCGCAAGGCGGTATCAATCGCTCGGCGGATATTGGGCGTTTTCGCCAAAACAGGATTGGCATCCAAACGCTTTGCCAGCAATTCGTTAACCAGCGCTTGCAAAGCCTGGATATTGAATAATCTGAACAGGCCAACAAGCTCTGGATCGTCAGCGGCGCCTTCAACGGACATGGTAGCTGCTTCGGCGCGCAGCGCGGCAGACTGGTTTTCGTCAAGCACCACAAAGCGGGGGTCAATCCTGGCTTCGGCTGGATGGGTGCGCAGGATTTCAGCACACAGGCTATGTATAGTGCCAATGCGAGCCGCATCCAACTTGCTGAGAATATCCCGCCAATGTTCGACCTCGTCATCTTCGATTGCCGCTTCAATCGCCTTCCGGGTGTAGGCATAAAGGCGGTTGCGCATTTCGCGTGCCGCCTTTTCGGTAAAGGTAATGGCCACCACGCGTTGTGGATCCAGGCCTTCATCCAGCAGGGAGAGATAACGAACAATCAGCGTGCGGGTTTTGCCGCTGCCTGCGCCAGCGGTCACGATCAAATTATTCTCCCTTTCCTGTGTAGCCTGGGCCTGGAGAGGCGTTAGCTCGAGCAGTTTTACCAGGTCAGCCATAATAACGGCCCTCCGGTTCGTTGCGCCAGCACCAGGCGGCGGCAGTGCAATAGGATGGACAGCCGCCATCGGGTGGGATGGGTGGAAATTCTCCAGCGCGAATCCCCACCACAATCTGGTCAAGTCGTGCCTTGGCAACTTCCAGCGCACCCTGTGGCCCAGAGTTATCTTCGTGTTCAAAAGAGCTCAGGGTTAGCTTGCCGGGCTTGGCAGAAAGAATTGCCCAATATAGACCCTCGACCGGAAATGGGTATTGATGCACTTGTTGGGCAGCCAGTGCGTAGAGCGGGAGTTGTAAGCGACGACCCGAGAGCAGTGCGTTTTTATCCAGGTGTGAGCTGCCGGTCTTGTAGTCTACCACGCGAGTGCGCGTACCGGAGGCATCTTGATCCAGGCGGTCGATCAGCCCGCGCACTTGAATTTCCCCCGAGCGCTCCAGCGCAATTTTGAGCGGCTTGTAGCCATCTCTGCCGAAGGCTAATTCGTATGCCGCTGGCCTCCACAGCGGATCCAACGCGTCCAGTTCTCGAATGGTATTTTCAAGAACAGCAGTCATTTGCACCTGTTCGGTTTGCCATAAAGCCGAGGGCCGAAATTCTTTGGATGCCTCTGCAAGCCGAAATTGTTCTTGGGCAACCCCTGGCAAGAGCGCCAGCACTTCTTCAACATCTGCCGGATTGCTTGCCTGTTGATAAACATGCTCAAGGATGGCGTGTAACAGACTGCCGCGCTGGGCAATCGTCAGGCCCGGCTCAGGGGTAGGTTGAGCTTCTAAGCCCAGTAGGCGTTCCACATAGAAGCGGAAGGGACAGGTGCCGTAAGTCTCTAGCGCGGTTGGGCTCCAAACAAATTCATTGCCATACAGAGTAGAGAGGCGTTCAGCCAGGGCCTCCAGCCCACCCTCAAATACGCCCATCGGCTGGTGGTCGTTGTGGGCAGCCAGTATCGAACGGGCATGCCCCAGATATTCCCAACGCGCCAGTAGATCGCGCTTGAATAATTCTGGGAGGTCTGCACTATGGCGTACACTCCACAGCAGGGTTTCTTCTTCTGATGCTGCATCGGCCAGCGGGCGCGGCGCTTCCGGCTGGATGGTTTGCATCAAACCAGGGAACTGCTCTGGTGGGAAGAATCCGCTCACTTCTTTCCAATACGGCGACTCTAGCCACGGCTCGCCGTTATCAGCCAGGTATGGCCGGGTGAGCAACAAATAGGCATCGCTGCGGGTAATTGCCTGGTAGAACAACCCGGCCTGCTCGCGCTGCAGGCGTTGTTCCAGTTTGAGGCGGCAGCGCAAATCTTCGCCCAACCAGGGATCCACGCGCTCTTGCTCTGGGAGTACACCTTCCGCCAGGCCCAGGAGTGCAACGGCTTTGAAGCGTAAACCGCGACAATCCATCAAATGGCCAACCTGCACGGCTCCGTAGGAATATGTGAGCTCTTCGCAGTAGGATGCGCTCTCCACGGCTCCCTGCAGATCACTGATGAATTGCGGATACCTTACCGCATCCCCTTCAGCGATGGTTTCGCCTACTATCATAGCCCGCAACACCTCACCAAAAGTGTTCAGCGCTTCCTGCTCATCGGCGCTGGGTGTTCGATCGTAAAATCCCAGGGCTTCCAATCGTTCTTCCAGCCAGGCCACCCAGGTTTCCAAATGCTGGGGCGCGTCAAGAGATATGTCCAACAAGGCAAAGAATTCCAATAAATGGGCTTTGAGATTTGCGGCTTGTTGACCGTGGGGCAGCGTGGGTGGACGGAACTCGTCATCAGGATCTTCCGCTGACATCGTGTCTTGGTTCGCTAACCAATCAAGCGCCTCTACCCATTGTTCTTGCCCCATCGTAATCTTGCGGTCCAGGCTGACCAGCTCAAGGGTATGAATATCCCTGGATGTGAGATGGAAACGAGTCATATCCAGGTAGGGGCTGCGCAGTGCATCCAGAAGCGGCCCACGGCGAAAATCATGGATTGGCAAAGCTAGCAGATTTAATACTGCGCCAACTACAGGAGCGCTTGCCAGTGATTGGCCATGATAGAAATGCAGCGGCAGACCAAACTCTCGTGCTGCCGAGTGCAAGTGAGGAGCATAAGTGTCGAGTGTTGGCGCGAACAAAGCACACTCGTTTGCTGTCAGGCCATCGCGCACGATCCGAGCTTTGATCCAGCGTAACGCCTCCCGCGCCTCTTCTACGGGCGTGCGGCAGGCGCGTAAGTTCAGTGAATGGACTCCCTTAATCGGCTCAGCAGGTGTTCTCGAGTCGAAGATATGTCTTTCGATGTGGGCTATCAATGGCGGAAGATGAGATGAATACTTATCATCTGCGAACCATAAACTGTCGCTGCAGATTTCTTGCAAGTCCTGCAGCCCGCGTTGAAAACGGCGGTGGGCTTGCCGCTGCATGTTGGGTGCGCCAGGCAGGGTAATCAGCATCTCTAGGCCGGCGTTGGCTAATAAGCGCAGTGTGCTCAACTGGCCGCCTTCAAAAGCCTCAAAACCGTCAACGACCAACAAATCCAGCCCGGAAGCCAATTCCGGTTTTGTTTCCAAAGCCTGTACAGCCAACCAACTCATCCCTTCCTGATCAGCCCAGCCCTGGCGACGTAAGATATCCTGGTAAGCATCGTAGATCAAAGATATATCTTGTAGGGCTATGCTACCGTTTACAGATGCTGAAAACTGCTCGGGATAGACCAAAGCACGCTTGAGCTCTCCAAAGCGCTGGCGTAATTCGAGAATGAAACCTGGCATTTCAGCGATGGTCTGGTAAAACTGTAATTGGGGGCGCACCCGTCGCACGGCTTCTTGAAGTAAACGGTGGATAATCGGACCGCCGGCCAGGGGAATCGGCTGTCTGGCTTTCTCGAGGAAATATTCGTATAGGGAACCAAATGTACCCACCCGAGCCCCCAATGCGCCGCCAGCTTTTGCCATGCGTCGGCGAAATGCCGTTGCCTGGCGCCGGTCAGGTAGGATTACCCAGGTGTTTGAGAAGGGCGCCATTCTTAGCTGCGCCTGCACTCGCTGGATACAGCGCTGCGTTTTGCCGCTAGCTGGTGGGGAAACAATCAGAGATATGCTTTTCCTCTCATGCATGATGTAGTTGATCGTTTCGTTGGCAGATTCTTTCCTATTATGGATGTACCACTCTCAAGCTCAAGTGCTGCTCAAAGGCCTCAAAATCCGCATCGCTGTGCAACAGGCTGCGGTCGTTTTCAATGCAGTAGGTGGCGATCAGGCAGTCGATCGTTTTGTGCTCCGTAATGCCCAGGGCGCGCAGCGGACAGCAATACTGATGCTAAACCTTGCTTACATTTCGCCGTTTTTTCTTATTTATTTTCCACTCCTGAATTGCTTCTTTCAACTTTGCATCAGGATGTGTTTTAAAATATTCTCGAATATGCCGATTATATTCAAATTGTGGCGCAATAGGTTTTTCCTGTAAGGAATTTCGCTGCGTTTCTTCCCACATTTCTATCGCTTCATTCGAAGTTTTACCAATCCTACGATGAATAAAATCTCGCATAACACCATCAAAATGAAAATAAATCCCAATTTCTTGTTCAAAAAAAGCACGTAATTCTTGACTACACCTCCACCCTGCCCTAATTACACTCTGACGGGCAAACTCCTTGGGCATTGTTTCTGTTCGCCTTGTAAATTTCTTAGATGGCTTGTTCTCTGGTATGCCTGTTGCTAGGAATTGGCTAATCCTAACTGTTAAATCTTGCTTGGAGCCAGTAGTAGATAAATCACGGCCTTGCAAAAAACTAATGAGTTCTTCTTTGAGCCAATAATAACTCAAGAAATCATCTGCGTTGTATGTCGATTCAACTTTGGACGTGTCATTGTGTCTTTTTCTCTTTGCTCATTGGGCGACCCTCATTTCATCCTGTAAGTCCACGTAACATCGCAAGGAAGACATGCCCGCCAATATACCCAGACCTCAAATACATTCATGCCCCCTCCAAACTCGGGTACGGTTAATGTCCACGTATACGTAGACGGACCAGAAAAACTAGAATCCCAGGGGGTGTAGTTGAATCCCGAGCCTGGGTGGATGAACCCGCCGGATCGAACCCAGGGGTCGCTAAAACCTGGCTCTTGGTCGCTAAATGTACCAGCACCCGCGTGATATGCAAATTCTGCCGAGAAAGGCCCGACCGTCGATAATGTGCCGCCACCTGAGAATGTGGCGGTGAGGGCAACTTCTTGTCCCGGCACGAGCTCCTTCGGCGGGGAATTGAATTTCACCGCTATGTTCAGGTTGTGCCTCTCTTCTCCTGCGACAACATATGTATCCAGCCAGTTGAAGGATGACTCGCTCACCTGATAAATTCTCTTATGATCATAAAAGCTGTTATCGAGCAAATTCACCTCGCGGTTGAGGGTGGCATAGTCATCTCTTATCCATACCTGAGCCGCACTGTCTGCGGCTGAGCCGGCAGATTGTTCAGGCTCTATGTCAGGTACAGATGGACTGGATGGTCCTTCATTCGCCTGATCCTGTTCAGGCTGGGCTGCCTCTTTGTTTAATTGATCGCATTCCAGCTTTTGGATCGCCTTCCACACCGCCTCCGCGCGATGCAGGTCGCGTTGTTCATCCAACCACTTCGTCTTCAGGTTCTGGCATGCCTGTTGGCGGATAAAAACCGCCTGATCACCGATGGGTTCCGTTGCAATTTGGGGATTCGCTCGCTTGATCTGCTTCACCATGGATGCCGCAAGATAATCCCCAATATCCTTTGGCAGGGGTCTTACATTCTTGATCTCATCGATCTCTTCGGATACAAATGTGCTAGCATCCAGCGCCGACTGAATATCACCCTCGGCGGCAGTGACGGTTCTGGCTACATCGAAGCCATTCAGGACGGCATTCATGAAATCCGCCAGCTCATCGCTAAATTCAGCAACGATGAGCTCCGGCTTACTTCCAAGGATGATGCGCTCGCCCTGTCCTGCCAGTGGATTCCAGACCGCAACATTACTACCAGGAGGCCAGTTATTCCCTCGCGTGTATGTGTCCGTGACCTTGCCAAACCCGATCTTGCCCATTCCCCAGGAGACGATCCCAATAGCTACATTTGCCTGAAAAACGGACCACTGCTCATCAATGAAGGCTTGCTTCTTCTGTTCCACCTGCCGCCCGATCGCCACAACATTTGAACGAGTCCGCACCAGTTGAATTCCATTGAGGATCGTATTGTACTCGGCCACTGCCACGGTATCGTTCCTGCTGCGGGCATCCAGCAGCTTTTCCTCCACTGCCGTGTATTGCTCTGCCAGTTGCTGTTCGGTTACTGCCACATAATGGCGATCCATTTCGATATCATAGATTGTATTAAAATTCAAACCCGCGCTAACGACTCCCAATGCCAGCGCAATCGTGGTTGCAATTGTGAACACTGCTGGTAACATCGTTCCCTCCAATCACTTCCCAAAAACCTTCAGATTGTCGAAATAGCATAGGACAGGCTCCTCGGAGCCGACAGACGCAGAGAATCCCAAGCGCTGGACATCGAGCCCGGTAATTTCTAGCACTCCAACCTGTTGGTCATTGATATAAAAGGTGAGCCCCTGGCTGTTGCCCAGCCAGGAAAGCTGATTAGCCTGACCGGGATCAATTGCCTGGGAGGGTGTCCAGCCGAGGGTTTCTTCCCAACTTCCGCCGGCTTCTTTTTGCAGCACCCTAAACGCACGGTCTGCGGCAGACACCCCGAATCCCAACCTATGGGCTTCATCCTGCGTAGAGATAACCAAACCGCAGTCTGAAGCAGCGTTTCCCTCTTGTGTCACTTCGACACTGATCTTAAATTGGAGACCGACATTGAAATCAATCATGCGGGTGATCTGAGGGCGTACCCCTGATTTTCGCTGGGCGAAGACCAGGTATTGACTTTGAAAAAGATCCGATTGGTAGAAGAGAACCTCATCTTGTGATGAAAAGGTAACCGGCCACTGGTTATTATTCGCCTCGAACATGTCATCCAGGAGTAAGTTCCAACCAACATTTGCCTCCGGTGCGGTCGGGGTGTTGTCGTTGGGAGGCCTGGAGGCTGGGTCAGCTTGCGGCTGCTGGGTGATTGCAGTTGTCTGCCGTCCGGCAAGTGGGTTTGCCTCGCCCAGGGCTTGTGCAGTCGAGGGATCGCGGCGCTGCCACAAACCATTGCCCAGCAAGCCAGAAATTTCATAGCTGCGTTCGTTTATCGTTACATCCAGGCTTACGGCATAGTTTTTCCCCTGGCGGGAGATTTCAATCGTACCACTGGCTGGCGCCGGATGTTCAGTGCCATCCAGGTCGACAGTGCTGGCGTGTGCGTCTGTGCCAAGCACAAATACTCGATCCACCTGCGCACCTGCCAGGTCAAAGATGATCTCGCTGCCATCCTGCGTTGTACCCTGGCCTCGAGGCGACAAAGATAGCCGGAAAGTCCCTGGGAGATTGCCAGGCGACAGGATTCCGCCTAAACGATGATCGCCTTCCCCCAGAGTCCCGATGAAGAAACCAGTCACCTCGAACTGATCCAGGTCTATCACTTCACCCGGATCGATGCTGAGCAGGGCGAGTTGTCCTTCAACCGTGATCATACTGCCGCCTCCCGCCAGCATCCACAGGCGGGCAACCTCGTACCCATCGTTCCAGCCCGGTAATACCAGCGCGGAAGTGCTAAAGAGGGCTGCTCCTGCCAGTTCCACACTGCAGGTAGGGGTGAACTCTTCAATAATCTCCCAGGGATACAGGGGTAATTCCGGAATGGATACCCCTGTGAGAATCTCTGGCGCAGGGACTTCCATCCCGCCCTGGAACACACCATCCAGGAAATAAAGCTCTTTACCAGTCGTGAAGTAGTCCCACTCTTCGAGAATGGAACCTGAGAGCGGATCAATGAAAATGGTGAATGCTTGGGGTGTACCGTCAATAGTCAGAATGGCCAACTGATCGGGCGAAACGCCCTGGGTTTGTTCAGGGTGCTCCGTATCAAAGCGAGTGTGCTCAACCTGACAAATCCCAGGAGCACTGGAGATGGGGGAAATACGGTCCTTGAAATAATAGTTATAGGCAACGACAACGCCACAGCACAGCGCGATCATTGCCAATCCGATCATGATGATCACTGCGATGATGATCACCTGTTTTTTCGGATGCTTCATAACTACCTCCGTCTCTTATGTTCCCTTACTGCAGAAACACAATGGAGCTCAAATGATTCGTTTCTTGAACGGCTTCGCCGCCAAAAAATACTCAAAAGACTCCTTATCCCGAACGGATGTATATATTTTAGCACACTTCTTTCTCACCTTCTCTGTGTCACTGTGGTGAAAAATCTCTGGGGACGTAACTTGTCCTATCACCCGTATATCCGAGAGAACGGGGAAGAAAGTTAATATCATCGGGTGGATGATTCCCTGTGTAATAATGGTATACACACCCTTGTTGATCAAAGTTCGCAAGGAGGGGGTGCTGGTGTGAATGATCACCGGCCGGCTGGCCTACGAGGTCTCCACTTCCAATGGCAAGGGTTACGTCAACCTGATGGCCTTCAAAGTGGAATCTTTCCAGGCTTCCCAGCCCGAAGCTGCCGCCGAAGTAGATTGCCCGTACTAAACCACACCCACGCCGCGCTTAGCGGCAATCACCATCAACCCTGATGAGGCGCGCACACCCTGCGCGCCTCGTTTGTTCGTCTCATTTCGTCTGCCCTGGAGTCATCGAAGGCGGCCGAAGGAGCCTGTCCTGAGCGTAGCGAAGGAAGATGAACTCTCCCGAAACTTACTCAATGGAGGCAACTACTATGGATATGACACAACCCGCCCGCGAGCCTGTCACTTACCATGCAGACTCTCATGGCGGTTTCTACAATACATCCCTGTTCTGGGACTGCTTGTGCGACGAGCACTACATCCACCCCTTCACCCAGCCTGCGGCGACTGCCGCGAGGAAGCGCCTGAAGCGCGCATCAACGATGTGTTGCGCAACGCTTACGAATGGCGGTTGGACAAGGAATTGGTCCGCCAGCTCGAAGAAGCCTTCCCTTGCTTCGATCTTGACATGGAGCTGGGAGAAGGCCCGCTGGTGAGAACAGGCGGAAGAGTACTTCCGTCCGAAAACGCCAACCGCATGCAGGATGACGGCGGTAAAGAACACCGCGGGCTGGCAGCAGCCTACGAAGACCGCGTCTCTGGCTGGAACGATGATTTCTAATTCACGAGGAACCCTATGTCTTACACAACTGAAATTATCCCGAAGTTTTGAAAATCCCGAATTTATTAGGATTGCTCTCTTTTGAGCTGGTTTTCCCATTCAACCATCGCAAAATCGATGAATTACCTATTGAGTACGCCTGGGAACAGTATATTTGCCAATCCTTCGTAACTTTTTCCCGAGAAGTTCGGGATAATATTTCCATGAACAGGTGCATTGCCTATTCATGGAAAATCAGTTGTCCCTATTCAATCTCGTGGAGGAGTTACAGTATGGACGAAATATCATTATTCGATCTGATTGAGAAGGCAAGAGAATCAATCCATTCCTTCAAGTTTAAACCTTCAACGATCTACCGTTACGAGCAAGCCTGGAGTGGCTTAGCAAGGTATTTCCTTGAAAACCATCAGGAAATGTTTTCAAAACAACTGGCGGAACAATATATCATTGAGGCAAAGGCCAAATTGGATGCCGGTTCCATAAAAAGATGGCAGTATAGGGGGATTCGCCAAAAGACCCAAATGCTCATTGAGTATCAAGAGAATGGCAAAATCACATGGAAACTGAATACGGATGACAATCCGTCTCATCTACAGCAATCGGCTTTTATTCTCTTGCACAAGGATTATCTCGACCATCTCAATCAAGAAGGGAAAAGCGCCACTACTATTGAAGGCTATGGGGTCATTTCAAGGCAATTGTTAGAATTCCTGGAACACCAGAAACTCAAAGACATTTCTGAAGCCTGCCCGCAGGATATCAACATCTTTCTCCCTATGATTTCAAAACGGTATCAGACAACTAACAGTATGTCAGATGTCTTAACAGCTCTGCGTTCTTTTCTCAGATTTGTTGAGCTGAAAAAACGGACCACATTTTACCTGAGCGGCGCCATACCCAGTAGTTGTAGAAGAAAGACCACAATTGTATCCACGATTACGTACGAAGAGGAGCAGAAGCTGTTGGATGCGGTGGATCATCAAACTCCGGAAGGCAAACGCAATTATGCCATGTTACTACTCGCCCTGAGAACCGGCTTGAGATCCATCGATATCGCCAACCTGAAAATTGGCGATATCCACTGGAAAAGCAATACCATTGAAATCATCCAGGAAAAAACGGAGACGCCTCTCACCCTTCCTTTACTTCCGGATGTCGGAAACGCGATTGCGGATTATATCTTGAACGGAAGGCCCGATTCGCCAGAGCCCTATCTATTTCTGCGCGCTCAGGCACCTTATCAAAAACTGTACGCACATTCTGCCTGCTATGGGGTCAGCCGTAGGATCATGAAAGCCGCGGGGATCCGACAAGGTAAGAATGACCGGAAGGGATTTCATTGCCTTCGGCATTCAGTAGCCACGCGTTTGCTGGAGAAAGAAACCCCGCTTCCGATCATTTCGAGTATTTTGGGGCACCAGGACAAAGAATCAACCAAGGTCTATTTATCAACAGACCTTGCCCATCTACGCGCCTGCGCCCTGGATCTAAAAGGGATTGAAACTACCCATGAGGCATTACTATGAAAGAATCCATTTCTGGTCATTTCAAACCCTATATCGAGGGCCTTATCGAACAGAAAAGAGCAATCGGTCTCGTCTATAATTCGCCTGTTCATGTGTTGAAAGCATTTAGCGTTTTCTGCATGAACAACTACCCCGATGAAACGGTTCTTACTCAGAAGATCGCAATGCATTGGGCGGAAAGAAGGCAAGGTGAGTGTGTGAATAATCTCAAGTGCCGAATTATTCCAGTCCGGCAGTTGGCTAAATACATGAATAAAATGGGGATTGAAGCCTATATCATCCCAAATGGAATTCCCGGAAGACTACTTCGGTACGTACCTCATATCTTCACAGATCAAGAATTGCGGGCTTTTTTTACAGCTGTTGATCAATGTCCAGTTAGTTCACACAGTCCTGCCCTGCATTTGATCATCCCTGTATTTTTTCGGGTTCTGTACTGTTGCGGATTACGATCTTCGGAAGCCAGATTGTTAAAAGTTGAAGATGTCGATCTGAAAATCGGAAAACTGACTATCCGGCAATCAAAAGGGAATAAGGATCGCAACGTGATGATGTCAGATGATATATCCAATTTATGCTGCATTTACCACGCGAAGGTAAGTCGTGTTTTTCCAAATCGTAGCAGATTCTTCCCTAATCCATTTGGTGAAGCCTACACCATATGGACGATTGACGATTGGTTCCATCACTTTTGGAATAAAACGGAGGCCGCTCAGTTTGTTAGCGGGAACCCGCCCCGCGTTCATGATTTCCGCCATACCTTTGCTATAAAGTGTCTAAATCGCTGGATTAATGAAAATAAAGACATCAATGCTTGGTTGCCATATCTCAGCATGTATATGGGCCATACTCATTTTTCGGATACTGATTACTATCTGCATCTTGTTCCTGAATTTTTTCCAGTATTTCAGGAAAAGACACTGCAAAAATGTTCAAGTTTGATCCCGGAAGTGAAAGATGAAAACAGATGACAGTTTCTTTAAGCATGTGAGGGGGTTCCTGACCGTTTACCTGCCGAAAAACAAGTGCTACAGCCAGCATACGGTTAAATCCTATCGCGACTCCATCAATCTCTTCCGCCGTTTCTTTTTGGAGGAAAAGCAGCTCCCATTTACCAAAATAACTTTTGACAAAATTAACAAGCAGGTGCTGGATGAATTCATGGTTTGGCTTCAAAACAATCGTGACTGTATTGTATCGACAAGAAATCTACGGCTGGCGGCATTGAAATCCTTTCTGCACTATTGCGCCATCGAAGATCCCTCTCTCATGGCTTCACTACCGGACAAAATAGTGGTTGAACTCTGGTAAGCTTGAGCTCCCACCAC